>JBBQEU010000026.1:0-31072 GCA_038321235.1 Acidimicrobiales bacterium | reverse complement strand
GGCCGACATCATGGAAGACGGCATCACCATCACCGGTGGCGGCGCGCTGCTCGGCGGTCTCGCCCAACGTCTCGAACACGAGACCGGCATGCCGATCCGCATCGCCGACGAACCGCTCTACAGCGTCGTCATCGGTTCCGGCAGGGCCCTCGAGAACATCGACGCCATGCGGGGACTGATGTCCCTCGGCGGCGAGGACTGACGCAGCGGCGTCCACGACCTCCCACACGACCATGGCCATCTACTCCGTCGGGCGCAAACGAGTCATCCTCGCGCTGCTGCTCACCACCACGCTGCTGCTGACGCTCGACGTCCGCGGCAATCCGGTGATCGACGCCGGCCGCGAGGGATTCGCACAGGTGATGCGACCGGTCGAGACCGCCACCGGGGTCGTCACGAACCCCATCGAGCGGATCTGGCACGGCATCACGAACTACGACGATGTCAAACGCGAGAATCTGGCCCTGCAGGAGCAGCTCGACCGGCTGATCGGCACCCGTGCAGCCGCCGAGGCAGCGGTGATCGAGGGCAAGGAACTCCAGGCGCTCTACAGCCTTCCGTCGCTGTCGGGGATCGACACCGAGGTGGCGCGTGTCGTCGGCTACTCCGCCAACAACCTCGATCAGGTGATCGAGATCGACAGGGGCAGCACCAGCGGGATCGAAGTCGGCATGGCCGTGGTGAACCAGGCCGGCCTGGTTGGCAAGGTCACCCAGGTGACGCGCAGTTCCGCCCGGGTGATGCTGGTCACCGACGGCCGGTACAAGGTGGCGGTCAAAGTGACCTCGGCGTCTGTCGCCGACGAGGCGGTCCCGACCAACACCTCGCCCTCGGGTCTGAGCCCGTCCGAGGTTGTCGACGGCGGGACGACCACCACCTCCACCACGATGCCGGCGCGGCCCGTCCCGATCGTGCCGGGGGTGACGCTGCCCGACGGTTCGCCCGTGCCGGACACCACCCTGCCGGGTACCGCTCTCGGACCCGACGGCGAACCGGTGCTCGATCCTGCGACAGGTCGGCCGCTCACAGCGGAGCAGATCGCCGGTCTCGAGGAACTCGCAGCGCAGCAGTCGTCGACGACAGCGCTCGAGGCCGATACCGCCGACCCGTCGACCGTCACGTCCAGTACAGGACCAGAGCCCACGACGACCACGACGACCACGATCGCCGAGGTCATCGACAAGGAGTACGGCGTGCTCGAAGGACGCGGGCGCCTGCGCCTGCCGCAGATCGGGTTACTGCAGGATTCGCCGTCGTTGTCAGAACTCGTGGCAGGCGACCTCGTGGAGACCGCTGGTGGATCCGAGAGCCTTGCTCCCACCGGCATCCCCGTCGGCCGTGTCGTCAACCGGGCCGACCGCCCGGGGTCGCGGGGGCCGTTGTTGGACGTCGAGCTGTACGCCGACCTCGGCCGTCTGAACTTCGTGAGAGTGGTGCTCTACAAGCCGCTGTCCGAAGTCGACCAGTGAGCGCCGATGTTCGCGTCGTTCGTGCAGGGCCCGCTCGTGCGGGTGATTCCCCTCGGGCTGATACTGCTCGCACTGCAACGCACGATCTTCGTCGAGATGCAGGTCGGCGGTGTGATCATTCAGATCATGATGGCCATGGCAGCGGCCGCCGGGGTGGCCGGCGGAAGTGAGCGAGGCGCCATCGTCGGATTCACTCTCGGCGTGATGTTCGACCTCGCCGAAGGCACACCGCTCGGCTCGACCGCCACCGCAATGACCATTGCGGGTGCGGTCGGGGGCCTGCTGGCGCTGATCGCGGCCGACCCGCACTGGTGGCTCGAGGCGATCTTCACGGCGCTGGGTACCGCGGCGGGTGTTGCCATGATCCCACTCGTGCGGGCGTTCATCGGCGAATCCGAGCCGTTCCAACGTCAGCTCGGTGTGGTGGTCGCCGTGGTCGCTGTCGCTGCTGCTGTGATGAGCCCACTGCTGGTACCGCTCGGGCGATGGTGTCTTCGGATGCGTCGGCCCGAGTGGAAACAGCCCGTCGGTGAGGCGAACTCCTGAAGATCTGTCGATATCGCAGTTGTCCAGCGTGATCGCTGTCACGAAGATGTCCGGCCCCTGACCCACCGGACCCGCAACACGTTTGTAACATATGGATCGTCATGCTGATCTGGATGTCGACGAGCCAACGGTTGCGGTATGGCCGCGGATAAGCGCGCTGCCCGCCTCGGCGTCTTGGCACTCGTCGGCATGCTGTTGTTCGGCCTCGTCGGGGCTCGCCTGTGGTTCCTGCAGACCGTCGAACAGGAGGCGCTGCAGGCCAAGGTCGACACCACGAAGCTCCGAACCGTCCCGTTACTGCCCGAGCGCGGCCGGATCTTCGACGCCGAAGGCCGGATCCTTGCCGACAACGACCGCGTGCTCACCGTCGGAGTCGACTGGCAGGTCCTGCGCGACGGCGACAATCGCGCCGAGATCTTCCGCCGATTGTCAGGGTGGATCGATGTTCCGATCGAGGAGATGGAGGCGCGCTTCATCAGCGAGGTGTACAGCCCGTTCCTGCCGATGCCAGTCGCCGAAGACATCGACGAGCGCACTGCCATCGCCATTCAAGAACGCGTCGAAGACCTTCCCGGTGTGGCCATCCTCGAGCAGTCGCGTCGTGTCTACCCGTTCGCGCCGATTGCCAGCCACGTCATCGGTTACATGGGACGCATCACCGAGGAAACGAAGGACTTCTACCAGGGCAACGGCTATTACCTGAACGAGCGGGTCGGGCAATTCGGTATCGAACTCAGCATGGAGGAAGACCTCCACGGCGCATGGGGTTACGTCACCTACGAGGTCGACAACGCCAGCCGGATCGTGCGCGAGGTACGCCGCGTCCCGCCGATCAACGGCAACGACGTCCAGCTCACGATCGACCTCGACCAGCAGCAATTCGCCGAACAGGCGCTCGAGACACAGCTGAAGCTCCGCCGGCAACAGGTGGCGGTCAACCCACGAGACCCCGAGAAGAACTTCGAAGAGCTGGTGTTCCCCGGCTACCCGCGCGAAGTGCCGTACAAGGCGCCGGCCGGTTCGGTGGTGGTGCAGAACTACCAGAACGGTCAGATCGTCGCTCTGGCCAGTTATCCGACGTTCGACAACCGGTGGTTCGAAGCCGACCTCGGCGGCGGCAAGTTCGACGAGATCTTCCCGTCGGTCGACGCGAACGGCGACCCGATCGACCCCGACGAGTCGATCCTCGTCAACCGTGCGATCCAGGGTCGCTACAACCTGGGGTCGACGTTCAAGCCGTTCGTCGCATTCGCCGCGCTCGACACCGGACTCATGGGAATCAACGACTACTACCGCGACGAGGGTTCGTATCGTATGGAGTCGGTCGAAGAGGACAAGTGCAACGACGGGGTCGTGCGCTGTGTCTACCGCAACGCCACGTGCAGTGGCACGGGCCGGCCGTGTGTGTACGGCAGCGTCGACGTCGAAACCGCCCTCGCGGTGTCATCCGACGCGTTCTTCTACCGCATCGGTGAGCTGATCATGACCCAGAACGACGCGCCGGTCCTCCAAGAGGAGCTGCGCAAGTTCGGATTCGGCTCCGACCCCGGAATCGAACTCCCGTACGCGTTCGACGGCATTGTCCCTGATGCCGAACTGAAGGCCTTGTACGGCGAACGTGGTGTGATCAGCGAATCGGAGGCGTCGAACTACTTCACGGGCGACAACGTACAGCTCGCCATTGGTCAGGGTCTGCTGTCGGCGTCGCCGTTGCAGCTCGCGATGGGGTATTCGACAATTGCCAACAAGGGCTACGTGATGAAGCCCGAGATCATCAAGGCCGTGTACCAGCCCGGCGTGCCCGACTCGGCGATCCAGGGCTACGCCGACCTGACCCAGGCGACGCTGGCGAAGGAACCCAACGTCGGCGGCGAGGTCGTACGCGAGCTCCCGTTGGCGCAGGAGTCGTGGGAAGAAATCGACCGCGGACTCACCCGTGTGATCTACGGCAAAGGCACCACCAGCGACTACTACCACTTTACGACCGGCGAGAACCTGTTCTACTACTACCCGGACAGTGCGATCCCGCTCGCCGGTAAGACCGGCACGGTTCAAGGCGCCGGCAACTATCCGTGGAACGACTCGTCGGCCTTCGCTGCCTACAGCCGTGACCCGTCGAAGCCCTATACCGTCAGCGCCTACCTCGAGAAGGCCGGCTACGGGTCGCAGGCCGCAGCGCCGGTCGTCAAGTGCATGTTCCTGCAGATGTCGGGTATCACGCAGGCCGACCCGGTCCGGCTGTCCGACACCCTCGACACCACGTCGACGGTCGCTGCCCAACCTCGCCAGCTCGCCGACACGAGCTGCTACGACGGTCGGTTCTCCAGCGTCCTCACGAACGAGTAGTCTCCGTTGGCGACATCGTTCCTCTCCCGCCGCCCCGACTCCGGCCTCGGCAACATCGGCGCCAGTCCGGCCGACCCGAGCCGCAACGTCGATTGGATCCTGATGACAGTGCAGTTCGCGCTGACGGTCATCGGGTGTTTCGTGGTGTTCTCGGCGTCGAGGACCCGCATCACGGCGGATCCCTACGCCTTCGCCACCCGGCAGGTCGTCTTCGCGATCATCGCCACCGTGGTGATGTTCGTCGTGATGTCGGTCGACTACGAGTGGTGGAAGGACCGCGCGCGATTCCTCTACGGCCTCACGCTGGTGATCTTGTCGCTGCTGTTCCTGCTCGGTGTCGCATCAGGTGAGGACCGCATCTCGTTCGACCTCGGGCCGTTCAACTTCCAGCCAGCGGAGATGGCGAAGTTCACGACGTTGTTGATGCTGGCTGCCTATTTGGCGCAGGAACGCAGCGACGAGGTCTCGTACGCCCGTTTCCTCGGCGGGTTGATGATCGTCGGTGCGCCAGCGGTGCTCGTGATCATCCAGCCCGACCTCGGCTCGGCGTCGGTGCTCGTGTCGATGGCCATGGGTGTGCTGCTGGTCGCAGGAGCCAAAGCGCGCTACATCGCCCTGATCACGGTGCTGTCGGTCTCGACGGTGCTCGCTGCGTTCGTCGGCAGACTGGTGAACGACTACCAGGCGGCTCGCATTCGTGCCCTCGTGAATCCGGGGGCCGCGAACGCGGACGATCTGTATCAGGCCGAGAACGCCATGCGGGCGATCGGCACGGGTGGCGTGTGGGGGAAGGGCTGGTTGCAGGGCCCGCTCACCAACGGTCGCGACATCCCGGTGATGTGGGCCGACTTCCCCTTCGCGGCGATCGGCGAACAGTTCGGTCTGGTCGGCTCGTCGGTCGTGCTCGGACTCATCGTGATCGCATTGGTGCGCATCTGGCGCATCGCACACCTCTCGCGCGACCTGCTCGGTACCTACTTTTGTGCGGGTGTGTTCACGATGGTGCTCTGGCAGACGTTCCAGAACGTGGCCATGACCGTGCAGATCATGCCGGTCACCGGGCTGCCGCTGCCATTCATCTCCTATGGCGGTTCGGGACTGATCGTCTACTTCGCCCTGTTCGGCCTGGTGCAGTCGGTCCACATGCGCCGGATGCGCTGAGGCCCCCGGGCGGCCAATTGCGGGTCGATCCCTCGCAGAGCGCTTCGAGCGCGTAGAATTCTCGGTTGAGTGGCCATCGACACAGCAACAACCTCCAACCCGACGACAGCACCGGTCCGTGCCGGAGGCGCTGCGCCTGTGGGGTTGGTCGGTGTCTCGGCCTGGTCAACGGCGGTCGTGCTGGCCGTTGTCTTCTTCGTTGCGCTCGCCTCCGACTCGAGCGCACGTTCCGAATCCGTCAACCGACGGAGTTCACGATCGGCGAGAGCCCACTGCACCATGCGGACGGTTCGAGCCACACAGAGCGCCCTCGTGGCTGCTCATCCCAGAAGGGACCATTTCGTCCATGGATCACAACGACTCCGAGCGTTCGACCGAAGTCACCAGCGACACTGCATCTGAGGAAACGACAGACCCGGCGGCGAGTTCGAAGCGGCGGCGCGGTTCGCGTGGCGGCCAGCGGCGTCGTGGCAGCGGGCAGGGAAGTGGGGTCTCCGACGGCGAGGTCGACGACCGCAACGATGTCGAGTTGCCCGAGCCGATGAGCGAGGGGCGCCCGACGGCCGAGGCTGCCGAGAAGGCGCTCGTGCGCAAGCCACGCATCGGCGACACCATGCCGATGCCCACCACGCCCCCTCCCGGCCCTGCAGCAGGCAAGGCGCCGACGGACGACGACGCTCGGTCGGGCGGCGACGCTCGGTCGGGCGGCGACCAGCGGCGCAAGCGCCGCGGCTCGGGCACCAAGTCGGGTTCGGGCCAGGGCTCCGGCGACAGTTCCGCACAGAGATCAGACGAGTCGTCGGGCGGCGGTCCGAAGAAGAGCCGTCGGGGTCGCGGTCGTGGCAAGGACCGTGCGGACGGGGGCGAACTCGACGAGGCGACGCTCGAGCAGCGGCGTGGGCGCGAACGCAACGGCAAGCCGATCGGTCGATATTTCATGGCGGTGCAGGTCCGCTCCGGTATGACCCAGGTGGCAGTGCTGGAGGGCCGCAACCTGATCGAGCACTACGTGAGCCGGCCGGCCGACGACGTCAGCCAGATCCACGGCAACATCTACACCGGTCGTATCCAGAATGTCCTGCCCGGAATGGAGGCGGCGTTCGTCGACATCGCCACGCCGAAGAACGCGGTGCTGTATCGAGGCGACGTCCAGTACGACGCAGAGGACATCGAAGAGGGCGGCAAGGATCCACGCATCGAGGACATCCTCAAGAACAAGCAGCTGATCACGTGTCAGGTCACCAAGAATCCGATCGCCCACAAGGGAGCGAGGCTCACCCAGGAGGTGTCGCTTCCGGGACGTTTCGTGGTGTTGATCCCGAACTCGAAGACCTACGGCATCTCCAAGCGCTTGCCCGACGACGTTCGCAAACGGCTGCGTGGCATCCTCGACCGGGTGAAGCCCGACCAGCACGGGTTGATCGTGCGCACCGCCGCCGAGACGGCGACCGAGGAGGAGTTGGTCGCTGACATGACCATCCTGCTGCGCCAGTGGGAGCAGATCGAGGCCAAAGCCGCCAAGACGCAGCGACCGGCGCTGCTGTATCGCGAGCCGGAGTTGGCGGTGCGGGTGATCCGCGAGGAGTTCAATGCCGACTACCGCGGCGTGGTGATCGACGACGAGCGGCTGTATCACGAGATCCGCGACTACGTGGGCGCGTTCAATCCGGAACTGGCCGACCGCATCGAGTTCTACGACGGCGGCTCCGGAGCCGATGGTGGCAGCGGCGGCGGGCTGTCGGTGTTCGAGAAGTTCCACATCCACGAGCAGGTCCACAAGGCGCTCGATCGAAAGGTGTGGCTGCCGTCGGGCGGCTCGCTGATCATCGAGCACACCGAGGCGCTCACGGTGATCGACGTCAACACCGGCAAGAACGTCGGCAAGTCGAACCTCGAAGAAACGGTGTTCCACAACAACATGGAGGCCGCTGAAGAGATCGCCAAGCAACTGAGATTGCGCGACATCGGAGGCATCATCGTGATCGACTTCATCGACATGGAGATCAAGGGCAACCGCGCCAAGGTGATCGACAAGTTCCGCGATGGGTTGGCGCGCGACAAGACCCGCTCGCAGGTGTTCGACATCACCGAGCTCGGCCTCGTCGAGATGACCCGCAAGCGCATCGGAGAGGGTCTGCTCACCGAGTACTCCGAGATCTGTCCCGACTGTGACGGTCGAGGCGTGTTGGTCGACTACGACTTGTTGGGGTGACGATGGACATCGAGATCACCGACGAGGCCCGACAGCTGCTCGAACGCAAGGGCGGCACGATGTCGATCGACTTCATCCGTCCCACCGGTTGAGGCAAGATCGCCGAGGTGTCGGTCGACACCAATGTGAAGGGCAAGAACACCTCCGCGTACCGCAAGCTGCGTCACGAACGGTTCCAGATCCTGATCACCCCCACGCTGATCGGCATGGCCGATTCGATGCGTGTGGTCACCAAGGGCCGGTTGTCGAAATCGCTCGCGGTCGAGTTCCGCGCCGGCAGCACAGCGAGCTCGGTCGACGACGCCTGCGAGATCTAACGTCCACGTATGGCTGATCTGCTCGCCCTGTCGTCTCGGGTCATCGACTCGGGCGTCGTCGACGAACCCGTCAACCGGATCACCAACGAGTTGTCCGAATTGGCCGATGGCCTCGCGATCGTCGAGAGTTTCAGCCATTCGGTGGTGCTCGACGCCGGCGACGGTCTGGTCGCGTTCGATGCGTCCCACGCCCGTACCGGTAGCGACGTGGTCGCCGCCATCCGTGGATGGAGCGACACACCGGTCTCCCATCTCGTGTACACCCACGGTCACGCCGACCATGTCGGCGGCAGCCCCGACTTCGCCGCTGCGTTCGGCGACATGACCGTGGTCGGGCACCGAAACGTCGAGACACGGTTCGACCGCTATGCGTACACCAACGACTGGAACGTGCTGATCAACGCCCGCCAGTTCGGTGGCGTGCGCGGCGATTTCGGCATGGGAGGTGAGGCGCCGGACTTCATCCCGCGCGCCACCGCCCGGCCGAACCATGTCGTCGACGACCACGACACGATGGTCGTCGGCGATCGCACCATCGAGCTCCACCACGCCCGTGGCGAGACAGACGACCATCTGTGGGGATGGCTGCCCGACGAGAAGTGGCTGTTCACCGGCGACTTCGTGATCTGGAACTTCCCGAATGCCGGCAACCCACAGAAGGTGCAGCGATATCCGATCGAGTGGGCAGCCGCACTGCGAGACATGATCGCCCGCGAGCCCGAACTCCTGCTTCCGGCGCATGGCCTGCCGATCGGGGGACGCGAGCGCGTCGCCCGTGTACTCGGCGACATCGCTGGTGCGCTCGAGCGCCTGGTCGCCGAGGTGGTGGACATGATGAATGCGGGCGAGGTGCTCGACACGATCGTCCACAGTGTGCACGTGCCCGATGACGTACTCGCCAAGCCGTACCTGCGACCGTTGTACGACGAGCCCGAGTTCGTCGTCCGCAACATCTGGCGGCAGTTCGGCGGCTGGTGGGACGGCGCTCCGAGCCGCCTGAAGCCGTCGCCCGATGCGGTGCTGGCCGCTGAGCTGGCCGACCTCGCCGGGGGAGCGGGCGTGCTGATCGAGCGGGCCACGGCGCTGTCCGAGGCCGGAGATCACCGCCTGGCGTGCCATCTGGCCGACCTGGCCGGATGGGCGGCCTCGGACGACGTCGGCGTGCATGCGGCCCGAGCGTTGGTGTACCGGGCACGGCGCGCTGCCGAGAGTTCGTTGATGGCCAAAGGGATCTTCGCCGGCGCCGCCCGAGAGTCCGAAGCCGTCTCGGATCGCGACTGAAGCCGCTGCGCAGGTTGAGGCGGCCAGATCCGCCGCTAGCATCGGACAACGCTATGTACGCAGTCATCGCCTCAGGCGGCAAGCAGGAAAAAGTGGCCCAGGGCCAGCAGGTACGAGTTGAACTGCTCGACGCCGACGAGGGCAGCGACGTGTCGCTGACTCCCGTCATGGTGGTCGATGGCAGCACCGTGCTCGCCACCCCGGACGAGCTCAAGAGCGCGTCGGTCACCGGCAGGATCGTCGGCCAGGTCAAGGGTCCGAAGATCAACGGCTACACCTTCAAACGCCGCACCAACCAACATCGTCGCTACGGCCACCGCCAGAAGTACCACCTGGTCGAGATCACCTCGATCACAGTCTGACCGGCACCGGCTCGATCCGAACGGAGAACACTCATGTCCAAGACCAAAGGTGGCGGTTCCACCCGCAACGGCCGCGATTCCAATGCCCAACGCCTCGGCGTGAAGGCCTTCGGCGGGAGCGAGATCACCGCCGGAACCATCATCGTGCGCCAGCGCGGAACGAAGTTCCATCCTGGCAAGAACGTCGGCAAGGGCAAGGACGACACCCTGTTCAGCCTCGTCGACGGCCGGGTCGAGTTCGGCCACATGAAGGGCCGCAAGACAGTCAGCGTGCTGACCGTCGACGCCTGATCCACTGAACGAAACAGCAGACGGCCCGGTCACCCTCGGGGAGACCGGGCCGTTTCGCGTCCCACGTGTTACTCGTGGTGTCAGACACCACGAGTAACAGTCAGGCGTCGGCGAGTTTGGCTTCGAGGGCGTCGACCTCGACGTTGAGCGCTGCTGGAAGCCGATCGCCGAAGCGGGCGAAGTGCTCGCGGATCTGCGGCACTGCGGCCTTCCATCCATCGATGTCGATCGACAGGAGCGTGTCGAGGTCGGCTTGGTCGATTTCGAGGCCGTCGGTGTCGAGTGATTCCTTCGTCGGCAGCTTGCCGATCGGGGTGTCGATCGCCTCGGCGTCGCCGTTCACCCGCTCGAACACCCACTTGAGCACCCGGCTGTTCTCGCCGAAGCCCGGCCACATGTACCGGCCGTCGTCGCCGCGACGGAACCAGTTCACGAAGAAGATCCTCGGCAGCTTGGCCGGATCGGTGGCCTTCTCCATCGACAGCCAGTGGGCGAAGTAGTCGGCGTAGTTGTAGCCGCAGAACGGCAGCATTGCCATCGGATCGAAGCGCAGCTCGCCTTGGACGCCTTCGGCGGCGGCCGTCTTCTCCGACGCCATGATCGAGCCGAGGAACACACCGTGCTCCCAGTCGTTCGCCTCGGTCACCAACGGCACGGTGGTGCGGCGACGACCACCGAACAGGATGGCCGAAATCGGCACGCCCGCCGGATCTTCCCACTCGGACGCAATCGAGGGGCACTGTTCGGCCGGAGCGGTGAACCGGGCATTGGGATGCGCGGCCGGATGTTCCATCTCCGGGTTCCACGCGTTGCCCTTCCAGTCGGTGGCGCGGACCGGGGGAGTGTCGGTCATCTCCTCCCACCAGATGTCGCCGTCGTCGGTGAGCGCGGTGTTCGTGTAGACGCAGTTTCCCCACAGCGTGTCCATCGCATTCGCATTGGTCTCGTAGCTCGTGCCGGGCGCCACGCCGAAGAACCCTGCTTCGGGGTTGATCGCCCAGAGGCGACCGTCGTCGCCGATCTTCATCCAACAGATGTCGTCGCCCACCGTCTCGGCCTTCCAGCCGGGGATCGTGGGCACGAGCATGGCGAGGTTCGTCTTGCCACACGCCGACGGGAATGCGCCGGCGATGTACTTCGACTCGCCCTGGGGGTTGGTGAGCTTGAGGATCAGCATGTGCTCGGCGAGCCAGCCGTCGTCGCGGGCCATGACCGAGGCGATGCGCAGAGCGAAGCACTTCTTGCCGAGCAGGGCGTTACCGCCGTAGCCGGAACCGTACGACTGGATCTCGCGGGTCTCGGGGAAGTGGACGATGTATTTGTTCTCGGCGTCGCACGGCCACGGCACGTCATGGGCGCCGTTCTCGAGCGGTGCGCCGACCGAATGCAGACATGGCACCCAGTCGTCGTCGGCGAGCACGTCGAGCGCTCCTTGGCCCATGCGGGTCATGATGCGCATGTTGACCGCCACGTAGGCCGAGTCGGTCAACTGCACGCCGATGTGGGCGATCGGTGAGCCGAGTGGACCCATCGAGAACGGCACGACGTACATGGTGCGGCCCTTCATCGAGCCGGTGTACAGCCGCTTCATCTCGGCACGCATCTCGGCGGGATCGCGCCAGTTGTTGTTCGGACCCGCCTCGTCCTCGGTGGCCGAGCAGATGTAGGTGCGATCCTCGACGCGAGCGACGTCACCCGGGTCGGAGTGCGCCCAGTAGCTGTTGGGCCGTTTGGCCTCGTCGAGCTTCGTGAAGGTGCCGGAGTCGACGAGTTCGTGGCAGAGGCGCTCGTACTCGTCGGCGGAGCCGTCACACCAGTAGATGTCGGCTGGCTGCATCACTGCTGCCCATTCCGCCACCCAGTCTTTCAGGCGCTGGTTGGTGGTGGTTCCGCTCATCTGGTGACTCCTCGTCGAGTTCCGGGGGTTGAGGTCCGTGGGTTGTGGGCCGCGCATCGGTTGACGACGGTATCGATCTCCGACATCAAGCGTAGGGCGTGCACCATCTCACGGCGAAACACGGCAACGGGTACATGGTCACGATCTCGCGGTCTCGGCGAGGGACCTGCGAGGACAATCGGAGCGGCTCAGGCGCCGGGCGTGGCCATGTCGACCTCGGAGCCGAGGCGCAGGTGCGTGGCGAAGCCGGCGTCATCGAGGTCGAACACCACACGCTGGCCCTGGCGGAGCATGCGGAAGATCGAACCGGCCAGCGCGTCAGCGGCCAGTTCGTAATCGTCGAGGTCGGTGTCGCACATGACGAGCCCGTCACCCGTGGCGGGATCGTAGGCCTTGATGACCCCTTGCATGACGAGGACTCAGCCCGCCTTGACGATCTTGCCGGACTTGATGCAGCCCGTGCAGACGTTGACGCGCTTGGCGGCACCGTTCACGTTGGCGCGGACCCGCTGGATGTTCGGATTCCAGCGTCGCTTCGTACGGCGATGCGAGTGAGACACCGACATGCCCCACGACGGGCCTTTGCCACACACTTCACATTTCGATGCCATTGGATTCTCCTGCAGAGCTGCCGGATTCCCGGCTCGATCACGTTGGTTGATGCCCGACCGACGACTCGGCCTGCCGGGACAGCCATGAAATGCTACCAAGCCGATCGGTCGGCCCCACGCCGCACTTCGATCTCGATCGGGGTCAGACCCCAATCGAGATGCGGTCTCGTAAGCTCGGTGCTCGTGCCCACTCTGGAACGGATGAACACCGCTGCGCTGCGTGACACGGTGCGCACCTTCCGGGACGCGGTGCGCGAACACGCCCACGGATTGAACCGGCTCAACGTCTACCCGGTACCGGACGGCGACACCGGTACCAACATGGCCCGCACCCTCGACGCAGTCGTCGCCGAGATGGACGCCGCCGCCGACGACGACCACGACGCCACGTGCGATGCGATCAGTCACGGATCGCTGATGGGCGCGCGAGGCAACAGTGGCGTCATCCTCAGCCAGATCATGCGGGGGTTCGCCGGCACGGTGAAAGAGCACGCAGACGTCCGAGGCGCCAAGTTCGCCGAGGCACTCCAGGCGGCAGCCACCGGAGCGTACGACGCGGTGCTCAAGCCGATCGAGGGCACGATCCTCACGGTGTGTCGCGAGAGCGCCGAGGCCGCCAAGGTCGCCGCCGACGCCGGGGGCTCGCTCGTGGAGGTGGCCCGTGCGGCCCGCGCAGCGGGGAAGTTGGCGCTCGACAACACTCCTGAGCAACTCCAGGTGCTCAAGGACGCTGGTGTCGTCGATGCCGGCGGGGCAGGGTTCCTGCTGCTGCTCGACTCGGTGCTGTTCGTTGTCGATGGTGAGCCGCTGCCGGTGGCCGAGCCCGACGATGGCACCACTGGGGCGGTCGGCGCAGCGTTCGACGCCGTCGCACGTCGTCACGCCACGGCGCCGGGCGAGCTCGACGTGAGTGAGCAGCGCTACGAGGTGATGTACTTCCTCGACCTGCCGGACGAACGGATCCGCGAGTTCAAGGAGCACTGGGGAGCGATTGGTGACTCGATCGTGGTCGTCGGCGGTGACGGACTGTGGAACTGCCACGTCCACACCAACGAGATCGGTGCTGCCATCGAAGTGGCACTCGAGCTCGCCGGTCGCCCCAGATCGATCCGCGTCACCGACCTGTTCGAAGAGGTCGACGAAGAACACGCCAAGCGTGAGGCGGAACTCGCCTCGACGGCGCTGGCGGCACCGGTCGCCGATGAACTCCCTGCGGTCACCACCGCCGTCGTCGCGGTCTGTTCGGGAAGCGGGCTGGTGGAGCTCTTCGCCCAGCTCGGTGTGCAGGGAGTCGTCACTGGAGGTCAGACGATGAACCCGTCGACGGCAGAACTGCTCGAAACCGTGCAGCGCGTCAACGCCGACCAAGTCGTCGTGCTCCCGAACAACAAGAACATCATCCCGGTGGCAGAGCAACTCGATGCGCTCACCGAGAAGATCGTGGTCGTCGTGCCGACGCGCTCGATGCCCGAGGCGCTCGCGGCCCTCGTCGCCTACGACGCCGGCTCGTCGGCGTCGGACAACGCAGCGGAGATGACCGATGCTGCTGCCTCGGTGGTCACCGGAGAGGTGACGCGAGCGGTTCGCGCTAGCACCAGCAGTGTCGGCACGATCAACGAAGGCGATTGGCTCGGCTTGGTGCGCGGCGACGGCATCGTCGCCGTCGCATCGTCGGTCGAGAGTGTTGCGATGGCGCTCCTCGACGCGATCGTCGGCGAGTCCGCCGAACTCGTCACGGTGATCACCGGTGCCGACGCCGACGATGCCGCGACCACGCAGATCGTCGGGTGGCTCGGCGACCATCGGGGGGACATCCACGTCGATGTCCATCACGGCGGCCAACCGCTCTATCCGTACCTCTTCGGAGTCGAGTGAACGCACTGGCGTTCCGCGACCTCGCCGAAATCGACGTCGGTCGGCTGAAGGGCGTCGGCGACAAGAAGCGGGTGTCGCTCGCGTCGATCGGGGTCGACAATCTGCTCGATCTGGTGACCTTCTACCCGCGCCGATGGGTCGACCGGTCGAACGAGGCACGGATCGCCGACCTCGTCGCGGGCGAGGAAGCGCTGGTGTTGGCAACGGTGCGATCGGTGACCAAGCGCGTCACCCGCAACCGTCGCACGATGGTGAATGTCAACGTGGGTGACGGGTCGGGCCGCATGGAGGTGGTGTTCTTCAACCAGCCGTGGCGCGAACGCCAGCTTCGCGAGGGTCTCCAGATCGCCCTGTTCGGCAAGCCCGACGTGTACCGCGGGGGTCTTCAGATGGCGAACCCCGTCGTCGACCTGATCGGCGATCGCACCGGTCGGATCGTGCCGATCTACCCGCAGAGCGAGAAGGTCCAGATCAACACCTGGGAGATCGCAGGGTGGGTCGAAGAAGCACTGCGTCGGTGCCGCGAACGCGGGATTGCCGACCCGGTGCCGCGCGAGATTCTGCAACGCCTCGGGTTGCTCACGCGGTTCGACGCGCTGTCGAACATCCATCTGCCCGAGTCGATCCGCGACAAGGAGCAGGCTCGACGACGGCTCGCGTTCGACGAACTCCTGCGCGTTCAACTGGTGCTCGTCCTGCGCAAGCGGGCCATGGAGCGCGATCAGCGCGGCATCGCCCACGACCTCGGCGGCGACCTGGTCCAACGGTTCCACGACGCGCTGCCCTATCCGCTGACCGGCGCCCAGCAGCGCGCCATCGCCGAGATCGAACACGACCTGGCGGCACCGCATCCGATGCATCGCCTGCTCCAGGGCGATGTCGGCTCGGGTAAGACCGTGGTGGCAGTCGACACGATGATGGTGGCGGTGCAGGGTGGCCATCAGGCTGCATTGATGGCGCCCACCGAGGTGCTCGCCGAGCAGCACGCCACCGGTGTGCGAGCGCTCCTCGACGGGGTGAATGTCCCCGATCCCGGCAACCTGTTCGGCGACCGGCCGCTGCGGGTCGAGTTGCTCACCAACCGCATCACCGGGTCCGACCGCAAGGACGTGCTCGCAGGCCTGGCCGACGGCTCGGTCGACATCGTGATCGGCACCCATGCACTGATCCAGGACGCCGTCGACTTCGCGAGCCTCGGTGCGGTCGTCGTCGACGAACAACACCGCTTCGGCGTCGAGCAGCGCGCCGCGCTGAGGGCCAAGACCGTCGGTGGTGCCGTGCCCGACATGTTGGTGATGACGGCGACGCCGATCCCTCGAACGGCGGCGATGACCGTGTACGGCGACCTCGATGTGAGCGTGCTCGACGAACTGCCGCCGGGTCGCACGCCGATCGTGACGAAGTGGGCCGAGGGGCCGTTGCTCGAGGCCGAGGTGTGGGGCGACGTGCGATCACAGGTCGCCGACGGCCGCCAGGCCTATGTGGTGTGTCCATTGATCGGCGAGAGCGAAAAACTCGAAGTGGCGTCGGCCGAGGAGACCTTCGAGCGCCTGCAGCGAGACGAGCTGTCCGGGCTGCGTCTCGGCTTGCTGCACGGTCGCCTGACGTCAGGTGAGAAGGAAGCAACCATGAACTCGTTCCGCTCCGGCGACCTCGACGTGCTCGTGGCGACGACCGTCATCGAGGTGGGCGTCGACGTCGCGAATGCGACGGTGATGGCGATCCTCGACGCCGACCGCTTCGGCATCGCGCAGCTCCATCAGCTCCGTGGCCGAGTTGGACGCGGCGTGCATGCCTCGACGTGTTGGTTGGTGACCCAGCAGCGCGACGAACCCGGTGACCCCATCGGTAACCCTCGCGTGGAGGCGCTCGTGGCGACCACCGACGGATTCGAGCTCGCCGAGATCGACCTGGATCTCCGCGGCGAAGGCACGCTGATGTCCACGTCGCAGAAGGGTCGCAGCGACCTCAAGCTCGCGTCACTGCGACGCGATCGCACCCTGGTGGAGTTGGCTCGGGAGGCGGCGTTCGAGATCGTCGACGCCGACCCCGAACTGGCCGGTCACCCCGATCTCGCCGACGAACTCACGCTGGTGTTCACCGAAGACGACGAGGAGTTCCTCGCCAAGAGTTGACCTGTTACTCGTGGTGTCTGACACCAGGAGTAACAGTCAGATGTCGGGTTGGTCGCCGCGGGCCATCTCGGCGTCGTCCTCGTCGGACATCACGATGTCCCACCGGTCGAGGCAGTCCTCGCAGCGGTAGGCGATCACGTCACCCGGTTCCCAGATGCCGTCCTCGGGCGGATGGCTGAGCAGGAAGCAACGGCCACCGCAGTCGATGCAGACGATTTGTGGCGTCGGTGTGAGCACGGACACCAGTGTTGTCGTCCCCCGACCGCCGGCGCGCATCGCGCAGAGCGATGAGTTTCGACGCGACCTGTGCGCGCGGAAACTCATCGCTGGCGCGAGGGAGCCGTATCCTCGTCGCATGCGAGTCGTGGCGGGAGAACTGGGTGGACGGCGGTTGGTGACACCCGCCGGTACGTCCACGCGTCCGACCACCGACCGTGTGCGCGAAGCGATCTTCAACTCGCTCGGGAGCACAGGAGTGCTCGAGGGTGCTGTGGTCGCCGATCTCTTCGCCGGGAGTGGGGCGATCGGCATCGAGGCGCTCTCACGCGGTGCCGGACACTGTGTGTTCGTCGAGCGAGATCGTGCGGCGCTGCGGGCGCTGAACGACAACCTCGACGCACTCGATCTTCGCGACCGTTCGAAGGTGCTCGCTTCGGATGCGATGTCTGTCGCTGTGACCGTCGATGCCGACATCGTGTTCGCCGATCCGCCCTACGACTTCGATGGCTGGGACGACCTGCTCGGGCGCGTCGGCGCCGACCTCGTGATCGCCGAATCCGGTTCCACCGTCACGGCACCGCACGGCTGGACCGTCACACGCGACAAGAAATACGGCCGTACCCGGGTCACCTTCCTCGAACGGACCGTCGACGCAGATGTAGGGTCGTTCTCCCAATGACCACGTCACTGCGGGTGTTGTACCCGGGCAGCTTCGACCCGATCCACCTCGGGCACATCGACGTCATCGAACAGGCCCACGAACTGTGGGGCTCGGTCGTGGTCGCGATCATGCACAACCACTCGAAGTCGTCAGGGTTGTTCGGCATCGACGAACGAGTCGCGATGGCCACCGCCGCCCTCGCCCACCTCGCCGGGGTCAGCGTGGTCGAACAGACCGGCCTCGCCGTGCAAGCCGCACAACGCACCGACGTCGACTTCATCGTGAAGGGCCTGCGCACGTCGGGCGATTTCGAGATCGAGCAGCAGATGGCCCACAACAACCACGCAGTCACCGGCGTGCGCACGGTGTATCTTCCGTGCCGCCCCGAACTCGGGTACATCAGTAGCCGCTTCGTGCGCGAGATCGCGAAGTACGGTGGATCCATCGACCATCTCGTCCCGGCGCACGTCGCCGATGCACTGCGCCGTGTCAACGACGGCGCACAGAACTGAGCAACCATGAGCTACGACGACGACGGCGACTACGACGACATCGACGACGAGTACCCGGACCCCGCCACGACCGGTGGGTACGTGGGCGACGCCGAGACCCTCCTCCGGCGCGCCATCGACATCATTGCAACGGCACCGACCATGCCGTTGTCGTCGTCGCCGCGCATCGACCGTGACGAGATGATCGAGTTGCTCGAGGAGTCGCTGCATCGCTTGCCGGAAGAACTGCGCCAGGCGCGCTGGATGCTCAAGGAGCGTCAAGAGTTCGTCGCCAAGACCCGGCGCGAAGCCGATGAATTGCTGGAAGCCGCCCGGGTGCGCGCCGAACGGATGGTGCAACGCACCGAGGTCGTGCGCGCAGCGGAACAACGCGCTCGCCAGGTCATGGAGACCGCCGAGGCCGATTCGCGTCGCTTGAAGCACGAGACCGAGGACTTCCTCGATCAACGTCTCGGGTCATTCGAAATTCTGCTCGACAAGCTGCAGAAGACGGTCGGGGCCGGTCGCCAACGCCTGTCGATCGGCGGCGGCGTCGACGAGACCGACCTGATCGAGGAAGACGACCCCACAAAGGGGTTCTTCGATCAAGATCACTGATCGTCGGAGGTCCAGTGGCAGATCCCTTGCGACCGTTGCGAATCAACGCCGTCGAGCTGCTGCGCCAGCCCGGCGCCGTGCGCGACGTCCTCGTCGACATCGAAGCCGCCCCGCTGGGGGCCGAACACGACCGCCTCGTCGGCGACATCCACGTCGCGCTGCGACTCACGGCGCGCAACGACGGCATCGACGTCGACGGCACGGTCAGCGCCGCCTGGGAGACGGTGTGTCGGCGATGTCTCGCCGACGTCTCGGGCACGGGGGTGGCTGTCGTCGACGAGCTGTACCAGATCGAACCCCTCGACCCGGATGCGTACCTGATCGAGGACGGCCAGCTCGACCTCGCCCCGCTCGTTCGCGAAGTGGTGCTGCTGGAGTTGGACAACGAACGGCTCTGCCGTGACGGCTGCGCCGGGCTCTGCCCGGTGTGTGGAATCGATCGGAACACCACTGATTGTGCGTGCAACCCGACGGTGACCGACGAGCGTTGGGCAGCGCTCGAAGGCTTCGTTCCCGACGATGAATGAGCGGGCTCGCGCTTCGCCTCGATGGCAACGGCGCCAGCCCCCGATAACGTGATCCGGCCGTTCGCGGCACGGTGCGTCCGAATCGGGCCCCGATCCAGAACCGGTCGCAAGATGACCGTCCCCGAGAACCAGGAAGCGAACGATGGCCGTTCCCAAGAAGAAGACCTCGAAGTCGAAGACCCGCAGCCGTCGGGCGAGCGCGTGGCGGCTGAACGCGCCGGCGCGCAGCCTGTGTCCGCGCTGCGGCAACGCCAAGATCCCGCACGTGGTGTGCCCGTCGTGTGGCTGGTATCGCGATCGCGTCGTCGTCGACGTCGGCTGATCCGCTGAGCGATTCCATGCTGCCCGTCGCGGTCGACGCCATGGGTGGCGACGCCGCCCCCGGGCCGATCCTCGCTGGAGCCCACCGCGCTGCGGCCACGGGGATACCTGTCGTTCTCGTCGGACCCGCCGACCTCGACGGTCGCATCGGCCCTGACGGCACGGTGCTCGACTTGATCGAGGCCACCGAGGTCATCGGCATGCACGACGATCCCGCACAGGGAGTGCGTCGCAAGAAGGACTCCACGCTCGTGCGAGCCGCCGAGGCAGTTCGTGACGGACGTGCGAGTGCGATGATCTCCGCTGGCAACACCGGCGCCACGATGGCCGCAGCGCTGCTGCGCATGGGCCGCATCTCGGGCGTGAAACGTCCGGCGATCGCCACGCCGATCCCGGTGCCGGGCGCAACACCGACGGTGCTGCTCGACGCCGGAGCGAACTCCGAGGTGCAGGCCGAATGGCTCGTGCAGTTCGCCCTGATGGGATCTGTGTACGCGAAACATCGGTTCGGCATCGAGTCGCCTCGCGTCGGGCTGTTGTCGATCGGTGAGGAGCCGGGCAAGGGTGACGCGCTGCGCAAGGAGGCCTACGGGTTGCTCGCGGCCGCGTCGCACCTCGACTTCGTCGGCAACGTCGAAGGTCGTGACGTGATGAGCGCCGATCTCGATGTGTGTGTCACCGACGGGTTCACCGGAAACGTCGTACTCAAGACGCTCGAAGGCGGGATGAAGGTGGTCATCAAGGCCCTGCTCGACGCGTTCGCCGCCGAAGAGCACTACAAACCGCACGCCGACGCATTGATGCCGGCGTTGCTGCCCCTGTACGAGAGCCTGAGCCCCGACACCTACGGCGGCGCCGTGATGCTCGGTGTCGACGGCGTCTGCATCATCGCCCACGGATCGTCTGGCGAGATCGCTATCGCGAACGGCATCGGTGTTGCACGTGACATGGTCGAGCACGACATGGTCGGCGAGATCCGCGCTGCGATCGCGGGCAACGCCGGCTGACCCTGGCAGTCTCGGGCGCTCCGGCAACTACACTCGGCGCCCGTGCCAGCAGATTCCGCCCCACTCCAACGTGACGAGATCTTCGAGATCGTCCGTGACCGCCTCGCCGACATCCTCGAGATCGAACCGTCCACGATCACGGAGGGTCAGTCGTTCGTCGACGACCTCGATGCCGACTCGTTGGCACTGATCGAACTCGTCGAAGCGCTCGAAGAGCAGCTCAGCGATCGGATTCCCGATTTCCGCATCGACGACGAAGACCTCGAGGACCTCAAGACCGTGCGCGATGCCATCGACTACGTACACGAACGCGCCACGGCGAGCTGATCGTCTGGTGGGAGCGAGGTGACCGAACCCCGCAACGACCAGCCATCGCCTGGCCTGTCCGAGCTGTCGGTTCGAATCGGTCACTCGTTCAGCGACTGGAGCCTGCTGGAGCGGGCTCTTGCTCACCGATCATGGTGTGCCGAGACTCCGGGCGCCGTCAGCAACGAGCGTTTGGAGTTCCTCGGCGACGCAGTACTCGGGTGGGCGGTCGCCGACATCGCCTATCAGCGATACCCGGTCGCTGAAGGGCAGCTCACCGATCTGCGAAAGAGCGTGGTCAACGCGATCGCCCTCGCCGAGGTGGCTCAAGGCATGGGTCTCGGCGAGCACATCCTGCTCGGCAGGGGAGAGGCCGCCGCCGGGGGATCCGACAAGCCGTCGATCCTGTCCGATGCGTTCGAAGCGGTGCTCGGCGCGGTGTACCTCGACGGTGGCGCCGATGCGGCATATGCAATGGTCGATCGACTGGTGGTGCCCCGAATGCCTGACTCGGCGGACGCCATAGGACAGTTCGACCAGAAGACGCAACTGCAGGAACTGAGCGCCCGCCTGGGTCGGAGTTCTCCGGTGTACGAGGTGTCGTCGCACGGTCCCGATCACGCGAAGACATTCCACGCTCGCGTGCTCGTCGACGACGAGGTGCTCGGCGTCGGGACGGGCCGGTCGAAGAAGGCTGCCGAGCAGATCGCCGCCACCGAGGCGTGCCTCGCACTGGCGTGAAGGTCATCTGCACGAATGCCTGAGCTGCCAGAGGTCGAGACGGTCCGGCGTGGACTCGAACGTCACGTCGTGGGGCGCCGAATCGAGCGGGTCGAGGTCGGCCGTGAACGGTCGGTTCGACGCACCTCACGCGAGGCGGTGATCTCAGGTCTCACCGACACCGTCGTCGAGGCCGCAGACCGTCGCGGCAAATACCTGCTGTTGCCGCTCGACTCCGGCGACGTCGCGATGATCCACCTTCGAATGAGCGGCCAGGTCCTGCTCGCTCCGCCAGGAGCCGTGCGTCCAGCGCACACCCACGTCGTGCTGCATCTCGACGACGCCAACGAAGCGTGGTTCGTCGACCCGCGAACCTTCGGCGAGGTGGTGGTGTTCGACCCGGAACATGTGCAGGTCGAGCTCCCCGAACTCGCCCGACTCGGCGTCGACCCGATTGCCGATCCGTTCGACACACCCACGCTGCGGCGAGCATTCGGTACCACGTCGCGAGCGCTCAAGCCCTTGCTGCTCGATCAGCACGTCGTGGCCGGCATCGGCAACATCTACGCAGACGAGATCCTTCACCGCGCTCGCCTCCGACCCGATCGCCCGGCATCCAGTCTCGACCGCCGACGCCTGGCAACACTGCAGCGCGCGATCGTCGACGTGCTCACCGAGGCCATCGAGGCAGGCGGCTCGACGCTCGGCGACGCCCAGTACGTCGACCTGATGGGCGAGGGCGGTTCCTACCAGGACGACCATCGCGTCTACGGGCGAGGCGGCGAACGTTGCCTGACCTGTGACCGAGGGTGGATCCGGCGATCGGTGACCGGCGGACGCGGCACCCATTGGTGTGCGATCTGTCAGCGTTGAATCGAGTGATGCCGCAGTGATTCAGGCCAGCGGCGCCTCCAGCGGGTAACTTCGCTGCTGCTGTGTTCCTGAAGAGTCTCAACCTCAAGGGGTTCAAGTCGTTCGCCGACAGCTCCACGATGGTGCTCGAACCCGGTGTCACCGTCGTCGTCGGGCCCAACGGGTCGGGTAAGTCGAACGTCGTCGACGCCATTGCCTGGGTGCTCGGCGCCCAGGCGCCCAAGGCGGTGCGCAGCCAGAAGATGGACGACGTGATCTTCGCGGGCACTGCCTCACGCCCGGCGCTGGGGCGCGCCGAGGTGAGCATCACCATCGACAACTCCGACGGCACCCTCGGCGTCGAGTTCAACGAGGTCACCGTCACGCGCGTGTTGTTCCGTACCGGCGACTCCGAATACGCCATCAACGGCGTGCCGTGTCGTCTGCTCGACGTCCAGGAGTTGCTCTCCGATGCTGGTGTCGGACGCCAGCAGCACGTGATCGTCAGCCAAGGCCAGATCGATGCCGTGCTCAACGCTCGTCCGGAGGAGCGGCGTGCGATCATCGAAGAAGCCGCTGGTGTCCTCAAGTTCCGCAAGCGCAAGGAGAAGGCCGAGCGTCGCCTCGACGCCACCGAGGCCAACCTACTGCGCGTCCAGGACCTCCTCCGAGAGGTGCGCCGCCAGCTGCGGCCGCTGGAACGCCAAGCCCAAGCTGCCGAACGCCACGGCTCGTTGATCACCGAACTCACCGAGGTGAAGACCTACGTGTCGGGCAGGGAGATCGCTTCGTGGCGAACAAGACTCGAATCGCTCGCAGGCACCCGCCTCGAGAGCGCCCGCGCCGAGTCGGAGCTGAAGTCCGCGCTCGCTGCGCTCGATACCCAGGTGATGGCCATCGAAGCCCAGCTGTCGGCGCGCGGCGCGAGCGACGTCAGCGACCGGCTCGTGCGGGTCGAACAGCTCCGTGAGCGGGCCAGGGGCCTGTCGGCGGTGCTCGTCGAGCGTCGCCGCTCGTTGGAGCGCGACAAGGGACAGTTGCTCGACGCCGGCGTGGTCGCCAACCTCGAAGCCGACGCCGCGCGCTTTCGGACCGAACTCGACGACGTGATCGTCGCCCTCGCCGAGATCGAGCCCGCATCCGAAGCGCTCATCGCTGACGAAGAAGGCTTCCGGGTCGAACGCTCGAAGATGATGGAGGCCGTCGGGTCGGACCAAACCGGTGCCCAGGCAGCCAGCGCTGCTGCCGAGGTGCGTGGCGAGATGCGTTCGGTGCGATCGTCGCTCGAACGCTCCACCGGCGACCTGCGACGTTCGCGCGAGCGGTTCGACTCGCTCGCCGCGAAGCGCGACGCCAGCTCGGAACGAGCGGTCAGGTTCCGTACCGAGTGCGACGAGGCCGGTGCGATCGAGGAGCCGCTGGTCGCCGAGGTCGAGCTGGCCGAAACGGCTCGGGCCGAGGCACTGTCCACGCACGAAGTGCGTCAGTCGTTGCGCAATGATGCCGCCGAGGAGGCGTCGCGCTGTTCGGCTCGGGTCGAGGCGCTCGAACTCGCGCTCGACGCGGCGCGTGCTCGTGCCGGGGCTGAGCGTCTCGCCGGCGTCGACGGGGTGCTCGGCACATTGCTCGACCTGATCGAGATCGATGCCGGATGGGAACCAGTCGTCGAGGCTGCGCTGGGCGAGTCGCTCACTGCTGTGGTGGTCGACGATCCGTCGGCCGGTCGTCGGGCGCTCGATGCCTTGCGCAGTTCCGACACGTCCGGCGCCGTGATCGCTCTGGGTACCCGACCGGCGGGCCAACCGCGACCCGGCGTCGGTGACGCTGTGCGCCCACACGCTCGCTCGACGCGCCCGGGTGTCGACACATTGCTCGACGGATTGCTCGGGTCGGCCGTGCGCGTCGATGATCTCGGTGCCGCAGTCGATGCAGCGTTGAGCCATCCCGATGCCGTCGTGGTCACCGCTGGCGGCGACCGGTTCGGACTGAGCGGCTGGCGGGTCGGCGCTGCCGGCAGCGGCGCAACCGCTGCGGCGCTCGACGACGCGCTCGAACGGGCTCGCACGGCGGGCGGTGAACTCGAGCGGGTGACCGAAGCCGTTGGTGCCGCCGAACGGGCTCTGCAGACGGCGCGGGCGGCCGAAGCCGAGTTGGTGCGACGGCTCGATGCCAACGACGCACGGTTCAGCGCAGCATCCGAGGGTCTGGCACAGGCCCAGCGTGAGCACCGTGAGGCCGAGGCCGAACTCGAGAATCTCGAGCGGTCGATCGACGACGTCACCGCCAACATCGTTCGCGACGAGCAGCGCATTGGCGAACTCGAAGCGCTGCTGCCGGCGCTCGAATCCGACGAGCAGGCCGAAGCCGATGCGGCCCGGGCCCGTGGTGAGCTGCGTGCGGAACTCGAATCGCGAGCAGGAGCGTTGGCATCGCGGCGCAAGGACCTCGAAGTCCACAACGCCGGGCTGCACGAACGTCAGCAGCTGCTCGAACGCCGACTCGACGAGACCGAGCGCCGCCTCGCCGCTGACGCCGAGGCGCGAGTCGCCGCCGAGGGGCAACGCATGACGATCGAGCGCGACATCGGCGCGATCGACCGTCTCACCGAACGGGTGTCTGGCCATCGCGACGTCGTCGAAGTGGTGCACACCGAACTGGTCGAGCAACGCCGCCGTCAGAGCGACGAGGTGCGCGGCCTCACCGCTGAACTCGATCAGCACCGCCGTCAGCGCAGTGAGAAGGAACACGCGCTCGATGCGTCCCGCGAACGGGCGCGTCAGGCTGAGCTGGGCGAGGCCGAAGCCAAGCTGCGCCTCGAAACCGCGATCGAGACGCTGCGACGTGAACTCGACATCGAACCGGCGGTGGCCGAGGCGGCGCCGGTGCCCGTGCTGCCCGACGGCGCCACTCCGCCAGGTCGGATGCGCGAACTCGAACGCGAGCTGCGCCTACTCGGGCCGATCAACCCGCTTGCTCTGGAGGAGTTCAACGAACTCCAGACCCGACACACGTTCCTCGAAGAACAGCTCGAGGACGTCCGGTCGACACGCCGAGAGTTGTCGCGGGTGATCGCCGCCGTCGACCACGAGATCCAGAACGTCTTCGCGTCTGCGTTCGCCGACGTCAGCGAGAACTTCACACAGCTGTTCGGTCTGTTGTTCCCCGGCGGAGTCGGCAAGCTCACGCTCACTGCCCCCGACGACATGCTCAACACGGGCATCGAGGTCGAGGCCAAGCCCAGTGGCAAGAACGTCAAGAAGCTGTCGCTGCTGTCAGGTGGCGAGCGAAGCCTCACCGCGTTGGCGTATCTGTTCGCCGTGTTCCGTTCGCGGCCGTCGCCGTTCTATGTGATGGACGAGGTGGAAGCGGCGCTCGACGACGTCAACCTGCACCGCTTCCTCGGCTTGATCCAGGAGTTCCGCAAGGATGCGCAGCTGATCGTGGTGTCGCACCAGAAGCGCACGATGGAGGCTGGCGACTGCTTGCTCGGGGTGAGCATGCAACCAGGCGGCTCCAGCAAGGTCGTCACCGAACGCATCACCACCGCCACCCCCTGACGCCGAGTCCTCCGTGCAGGGATCGCCGGCTTCTGCGTGAGCGACAACGCACTCGGACGACATCTGCGCTCACACAGAACGTGGTCGTTCCGTCTGCGTGAGGGGAGAACGATTGGCCACGACGCCTGCGCTCACACAGAACGTGAGGCTGCGGGCAGCGCAGCGGCGGTAGCGTCGGGCCGCGATGGGTATCGAAGTCATTTTCCTGATCCTCGCCGTCCTGGTGGTGGCATTCGGGATCGGTGTGGTCGTCGTCAGCCGACGTAACGCTGGTCGCACGGTGCCGCCGTCGTCGCGGACCACTCGGCCCACGGCGCCGCCTCCCAGGGCTGATGGCGATGATGCTGCCGGCACCCTGGTGGAGGAACGGCCAGACGAACTCGTCGAGCCGGAACTCGAACCTGAACCAGAACCGGTCGAGCCGGCATCGCTGCGTGATCGACTGTCCAAGGCTCGACTCGCGTTCACGGGTGCCTTTGTGGGCGTGCTCGGCCGCAGCGGCATCACCGACGAGAGCTTCGACGACCTCGAGGAGGCGCTCTTGCGAGCCGATGTGGGCGTCGGGGTCACCACGGCGCTGATCGACGGCCTCCGCGCCAAGGTTGCGGCCAAGGAGATCACCGAGCCGCAGGCATTGCTCGATGCACTCGAAGCCGAGATGGTGTCGCGCCTCGAAGGCTCCGACCGCTCGCTGACCTTCGAGTCCGGCGAAGCGGGCAGCCCGAACGTGTGGATGTTCGTCGGCGTCAACGGTGTCGGCAAGACCACCACGATCGGCAAGCTGGCGAACCAACAGATCCGTGACGGCCGCACGGTGCTGATGGCAGCCGGCGACACGTTCCGGGCAGCCGCGGCCGAACAGCTCACCACGTGGGCCGAGCGCTCGGGCGCTGAGATCGTTCGGGGCGCCGAAGGAAGCGACCCGAGCGCGGTGATCTTCGATGGTGTCGAGCGAGCGTCGGCTCGGAACATCGAGCTGGTGATGGCCGACACCGCCGGTCGTCTGCACACCAAGTCGAACCTGATGGAAGAGCTGAAGAAGGTGCGTCGTGTGGCCGAGAAGGGTGCCGGGCGGGTCACCGAGACGCTGCTGGTGATCGATGCGACCACCGGTCAGAACGGCCTCACGCAGGCTCGTGAATTCGGTATGGCCACCAACGTGACCGGCGTCGTGCTGACCAAGCTCGATGGGTCGGCCAAGGGTGGCATCGTGTTCGCGATCGAGACCGAACTCGGCATCCCGGTGAAACTGGTCGGCATCGGTGAGACGATCGAGGACCTGATCCCGTTCGATCCCAACGAGTTCGTCTCCGCCCTCGTCAACCCCTGACCTCGATCTCCACCACCGAAATCCGGCAGGATTCGTTCGGCAAACGAACGAATCCTGCCGGATTTCGGACTGCGGGGGGTGGGGGGTGGACGTCGGCTTCGGGCGGGCGGACGGGGCCTGACAGACTGACGAGATGACGACCCTCGAATCGCGCCCTGATGCTGGAACCATCGATCCGGAGACCCGCGAGGTCGCCGAGACGATCGACGCCTTCCTCGCTGCGAACGATCCGACGACGACGGACAACGTCGCTTTTCGGGGCGCCCGCTACGACGCCGGGCTCGCCTGGGTGCATTTTCCGAAGGGCTACGGCGGACTGGGTGTGCGGCCCGAGCTGAACAAGATCGTCGACACCCGCATGAAGGAGGCCGGCGCCAAGCCGACCGAACCGGTGAGCTTCTTCATGGCGCTCGCCGGCCCCACGATCGTCACCCACGGCAGCCACGAGGCCAAGGAACGGTTCCTTCGCCCGATGTTCACCGGCGAGGAGATCTGGTGCCAACTGTTCTCCGAGCCGGGTGCTGGCTCGGACTTCGCCGGGCTCGCCACCAAGGCCGAGCGCGACGGCGACGAGTGGATCGTCAACGGTCAGAAGGTGTGGAACACGATGGCCCACATCGCCGACCTCGGAATGCTGGTGACCCGCACCGATCCGGATGCCCCCAAACACAAGGGGATGACCTACTTCGCGCTCGACATGCACGCCGAGGGCGTCGAGGTGCGACCGCTTCGCCAGATCACCGGCGAAGCCGAGTTCAACGAGGTCTACATGACCGACGCCCGCATCCCCGACGCCCACCGCATCGGAGACGTCGGCGAAGGGTGGCGAGCCAGCCTGACCACGCTGATGAACGAGCGCAACGCGATCGGTACCGGCGGTGGTGCCGGCAGCGGCTCGGTTGCCCGACGGGGCGCCGCCGCCAACGACGCAATCGAGATCTGGAAGGGGCTCGACGCCTCCGAACAGACCGGGGCGCGCAAGGACGAGCTGATGAAGTACTGGGTCCTCGCCGAGGTCGGTCGCCTCACGAACCGTCGGGCAGGCGAGAACGCCAAGGCCGGCAACCCTGGCCCCGAGATGTCGGTCGCCAAGCTGGCGTTTTCCGAGCTGAACAAGGGGTTGTACAACTTCTGCATCGACCTCATGGGCGCCGACGCCCTCGCCGGCTACGACTACACGTACCGTCGCCCCGGCGATTTCGAGAGTGCCGGCGGGACGCACGGCACCCGCTATTCGTTCCTGCGTGTGCGGGCGAATTCGATCGAGGGCGGCACGTCGGAGATCTTGCGCAACATCATCGGTGAGCAGGTCCTCGGCCTGCCCGGCGAGCCCCGCGTCGACAAGTCGGGCCCCTGGAACGAAGTCCCACGCAACTGACATCCAACTTTTCCGTCGGACGGAACCGTTTGGCCTCGGGCAGCGTCGAAACAACCATGACACGCTCTCGCCTCACCCTCATGTCGGCCGCGACTTCAGCGGTGTTGTTGCTTGCGGCATGCGGCCAGTCCGCTGATGACGCGGCATCCTCGCTGTTGCAACCTCCGCGACCGATCCGCGTCGTGAATGCTCCGACTGCGGCGTCGGCCGAGTCCCGGGTGGCTGGTGGCGATGCGGCGATGTCGTCGATGCCAGCGTTCGTCGGGTACACGTTCGAGCTCGGGCCCGATTTTCCCGCCCTCCCGACGGAGTCGACTGGGTACCAGTATCCGGCCAATCCGATGCTCGAGCCGGAGGACGTCGCACAGCTCGCTGAAGCGCTCGGCGTCACGGGTGAGCCTGTTCCAGGCGGCGGGCCGACCGTCGACGGATTGCGCTGGCGCGTGGGGCCCGACGATGGGTCAGCTCCCACACTGACCGTCAGCGACGACGCCCAGCTGAACTTCAACTACTCGCCGGCGTGGGACCAGACCAGCCCGTCGGTTGGGTGCGCCGAATCGGTGTCGAGCGATGGGACGGTGGGCGAGGCGACCTGTCCGGAGACGGTTCCGCCGGTGAACGTCCCCACGGCCGACGAGGCCGAGCAACTGGTGACCGATCTCCTGGCCGAGCTGGACCAGGAACCCGAGGACTTCGAACTCGAGACCTACGCCGACGACTACTCGGCGAGCGTGACCGCGTGGACCGAACTCGGTGGAAAGCGTTCGCCGGTGGCCTGGGGATTCGGCTATGGGGAGAACGGAGAACTGCAGTGGATGAACGGCGTGCTCGCCATCCCGGTCGCCGCTGGCCCGTACCCGCTGATCGGGGTCGACGAGGCAATGGACCGGCTGGACGAGCAGACGAACTGGTATCGCGGCGGCGTCTTCATGGACGCGACGGCGACCACGGGCGGCGCGTCGGTGGGCGAGGGCCGAGCGACGCCGGCCGCCGCGCCAACCGAGGCGCCAACCGAGGCCCCGACCGAGTCGGCGCCGCTGCCTGCGGAGACGCTGCCGGTGCCGGTCGACCCTGCGATCTCGATCCCGGTCGACACCGTGCCGGTCGACACCGTGCCGGTCGACACGATTCCAGTCGAGCCGATGGTCGCCACGCTGGTCGAGGTGAAGGCCGATCTCTGGTGGGCGATGGACGACGACGGATCGGTCTGGTTGCTTCCGGCCTACTCGTTCACGACATCCGACGACGGAATCTTCACCGTGCCTGCTGTCGCCGACGAGTTCCTGGTCATCGTCGAGCCTCCGGTCGGCGAGCCATCGCTCACGACGATGCCGGTCGAGCCCCCGTTGCCGATCGAGCCGCCGGTGTCAGTCGTCGACGCGGATACCAGTGGGGTCGAGGGTCTCGGCGTGAAGGAGGCGACCAGCCTCCTCGAGTCCCGTGCGTTGACGCTTCGGGTCGTACGCGAAGACGGCGTCGACCTGGCCGTCACCGAGGACTTCAGCCTCTCACGGGTGAACGTCGCCGTCGACGCCGGAATCGTGACCGCGGTCGTCTTCATCGGCTGAACGGCCAGCGGATGAGGAGCAGTGCATCCTCGAGCGGGAAGAAGCGGCGGGTAGCCTCGGGGGCCTGATGTTCGACAATCTTTCCACCCGACTCGAAGGCATCGTCAAGAAGATCCGCGGCAAGGGCCGTCTCACCGAGGCCGACGTCGACGAGGTGATGAAGGAGATCCGCACGGCGCTCCTCGAGGCCGACGTCAATCTCACCGTCGTCCGTTCGGTCTGCAATCGCATCCGCGAGGCTGCCATCGGCGCCACACTCTCGTCGGCGCTCGACCACGCCCAGCAGGTCGTCAAGGCGGTCAACGACGAACTGACCCGCGCCCTCGGCGGCGAGACGCTCTCGATCACCTACGCATCCAAGCCGCCCACCGTGGTGTTGATGGCGGGCCTCCAGGGCTCCGGCAAGACCACCAACTCGGCGAAGCTGGCCGCATGGTTCAAGGGCCAGGGCCGCCAACCGATGCTCGTCGGCGCCGACCTCCAGCGCCCCGCCGCCGTCGAGCAGTTACGCACGCTCGGGCGCCAGATCGACGTGCCGGTCTTCTCCGACCCATCCGATCCCGTGCGGGCGTCGGCGGCCGGTCTCGAAGAGGCAAAGCGCCTCGGACGCGACGTCGTGATCGTCGACACCGCCGGCCGCCTGTCGATCGACGCCGAGATGATGGAGCAGGTCCGCCAGATCTCGGCTGCGGTCCAGCCCGACTACACGTTCCTCGTTGTCGACGCGATGACCGGTCAGGACGCGGTCCAGACCGCCCAGGCGTTCCACGAAACGCTCCAGATCGACGGCGTGATCATGTCGAAGATGGACGGCGACGCCCGCGGTGGTGCGGCGCTGTCGGTGAAGGAGGTCATCGGCCGGCCGATCGCGTTCGCGTCCACCGGCGAGAAGCTCACCGAGGAGCAGGCAGGCAAGGCCAAGCGCCTGGCGACCGACCGAGGTGTGTCGATCGACGCCGAGATGATGGAGCAGGTCCGCCAGATCTCGGCTGCGGTCCAGCCCGACTACACGTT
>JBBQEU010000025.1:0-31281 GCA_038321235.1 Acidimicrobiales bacterium | reverse complement strand
GGCGACCATCTGGTCGATGATGTCGACCGACACCTCGGCGAGCCGATGCACGTTCGATTCACGGGCACGGAAGTCGCCGCCCTTGACCGTGTCGTAGAACAGGCGGTGGACACTGTCGCCGTCGCCCTGATAATTCTTCGCGGCGTTGATGCCACCCTGGGCTGCGATCGAGTGGGCACGACGCGGCGAGTCGTGGAACGTGAACGCTTCGACCTGGTAGCCGAGTTCACCGAACGTGGCAGCCGCCGACGCTCCCGCCAGGCCGGTGCCGACGACGATGATCTTGAACTTGCGCTTGTTGGCCGGGTTCACCAACTTCTGGTTGGCGATGTAGTTCTGCCACTTGTCGGCCATCGGGCCGTCGGGGATCTTGGAATCGAGGTCCATGCTCATTCTGCTGCCTCCTCTTGGGTGACGGTCACGGCGTCGGGGTCGTACTCGACGATGCCGGCCAGGACCGCGATCGGGAACGACACGTTGCCGACCACGATGGCGGTGGCAATGCCAGTCGCCAGGTAGCGGCGCCACTTGTTGAATCGGGGATTGCTCCAACCCATCGACTGGAACAACGACCACGTGCCGTGGAACAGGTGGATGCCGAGCGCGATGTTGGCAACGACGTACAGGATCGCGACCGGAATCCGCGACAGCGATGCGTCGATGTTTCGGTACACGGCGCCCTTCACGAAGTCCGGGTTCACCCAACCCCAGGTGAGGTCGGCGAGGTGCCACGCGATGAACAGCACCACGATGACGCCGGTCCAACGCATCGTGCGACTGGCGAAGTTGGCGACCTGGTAGTCGCGAGCGCTCTGGTACTTCACCGGGCGGGCATGACGGTTCAGGATCGTGAGTGTGTACGCCGCGTGAATGTGCAACACCAACGCAGCGATGAGCCCGAGGCGGAGGATCCACAGGAACACGCCGTGGGGCAGGATCGGCACGAGCAACTCGCGGAGGAACTCACCGTAGATGTCGATGTCGTACACGCGCTCGTCGCCTTCGGAGATCACACCGAGGTACATCTTCAGGTTGCCGACCATGTGCCCGACCACGAAGCCGATCCCGATGATTCCGGTGATCGCCATCACGTACTTCTTGCCCACAGCGGTCGAGTAGAAGTCGACGAGGAAGGGCTTCTTCTTCTTCTTCGAGGGCGGCTTGACTGCGGTACCCGACACCGGGCCGCGGTTCAACGTTTGTGCCATTGCCTCGACGCTACTCGCCGTTCCTGGGCGCCGACCCAATTGTCCGCCAGGTTCGTCGATGTCGCTCGCGGCACAGCAATGCGTGCAATCCGTCCGGTTGGGATCTAGCCTGCCCCGCCGACCATCATGGTCCGGTTCCTCGGATCGTTCCGAGCAGGATCACTCTCGTACCGCCTTCAGGAGGCAAGAAGCCCGTGGACGTCGTTCCCTACCTCGCAGCAGTATCGGCGCTCGCCGCGCTCGCACTCGCGTTCTACTACTACAAGTCCGTCGAGAAGGAGTCGCCCGGAAACGAGCGCATGGTCTTCTTGATGATCGAGATCCAGAACGGTGCCAAGGCGTTCCTGAAGAAGGAGTACCAGTGGGTGTCGGTCTTCGTGCTCGCGATGGTGGTGTTGATCGCGGTGGTGATCAACCCGCTCGCGTCGGTGACCTACGTGCTCGGCGCAGTGCTGTCCGCAACCGCCGGCTACGCCGGGATGACCGTGGCCACGATGGCCAACGCCCGAACCACCGAAGCTGCGAAGTCCGGCCCCGGCAAGGCGCTGCCCGTCGCGTTCCGCGGCGGCGCCGTGATGGGATTCAGCGTCGCCGGCTTGGCGCTGTTCGGCCTGATGCTCACCTACCTGGTGTTCGTGGTGTGGATGCAAGTCGACGAAGCGTTCGAGATCGTCACCGCATACGGCCTCGGCGCCTCCACGATCGCCCTGTTCTCCCGTGTCGGCGGCGGCATCTACACGAAGGCCGCTGACGTCGGCGCCGATCTCGTCGGCAAGGTCGAAGCCGGTATCCCCGAGGACGATCCTCGCAACCCGGCCACCATCGCCGACAACGTGGGCGACAACGTCGGCGACGTCGCCGGCATGGGCGCCGACCTGTTCGAGTCGTACGTCGGCTCGATCATCGCACCGATCTCGTTGACTGCGTTCGCGTTGGCCATCACCGCCGACCAGGCCGGCGCCGACGGCACGGTCAGCCTGCTCGTGTTCCCGATGGCGATCGCCTTCGTCGGCATGATCGCATCGATCATCGGTTCGTTCTTCGTGAAGGGCGGCGACTCCACCGACAGCCATCACCTGGCCCGCGCCCTGCACATGGGCACGAATGTCGCGATGGGCATCACCGCAGTCGGCACCGTCGGCGTTGCCTACTGGCTCTTCTCCGGCGACGACTTCGAGAACCCGATCGGCCTCGCGATCTCGGTGATCGGTGGACTCGTCGTCGGCTGGGCGCTCGGCAAGACCGCCGAGTTCTACACCTCCGACGGGTACGCCCCGGTGAAGAAGATCGCCCAGCAGGCCGAGACCGGCCCCGCCACCACGATCCTGTCCGGCATCAGCGCTGGCATGCAGTCGGTCGCCGCATCGGTCATCTTGATCCTCGCCGGCGTCGGCATCGCCTACTGGGGTGGCACGGTGGCATTCGCCGAAGACGCCTTCGGCGGCCTCGGTGAAGACTTCGGCGGCATCTACGGCATCGCCGTGGCCGCCATCGGAATGCTCGCCACCACCGGTGTGGTCGTGTCCGTCGATGCCTACGGTCCAATCGCCGACAACGCCGGCGGCATCGCCGAGATGGCCGAGCTGGATCCATCCGTGCGTGAGGTCACCGACGCACTCGACTCGCTCGGCAACACCACGGCCGCCGTCGCCAAGGGCTTCGCCGTCGGGTCGGCTGCGCTCACCGCTCTGGCGCTGTTCAAGAGCTTCGAGTTCGCCATCTTCGACGCTGACCCGACCGCCGCACTCGATCTCGACATCGGCAACGTCGAGGTGTTCATCGGTCTGTTCATCGGTGCGGCACTGCCGTTCCTCTTCGCAGCACTCACGATCGACGCCGTCGGCCGTGCCGCTCAGAAGATGATCGAGGAAGTCCGCCGCCAGTTCCGCGAGATCCCCGGCCTGCGCGAAGGCCTTCCTGGTGTGGTCCCCGACTCGGCCCGCTGCGTTGCCATCTCGACCGAGGCTTCGCTGCGCGAGATGATCCTGCCCGGCTCGCTCGCCGTGGTCGTGCCGCTCGTTGTCGGCTTCATCAGCGTCGATGCGCTCGGCGGTCTGCTCGCCGGAGCGCTCGTCACCGGCTTCGCTCTTGCCATCTTCATGGCCAACTCGGGCGGCGCCTGGGACAACGCCAAGAAGTACATCGAGGCCGGCGCTCACGGCGGCAAGGGATCCGACCCGCACAAGGCCGCCGTCGTCGGCGACACCGTGGGCGACCCGTTCAAGGACACCTCGGGCCCGTCGATGAACATCTTGATCAAGGTGATGACGATCGTCAGCCTGGTGTTCGCTTCGGCGTTCGTCTGAGTCCTCGTACCGCTCACGGGTCCTGTCACCGGTAGTCGTCCGAGGCTGCGTCCTCCGGACGGTCCTCGGCCGACCACCGGCGCCACCCGCTCGCTGTCTGGTCCCCCCTTCCCACGCCGCAGCACACACCCTGCCTCCTCACTGGGGGCGGCAACCCTGACGTAGGGTCTCGCCCGTGACTGACGTTCGCGAACTGCAGGCTGAGATCGAACGGGTGCGGGCCGAGCGGGGGTACATGAACGATCCGGTTCGGCTGCTCTGCTTGCTCACCGAGGAGCTCGGGGAGATCGCTGCGGAGATCAAGAAGACCTGGTCGGACAACTACCCCGATCTGGTGATCGACGACCTCGCGAGCGAGATCTCCGACGTCTACGTCGGGCTCAGCGCGCTCGCGTCGGCATTCGACATCGATCTCGAAGACGCCGTCCGTTCGAAGTTCCTCGGCTCGGACGCGTCCCGCCGATGGAACACCGCCTCGCCGAGCACTGGCGAATCGCCGAACCAGTAGCCGCATCACCCGAGGGTCATGTTGGTGGGTACACCCGACATTCGGAGCGCATGTTGCGCTGAACGCAACGTTCGCTCCGAGTTTCAGTGAACGGACGGGTCCGGGTGGGCAACTGCGACGACGGTGAGCCCGTCGATGTCGGAGAAATCGTCCGGGTTGCATGTGTGGATCGGGACGTCGTTGGCCACGCACACCGCTGCGATCAAGGCGTCATAGGCGCGGGCTGAGGACTTCCGGCCTGCTCGCCGCAGCGATGCTGCGACCTGCCCGAAGCTGCGCGCAGCAGCCTCGTCGAACGGCAGCGGCTCGAAGTCGGCCTCCGCCTGCTGGAGATGCGCCTGACGTGCCGCTCGTTCTTCGTCCGAGGTCGCCACGAGCGGGCCGACAGAGAGCTCAGCGAGCGTGATCGAGGTGATCAATGGCTCGGACGGAAGTGCGCTTGTCTCGGCAATGCGGCCGAGAAGGATCAGCGTGTTGGTGTCGAGGATGCCCCGCGCCATGTCGTTCGAGCCCGTCAGATGCTGGGATCGATGACCGCATCGATGTCACGTCGCAGTCGGTCCGGATCGACCTGCGGGAGCCGAGCCCAGCGTCGCCGCAACTCATCGAGCGGCATCGGAGGGCGCTGCAGGGCCACGAGCCGAGCAACCGGCTTACCGCCGCGCGTGATCGTCAGTTGCTCGCCGCGCTGCGCACGCTCGACGACTTCGCCGCCATGGTTTCGAAGTTCCCGAATCGAGACATCTGGCATTCGCTGACTGTATCACGCGTGATACGCTCGTGACCCTTCTGCGGCTCCCGACGCCCCTCCGGTCACGGGTTCATTCGGCGACGAAGTCGATGAGTTGTTCGACGGCGCCGACGAGTTCCGGGCGAAGGTCGACGAAGGTGTTCACCTGATTGCGCAGGCGCGGCCAGAACCCGTCGAACGGCACGCCGAGCGCCGCGCAGAGACCTTCCTTCCACGACACATCACTCCCCCGCTCATCACGGCGGGGCACCTCGGGCCACTCGTCGAGTCCCAGCACCTTGGGGCGGATGCCCGCCCACACGTCGACGAACGGGTGACCCGTGATCAACACGTTCGGGTCGCGGACCGTCTCTGCGATCCGGGTCTCCTTCGAGCCCGGTACGAGATGGTCGAGCAGGACCCCGAGACGTCGTTCGGCTGACGGACCGAACTCGGCCACCGCGGCCGCCAGGTCGTCGGCACCGTGGAGCGGCTCGACGACGATGCCGAGTTCGCGCAGGTCGTCGCCCCAAACGTGTTCGAGCAGCTCTGCATCGTGCTTGCCCTCGACCCAGATTCGGCTTGCCGCCGCGACGCGGGCACGTCCGTCACCGGCAACCGACCCCGACGCGGTGAGCCTCTGAGTCGCCGCTTTCGCCGTGGCCGGGCGCACCAGTGTGACCGGCTTTCCCTCGATCAGGAACCCGCCGGGTTTCCACGTGAAGTGACGGACGTAGTCATTGCGGTCCTGCAGCGTGACACCCTCAGCGCTCCACCGCACGACGTCGCCGCAGAAGTGGCTGGCGCGATCCTCCACCAGCATGCCCATCTCGACGGCCACATCGGGATACGTGGGGCCGCGCTTCGATGCTGCGAAGTCGTCGAGGATGTCACCGGTGTACGCCACCGCCCCAGTGAAGCAGTCGGCGAGGTCGCTGTGCCAGCATGCGCCGATGCAGAGCTTCGAAGGAAAGATCGCCGTCGTCACCGGAGGCGCCAGCGGGATGGGCCGCGAACTGGTCGTGCAGCTGGCGTCGGAGGGATGCCACGTCGCGATGTGCGACATGTCGGTCGAGGAGATGGCCGAGTCGCGCCGCCTTGCGCTCGAAGCAGCACCGTCCGGCATCGTCGTCACGACCCACGTCTGTGACGTGTCCGACGAGCCGTCGATGCTCGCGTTCCGCGACGCAGTTGCCGCCGAACACTCGACCGACCACGTCAACCTGCTCTTCAACAACGCCGGCATCGGTGGTGGCGGTTCGGTGATCACCGACGAACGGGCCGTGTGGGACCGCACGTTCGCCGTGTGCTGGGGTGGGGTGTACAACGGCGTTCGGGCGTTCATGCCGCTGTTGATCGCCTCCGACGAGGGACACATCGTCAACACCTCCAGCGTCAATGGCTTCTGGGCGAGCATCGGCCCGGACCGGCCACACACCGCCTACTCGGCGGCGAAGTTCGCCGTGAAGGGGTTCAGCGAGGCGCTGATCACCGACCTTCGGGTCAATGCTCCCCACGTGAAGGTGTCGGTGGTGATGCCTGGCCACATCGGCACCTCGATCGTCGAGAACTCGTTGCGTCATGGCGCGCATGAACTCGACATGGAAGCCGCAGAGATGGTCAAGCTGATGTCGGACATGTTCCGCGATCAGGCACCGATGTCGGCAGCGGAAGCGACCGCCGAGATCCTCGACGGCGTCCGCAACGGCAGGTGGCGCATCCTCGTCGGCGACGACGCCCGCAAGCTCGACGCAGCGGTGAGGGCCAACCCCGAGATCGCCTACGAGTCACTCACCCTCGGCGACCTCACCTCCGGAAACGCCGGCACCCCCTTCGCTGCCGACTGACTGCACGGAACCGGCGAGGGTCGGGCGACGTCGAAGACCCATGGGGAGAAACAACACAGCAACAGCAGCGGTCACCTTGATGGTTCTCGTCGGGCTGGGGGTCTCGGCATGCAGCAGCGACGACGACTCGAGTTCGGCGGCCGAGTTCGCACCGATGATCGACACCGATGCTCCGGCGAGCAAGGAGTTGGAATCCGGACGTTCGGGTGCCGGCGAACAATCCGGCGCGACCGAGTCGGCGGGAGACGCCCTCGTCGGGCAGGCACCAGGCAACCCGCTGCCGACGGGGCAAGCTCTCGCGACGACCGCCGGTGTCGTCGTGGCAACGCCGGACATCCGAGCGGCAGTTGCCGACACGCTCGCAGCCGCCCAGCGCAACGGAGCCAGCGTGTTCACCGCCGACGTCAACATCGGCGACGAGCGCGACGACGGCAGCGTCGACGGATCGGGCTTCTTCGTCGTCAAGGTGGCGCCCGCTGACCTCGAACCGCTGATCACCGATCTCGGTGCCACCGTTGGCCGGCTGTCGGGACGAACGCAGGACACCACCGACGTGACCGATCAACTCGTCGACCTCGACATCCGTATCGGCGTCGAACGTGACGTGATCGCCCGCTTCCAGACCTTGCTCGTCGTCGCCACCGAGTTCCAGGACATCGTGGAGATCGAACGGGTCATCAGCGAGCGAACGATTTCACTCGAGCAGCTCCTGGCGAGTCAGCGCAACCTCGACAATCGGGTCGACCGATCGACGTTGACGATCCAGCTCCAGTACGAGGTGCCTGAGGCCGAGACCATGGCCGCGGAAAACGACTCGATCGAGGGCATCGGCGACGCCTGGCGCAGGGGTTGGGACGTGTTCATCGGTGCGCTGTTCGCGATCGGTTTCGTGCTCGCAGTTGCGGCTCCGTTCGTCCTCACGACCGCCGTTGTGCTCGGCGTTGCGCGGCTGGCCACTCGTCGCCGTCGACATACGACCCGGAGCGACCGGCACACCTCGGGAGCCACGGCAAGCGACGCCGAGACGGCCGCCGAGACGGTCACGCCGGACGAGCAGCTCGCAGGGCCCAGCCCTCGAGGGTGAGCACGAGATCGCTGACGCTGCCATCGGGGAACGCAAACGGCGCACGCACACCCGCGTGTGCTCGCACCTCGGGCAGTGTCAGCGGTCCGAAGCCGGTGGTGTGGCTCGTCCACCGGTGCCAACGATGGCCAGGGACCTCGGCGAGTTCCAGGCGAGGCTCACCCAGGATCTCGATAGCACCGTGGACGACGCCGATCTGTTCGTAGCCGACATCGACCGCCGCCCGATCGCCGGCCGGTTCGAGGGGCGTGGCCTGGCCGGTTGCATACCACTCGAGATCGAACGCGATCGGGGTCGGGTCACCGTAGGCCCGCCCGAGCGCGTCGTCGGCGTCGTCGATCGCCGAGGCGTAGGTCTCGTTGCCGATCGACCACTGCGCCATCGGGTCGTCGCAGGTGTGCTCGGCCCACAACGCCTCGCCTTTCACGATGAACGGGTCGGCACGCACCGGCACGTCGAAGTCGGTGATGTGGAGCAACGGCCACCCCTGGCGGGCGAGCGCCGCCCAATACCAAGCGGTTCGCCCGACGATCCGATGGCCCGAAATGAGGCCCAGCGCTGCGTCGGACGTCCAGGCGGCAAACACCCACTCCTCGACCGGCGCGCCCACGTGGCGGCCGTCAGCGGCTCGAGCATCGGCGGTGGGCTCCACGATCAGGCAGACTACGGACCATGATCCGATACCTCAGCCTCGACTGGATCAGTGCGCTGTCCGCCGAAGTCGCCACCAGCGACCAGATGCGCTCCGTCGCCGAGTCCCACCGCATCGGTGTCACCCAGGTGGTGAGCGACGGGCCTGAAGGCGATGTCACGTACCACCTGTCGGTCGGCAACGGCGAAGCGACGTTCGCCGCCGGCCCCGCCGAGCACGAGGACGTCAAGATGGAGCAGGACTGGGACACCGCCGTCGCCGTCGCAACCGGCGAGCTGAACGCGCAGGAGGCGTTCATCGGCGGGAGGATCCGGCTCTACGGCGACCAACAGCTGCTGCTCGACTCGCAACCGGTTTTCGGAGCCCTCGACGCCGTGTTCGCCACGGTGCGCGACCGCACGATCTACGAGTGAGCGTGCCGTCGCCATGCCGGAGATGCCCGAGATCCAGGCGCACGCCGAGCGACTGACCGAGCGCTTCGCCGGGCGGATCCTCACGAAGTTCACGCCGTTCAACTTCACCGCATTGAAGACCGCCATGCCGGCGCCTGACAGCGCCTATGGGCTACCGCTGATCGACGTCGGGCGGCGCGGCAAGTACCTCCTCGTCCGGTTCGAGCCGACGACGTTCGTCGTGCACCTGATGCAGGGCGGCCGTCTCCTTGCCGACGACAAGCTCAGCGCCAAGCCACGAGGCGGTCAGGCCCGATTCGTCCTCGAACCGATCGAACGACCCGACGGCTCGATCGACGAGTCCGCGCTCCTGCTCACCGAGCAGGGCAAGGAGCGGCGGGCCGGCGTGTGGTGTGTGCCGTCGGCCGACGCATCGTCGACGCCGCCGCTCCAACACCTCGGACCGGAGGCGGCCATGATCTCCGACGACGAGCTGGGCGCGCTGTTCTCGGCCAACTCGATGCGGGTGCACGGATTCCTGCGCGACCAGCGCATGATCGCCGGCATCGGACGACGCCTCGCCAACGAGGTGTGTCATCGAGCTCGCGTGTCGCCATTCGCGAACACCCGCAAGTTCGGCGCCGACGGTGCCGTCAAGGTCGGCGACGCCATCCGATCCTGCATCGCCGAGAGTCTCGAGTACGAGCGGCGTCGCGACGACATGAGCTCGTCGAAGGACCGGCCCAGCGCGATGCACAGCCGCACCGGCGACCCGTGTCCCGATTGCGGCGACACCGTCCGAGCCGTCGAGTACTCGGGTTACACGGTGAACTACTGCGCCACCTGCCAGACCGGCGGCAAGGTGTTGGCCGACAACACCACCAGTAAGTTCCTCAAGTAGCGCCCACCGAATACGCTCGGCCGTATGCCGATCCATCTGCGCGCCGAGCCCGGCGACTACGCCCCCAACGTCCTCTGCCCCGGCGACCCGCTGCGAGCGAAGTACATCGCCGAAACCTTCTTCGACGAGGGCTTCCGCCAGGTCAACGCCGAGCGCGGGATGCTCGGCTACACCGGAACGTTCGACGCCAAGCCGATCAGCGTGCAATCGACAGGCATGGGATGCCCGTCGGCCGGCATCGTGTTCGAGGAACTGATCATGCTCGGCGCTACCCGACTGGTTCGCGTCGGCACCTGCGGCGGGCTCGGCGATGGCATGGCGATGGGTGACACCGTGGTCGGCCTCGCAGCATCCAGCGACGACCAGACCCCCCTCCGATACGCCGCGATGGAGGGCTACGCCCCCAGCGCAACGTTCTCGCTGGTCGAGATCGCAGCTCGGCTCTCGAGAGAAGCATCGGCAGGCGCCGTCCACGTCGGGCCGGTGGTGACGTCCGGATTGTTCTACGACCCCGACCCCACCACGTTCGCCCGATGGAAGCGGCTCGGCCACATCGGCGTCGAGATGGAAGCGGCGATGATGTACACGATCGCTGCGGTCAAGGGAATCGAGTCACTGGCGATCATGACGGTCAGCGACCTGCTCGGCGAGAGCGGCGATTCGGTACGTATCAGCGACGAAGAGCTCCGGGCCGGCGTCGACCAGATGATGCGCATTTCGTGCGCCGTCGCCGTGTCATGATTCGCTGACTCGACGCTCGACGAGGGAACCAACTTCGCTCCAGGAGCGTCGAATCACCATGACCCCCCGTACTGCCATTGCCCTGCTGGCGCTCGCCGGCCTGACCTTTGCTGCCTGTGGCAGCGACGACCCGGGCACCATCCCCGAGCCGGTCGACGACACGGCCGCCGGCTCCGGTGACGACGTTTCCGGTGGCGCCCTGTCCGCCGAGGATCTCGCCGGCATGGGATTCGTCGCCAGCGAAGTGACTGGCCACGAACTGGTCGACGGCTCCGAGATCACGATGAACTTCCTCGATGATTCCGTCAGCGTCAACGCAGGGTGCAACACGATGAACGGTGGCTTCGAGATCGCCGACGGAACGTTCACCGCCCGCCAGTTCGCCGCCACGATGATGGCTTGCGAACAACCGTTGATGGACCAGGACATGTGGCTCAGCGAGTTCCTGTCGTCATCACCAGCGATCGCTCTCGACGGATCGACGCTCACGCTCACGCTCACCGGTGACGATGCCACCATCACGCTCGACGGGATCGAGCCCACCGCACTCGTCGGCACCACGTGGACCGTCACCGGTACCGTGGCCACGGAGGCCGTCAGCAGCGTCCCGATGAATTCGACGGCGTCGATCACGATCGCCGACGACGGCAGGGTTGCCGTCGACGCCGGCTGCAACACCGGGTCGGGCAGCGTCGAGGTCACCGACGACACCTTGACATTCGGCCCGATCGGGATCACCAAGATGATGTGCCCGCCAGAGCAGATGGACCTGGAAGCCGCCGTTCTCGGCGTGCTGCAGGGCGGAGTCGCCTACGAGGTCAGCGGCAGCAACCTGTCACTGCGTTCCGGCACCGGCGCCGGCGAGATCGGCCTCGAACTCACCGCCGAGACCTGACCACCACGAATGCGATGAGTTTCCGCGCGACCTGTCCGCGCGAAGCCTCATCGCTTCCGGCAAGGATGTCCCGGCGATGAGTTTCCGCGCGACCTGTCCGCGCGAAGCCTCATCGCTGTGAGCGCAGCGTCGCCATGAGGCTCAGGATCCGCTGCGTCGTCGCATCCAGGTGTACGCCGAAGTCATCGTCGACCAATCGCTCGACCGTCCAATCGAGTTGTCGAGCAGCCGCATCACGTGCAGCGTCGCGGCGGCGACCGACGGTCTCGCTGTGCGTCGGGTGCAGATCGACTTCGATGGCCAGCCGTACTGCGGGCACCGCAAGGTCGAAGCGAGCGGGCCCATAGCCGGGAAGATCGATTCGATACTGTCGCTCGATACCAACGAGCCCCGCCGCAGAAAGCGCTTGACCGAGCACCGCTTCACCGTGGGACTCGGCGGGTCCTCCCCGAAGACGACCATCGAGCAGTTCGAGGAATCTTCGGGCCCACGGCCGCTGCGGCGACATCCAATCGATGCCGACCATCCGGAGGTCGTCGTCTTCGAGACAGCCGTCACGCAGCACCTGCTCGATGATCGAGAGCAGATCCGTCGAGCCCACGAATCTCGCCAGATCGAGGGCCGTACGCGCCCGGCTTGTCACCGCGATGCCGTCCGGACGCCGGACGACGTCGCAGGGATGGAACGCAGCCGTCCGGTAGGGCACCACCCACCGGGTGATTGTCGGATGACTTGCAGGTGGGGCGAGCACGTGGATCCGATGATCACGCGGAAGTCGACGGAGGCCCCAGAGCCGACCGGCGGTCGGACCGCTGATTGCGACCTTGGGGTGAGCGGCGCAGATCGCCGCACATCTCGCCGCTTCGTCGAGCGGCACAGCGGGGATGCGGTACACCCCTTTCACGACCGGGACGAGGTTCCCCGCCTCGACGAGAGACCGGACGGCCGGTGCTGACAAACCGCATTGCTGCAACTCGGTCGCCGTGGCGACTCCGTGATGGGTGCGCAGGAACTCCAACGACTCGGTAGTGAAGATGGCCACGTGACCTCCAGTTGAACGACGAGTTCGAGGAGGGAGTCGGTGCCACGAGACTACCGAGCACGGCAACAGCTCCACCACCGCCCAGGAGCGATGAGAATCCGCGCGGACAGGTCGCGCGAAGACTCATCGCTGGGACGGGTGGAGGCGGGTCAGATGAGGCCGAGTTCGGCGACGGCGTCGCGTTCGCTGACGAGTTCGTCGCCGGTGGCGTCGATCTTCGCCCGGCTGAAATCGTCGATCTCGAGGCCCTGGACGATCTCGTACTCGCCGTCCTTGCACACGCACGGGAACGACGAGATGATGCCCTCGGGCACACCGTAGCTGCCGTCTGAGACCACTGACATCGACACCCAATCACCGTCGGGCGTTCCAAGCGTCCAGTCACGGATGTGGTCCACTGCCGCCGATGCGGCCGAGGCCGCTGACGACGACCCACGCGCATCGATGATCGCTGCGCCACGCTTGGCCACGGTGGGGATGTAGGTCGACTCGTACCAGTCGTGGTCGCCGACGGCGTCGTAGGCGCTCTGGCCGTTCACCTCGGCGTGGAACAGGTCGGGGTACTGGGTGGTCGAGTGGTTGCCCCAGATCGTCATCTTGGTGATGTCGTTGACCGACGCGTCGAGACGCTGGGCGAGCTGTGCCTTGGCGCGGTTGTGGTCGAGACGGGTCATCGCCGTGAACCGGCGCGGGTCGAGGTCGGCAGAGTTGCGCTGAGCGATCAGTGCGTTGGTGTTGGCCGGGTTACCGACGACGAGGATCTTCACGCCGGGCGTGGCCGAGCGTGACAGGGCCTCGCCCTGCGGCTTGAAGATGCCACCGTTGGCCGACAGCAGTTCGGCGCGTTCCATGCCGGCCTTACGAGGCATCGAGCCCACGAGGATCGCCACGTCGGCATCGCCGAACGCGGCGTCGGCGTCGTCGGTGCAGATCACCTCGGACAGCAACGGGAACGCGCAGTCGTCGAGCTCCATGCGGACGCCTTCGAGAGCGCCGAGGGCCGGTGTGATCTCGAGCAACTGCAAAGCGATCGGTGTGTCCGGACCGAGCATCGAGCCCGAAGCGATACGGAAGAGGATGCTGTAGCCGATCTGGCCAGCAGCACCGGTGACGGCAACACGAACAGGAGTGGTCATGTTCCGAGCGTACGCCCGCTACTCGGCGTCACCCAAGCTGCGAAGGGCGCGACCACCGCCTGAAATTCGCCAGATGGAACTGAGGGGACTGGGCCCCTCGGTCTCATTCAGGGCTGGGCGAGGACCCGGCCGATGACGTCGGCATAGAAGTTCTGGCCCGACTGGGTGAGGTGGATGCCGTCGTCGTAGAAGCAGCGCCCCTCGCACGTTGCCGACAGGACCTCCCAGTCGACGACCGTCACGTTCGGATGCGTCACCGGGGCAGCACGTAGCTTGGCGTTGTTGTCGGCGATCCAACCCCGATCGGCCTTACCAGTGAGCAACAGCACCACCGGCACGTCGGCAACCGTGGCCAGCATGGCGTCGAGGGTCTCCTGGCTGAAACCCCCATTCGTGCCGAGATGCACCACGACCACCGAACCGAACGTGCCGTTGTCCTTCAGTGTCTGCATCGTTGGCACGAACGCATTCATCTGACGGCTCTGGAGTGCATCGACCTGGAAACCGCGTGCCTGCAATTCCTCCGCCGCACCGAGCATCACCGAGTCGCCGAGCGCGACGAGCGGGAAACCTGCCACCGTCGGCGGAATCGCGAGCGGCGCAAGTCCCTCGAGACTGGACACCACCCCGAGTTGCAAGACGGGTGCTGGTGGCGCAGTGGTCGCAGGCACGGTCGTCGGTGGCACGGTGGTCGGCGTAGCGGTGGTCGGAGGCACCGACTCGTCGGTGCCGACCGAGCCTGACGGATCGAGTGCGGGCTCCACGACTCCAGGCAGAGTGGCCACCAACGGCGCGGTGGTCGCGGTGGTCGTACTCGTCGTGGTCGTGGACGCGACGGGGACATCACCGATGGCAAGCAGGTCGGTGGTGAACTCCTCACCCGCGTCGAGCGCCTGCGCGATCTCGTTCTGTTCGAGTGGTGCGGTCAGCAGCACGGAGCCGACGAACAGGCCGACGACCGTGGCCGTCGCCACCGCACCGGTTGCCAGCAGCTTGGGTCCGCGCCGAGCACCAGCGAACACCTGCCGCCATCCGGCCGAGAACCGACCCTGGCGAATCGGCGTCTCCACGAAACGGTACGACGCTTCGGTCACGAGCGTGGTGAGTACGAGGGCGAACACGAACTCGCGAAACGTCAGCTTGTTGCCAGCCACACCGCGGATCATCTGGTAGATCGGCCAGTGGTACAAATACAGCCCGTACGAGCGGGTGCCGATCCAGCGGAACACCGGGTTGCCGAGGAGCCGATTGGTGTGCGCACCGCGGTGCGTGACCGCCGCGATGATCGCCAACGTCGCCAGCCCGGCAAGGAAGAGCCCGCCACGGAACAGGAACGGATCGGCACCGCTCGGGGTGGCCAGGTAGGTGTTCCAGCAGAGCCAGCCGAAGCCGATGATCGAGACGAGCGCGAGGACATCGAACAGGCGTCCCTTGGACCGCAGCGGGCCCCGCACGATGGCCAGCGGCCGCCACACCATCGCGAATGCCGAGCCGAGCATGATCCCGCTCAGACGGGTGATCGTGCTCAGGTAGAGCGTGTCGATCTTGGCGATCGGCCGGTCACCCAGCCACCAGTACGCCTCGGGCGTCACGTTCGGCTCACCGATCGGACCCGAGTAGTACAGCAGGGCGACACCGGCCGTGATCACGACGGCCGCGATGAACAGCCACCGACTGACGGCGGCCACCTGGCGGGTGCCGCTGCGGCCCAGCAGGAAGATCATCACGATCGGCCAGAACAGGTAGAACTGCTCCTCGACGGCCAGGCTCCACAGGTGTCGCAACGGGGCGAAATCGCCGGCCGCGGTGTAGCCGAGCCCTTCCCAGATCTGGTACCAGTTCGACGCGTAGAAGAATCCGGAGACCACGTCGCCGCGCAGCGCTCCGAGGGCCTCGTTCTTGAAGATCGCCGTCCATACCGTGACGAAGAACATCATCGTGAACAGCGCCGGCAGCAGTCGCCGGGCGCGCCGGAGCCAGAAGTGGCGCAGCGAGATCCGATAGGTCCGCTCGCGTTCGGAGATCAACAGCAGCGTGATCAGGTAGCCAGAGATCACGAAGAACATCTCCACCCCCAAGAACCCACCCGGCAGCCAGTCGCTGTTGGCGTGGTACACCATCACCGCCACCACGGCGAGCGCGCGCATGCCATCGAGACCCGGCAGATACGGGACCCGACTGATATGGGCGCGGTCGTCGGGAACCGGTTCCACCCGGGGCGGGGCGAGCGTTGACATGGGGCATCTAGTATCGCTGAGGCCGTTGCGTCAGCAACGTCATACCGGCGATCTTGACGACGGCACCCGCCGCGGTCACGTCAGGCCCTGCGGGGTGTGGCGGTGTGACGCTCAGGCGGGGGCTTGGAGCGCGCCGACGATCAGGTCGGCGTAGTACCGCCGCCCATCGGGTCGGAGGTGGAACCCGTCGGAAGCGAAGCAGTCGCCCGGACACGTGTCGTCGAGACCGGCCCAGTCGAGCAAGGACACGTTCGGATAGGTGTTCACCGCGTCGTAGATCAAGCCGTTGTTCCCGGCGGTCCATTCCCGATCGACGTCGATCGTGAGGAGCAGCACCTGACGAACACCGGCAAGGGCGTCCATCATGCGGGTCATGTCGTTCTGACTGATGGTGCCGTTCGTGCCGAGGTGAACGACGACCACATCGCCGAGGCGTCCCTGCTCCCTCAACGTCGCGATGGTCTCGGCACCGTCGCTGAACTGTCGACTCTCGACCGCATCGACGACGAAACCCCGCTCGGCCAACTGCGTGGCTGCGCCTTGCATCACCGAGTCGCCGAGGGCGAGCTTCGCGATCGGAACCGGAGGCCCCGTCGTGCTGGTCGTCGTCTCCGCCATCGATGGTGGAGGGACGGCCGAGCCGGACGGGTCGGTCGTGACGTCTGAAGACGGGGTCTCGGCTTGGACGATCGGCGGGTCGGTGTCGGTGGCAGCATCAGCTCCCGTACAGGTCGGGTCGTTGATCACGTCGCAGGTGGATTCCGCGCCCTGGTCGAGCGCCTGGCGGACCTCGTTCTCCTCCACCGGAGCAGTTGCGAGGCTGACACCAGCGAACAGTGTGAGGCTCGCCAGGACGACGCCGGCGGCGAGGAGAGCGTTGCGGGGTCCGGCGACGGGCGTTCGACGGATCCGGGCCAGCGACGAACCGAACGTGCCCTTGCGGATCGGCGTCTCGATGAACCGGTAGGACGCCTCGGTGATGAGACCGGTCGCGATCATGGCGAACACGAACTCGTGCAACTTCAAGTGATTGCCGGCGATGTTGCGGATCAACTGGTAGATCGGCCAGTGGTAGAGGTACAAGCCGTAGGAACGGGTGCCGATCCAGAGCAACACGGGAAGGCTGAGTACACGAGAAGTCACGGCACGCTCGTGGGTGACGGCGGCGACCATCATCAGCGTGGCGACGCCGCACAGGAAGAAACCGCCACGGAACAGCCACGGGCCTGCGCCATCCGGGCCGAGCAGGTACATCCGCCACGCCATGGCGGCGAGTGCGACGAAACCGACCAGTGCGACGCCGTCGAGCAGGCGGCCCTTGGAGCGCAGCGGGCCGCGCATCAGAGCGACCGGACGCCAAACCATCGCGAAGGCGGCGCCGAGCAGTAGGCCGCTTGCCCGTGTGATGGTGGACAGGTACAGCGCATCGACCTTCGAGATCTCGCGCCCGAAAATTGTCCAGTACGCCTCGGGAGTGACCGCGGATGTACCGACGGGACCGGAGTGGTAGAGCACCGCCACGAGCACGGTGATCGCGATCGCCGCCAGCACCAAGTAGCGGCTGATGTCGGCGATCTTGCGGCTGCCGCCGCGCAGCAGCGCGAACATCACCAGCGGCCAGATCACGTAGAACTGCTCCTCGACCGCCAGGCTCCACAAGTGCCGGAGCGGGGCGAAGTCGTTCGACGCCGTATATCCGGCACCCGTCAAGATCTGATACCAGTTCGACACGTAGAAGAACGCTGCGATCACGTCGCCGCGGAGCTTGCCGAGCGCTTCGCGTTCGAACAGCGCCGTCCAGATCGCGAGAGCGATCATCATCGTGAACAGCGCTGGGAGCAGGCGACGGGCCCGGCGGATCCAGAACTGCTTCATGTCGATCGTGGACGTGCGCTCCTTCTCGGAGATCAGCAGCAGCGTGATCAGATAACCGGAGATCACGAAGAACACTTCGACACCGAGGAAGCCGCCCGGGAGCCAGTCGGGATTGGCGTGGTACACCATCACCGCGACCACGGCGATCGCACGCATGCCGTCGAGGCCGGGCAGGTATGGGACCCGACTGATGTCCGTCGGCGCCGATCGCCGTGCCGACCGCGACATCGGCCGTGTAGCGGCTCGCGTCGGTGTCTCCGAAGCGTCGGCGGTTGCAGTCATGTACCGACCAGTATCGCTCAGGCGGTGGTCAGCCCGAGGTTCAAGCAGATCTCGACGACGGATTCGGGCCGATTGAGGGCGTAGAGATGCAGGCCCGGGGTTCCGGCATCGATCAGGTCGGCACAGAGTTGTGTGGCGACGTCGATTCCGATGCGGCGCACCTCGTCGGGATCGTCGGTGGCATCGAGGCGGTCGGCAAGCCATCCGGGCAGTGCCGCCCCACTCATCTCGGCCATGCGTTTCACCATCGATTTGTTGTTGATCGGCATGATGCCCGGCAGCACCGGCTTGTCGACACCGAGCTCCGCGAGCTCGTCGACGAGACGCACCCAGTGTTGAGCGTCGAAGAAGAACTGCGTCAGCGCGAAATCGGCGATCCGGAGCTTGTCGGCAAGGAAATGGCGATCGGTCACTCGGTCGGGCGACCGCGGGTGGACTTCCGGGTGGGCAGCCACACCGACCGCAAACTTGCCCGCAGCGACCACGTCTTCGAGCAGCTCCATGGCGTAGAGGTAGTCGCCGGCCTCTTCGACTCCGCCGGCGGGCGGATCGCCACCGAGTGCGAGGATGTTCTCGATGCCGAGTTCGGCGTAGTGACCGAGCAACGCTCCGACGTCGACGCGGGTGTGCCCGCGACACGTGAGATGCGGCATCGGCGTCCAGGGGGTCTCGCCGAGCATCCACGCCACGACGTCGCCGGTGCGGTGACGATCGGATCCGCCGGCGCCGTAGGTGATCGACACGAAGTCGGGGTGCAGCGATTCGATCGCAGCGACGGTGCGGCCGAGCGTCATGTTGGCCGCAGGCGTCTTCGGTGGGAAGAACTCGAACGACAACGTCCGCTTGCTCGCGAGGAGTTCCGGGATCCGGGCCATCGGCAGAGGCTACCGAGCACCAGGCCGCCGACCCCGGCGCCGATCCGCCCTGAATGGGGGACGGCATCGCCGTGGCGATCCGCCGGCTTCACGACACCGACAAGAGTGGCTGGCTGCTGTTGATCGCCCTGGTCCCGTTCGTCGGCGCCATCATCTTGCTGGTGTTCATGATCCTCGAAGGCACCAACGGCCCGAACCAGTACGGCCCCGCCCCCGAACTCGCTGCCCCCGAACTCGCCGCCAGTTGACTCGCTGTCCGGCCGGCTCGCAGCCGCCGCCCGGAGCGTCAACGACCAAGGCTGGCGTCCGGCCGACCACGAGTGGCCGGCCACCGACCCGCGGCGAGGCCGGACCAGTTCTAATGGCGGAAGTGGCGCTGGCCGGTGAAGACCATGGCGATGCCGTGTTCGTCGGCAGCGGCGATCACTTCGTCGTCGCGAACCGAGCCACCGGGCTGGATCACCGAGGAGATTCCGGCAGCCGCTGCGGCGTCGAGGCCGTCGCGGAACGGGAAGAACGCGTCGCTCGCACACGCTCCCCCATCGGCTCGACCCGCTGAGCGTGCGGCGGCAATGCGGGCAGAGTCGAGACGGTTCTGCTGGCCGGCGCCGATGCCGAACGCCTGCAGGTCCTTCGCATAGACGATCGCGTTGCTGCTGACCGCTGCGCACACCTGCCAGGCGAATTCGAGGTCGGCCCACTGGGTGTCCGTCGGCTGGGCGGCGGTGACCACACGCCAGTCGCTGCTGCGCCCGGCAACCGGGTCGGGCTGCTGCACGAGGAATCCACCGTCGACCGGTCGCACGTCGAATGGCAACGGTGATGGCGCATTCGCCGACATGACCCGCAAGTTCTTCTTGACCGCCAAGATCTCGAGCGCCTCGGGTTCGAAGTCGGGCGCGACCACCACCTCGGTGAACACGTCGCCGATCGCCGTGGCCATCTCGGCAGTCACCGTTCGGTTCGCCGAGATGATCCCGCCGAACGCGCTGACCGGGTCGCACGCGTTGGCACGAACGTAAGCCTCGGTGATGTCGTCGGCGACGGCGACGCCGCACGGGTTGGCGTGCTTCACCACGACGACGGCGGGGGAATCGAAACGCTGGACGAGCCGCCACGCCGCCTCGGTGTCGAACACGTTGAGGTAGCTCAGCTCCTTGCCGCCGTGCTGGGTCATCGAATCCCACCAGCTCGTAGCGCCGGCCTGGCGGTAGCGGGCACCCTGCTGGTGCGGGTTCTCGCCGTACCGCAGCGGCTGCGCGAGGTCGAGCGCGAGATGGATCGACGTCGGGAGTGCGACGGCCTCGGCGTCAGCAGAATCCGACTCGTCGAACCAGGTGACGATCGCAGCGTCGTACGAGGCCGTGTGCGCAAACGCAGTCCGCGCGAGCTGGCGCCTGGTGGCGTCGGTGAGCGCACCCCCGGATCGCAACTCGTCGAGCACGGGTTCGTAGTCGGCCGGGTCGACGAGGATGCCGACGTGCGCGTGGTTCTTGGCAGCGGCGCGCACCATCGCCGGACCGCCGATGTCGATCAAGCCGATGCCGGGGTCGGACGAGAACGGGTACAGGTTGACCACCACCAGATCGATCGGTTCGATGTCGTGGTGCGCCATGTCGGCGACGTGCTCGGCGTCGGTGGGGTCCGCGAGGATGCCGCCGTGGATCTTCGGGTGCAGCGTCACGACCCGGTGACCGAGGATCGCCGGCAGTCCCGTGAGTTCGGCGACATCGGTGACGGGCACGCCCGCATCCGCGATCGCTCGGGCGGTGCCGCCGCTCGACACGAGCGACCACCCCAGTTCGTGGAGCGATTCGGCGAACTCGACGATGCCGGATTTGTCGTACACGGAGAGCAGCGCGGTGGGCACGTGCCCGACCGTAGTCAACGCATCGCCGGCGCTTGGAATGTCCGTCGCAGCGCCATCACTTCGGAGAGTGCGCGACCGGAGTCGGCGTCAGTACTACGGTGCATTCGGGGGAGAACACCACACTCGTTGTTCCGGAGGGAAAGACACATGGATTTCAGCAAATTCAAGACATCCGACTGGTTGATCATCGGAGGTGGAATCGGCATCTTCATCTTCGGCTTCTTCAACTGGGTCACGGTTGAGGCAGCCGGATTGAATCTCGGGGGCGGCGGCAACGTCTTCGACTTCTTCTGGACCGGCACGATCCCGTGGATCCTGTTGATCGGAAGCGCAGTCGTCACGTTCCTTCTCGTGCAGGGCACCTTGAAGCACGACCAGCTTCCGTGGCCGATCGTCCTGCTCGCAGCAACAGGCTTGGCCGCCCTGCTCCTCTTGATTCGACTGTTGTTCAACCCGATCGAGGGTTCCGACATCACCGGAATTGACGTCGGTCGTGGCATCGGGATGATCCTGTCGGTGCTCGCCGGACTCGCCGCCGCTGCCGGTGCGTTCATGAACTTCCAGGCGTCGGGCGGCAACATCAAGGACCTCACCGACGTCGACAAGCTCAAGTCGAGCTTCTCGAAGGGCGACGCCGGCGCCGACGCACCGCCTCCTCCCCCGCCACCCGCTCCACCCGCACCGCCCACGAGCCTCTGATCCAGGCCGTTCTCGTGAACAAGACGTGGCCTCTGTGCCCATCTTGTTCACGAGAACCCAGGTGATCAGAGGTTGGCGACGATCTCGGCCATCAGTTCGCCGGCTTCGGTCGGGTTGAGCCCGACCTTCACACCGGCTGCGGCGAGTGCGTCCATCTTGCCCTGGGCCGTGCCCTTTCCGCCGGACACGATGGCGCCGGCGTGCCCCATCTTCTTGCCGGCTGGCGCAGTGACGCCAGCGATGTAGGCGCTCATCGGCTTGGTCACGTTCGCTTTGATGTACTCAGCGGCTTCTTCCTCGGCCGAGCCACCGATCTCGCCGATCATCATGATCGCGTGCGTCTCGGGGTCGGCTTGGAACTCCGCCAGGCAGTCGATGAAGTTCGTACCCGGAACCGGGTCGCCGCCGATGCCGACACAGGTCGATACGCCGATGCCCTTCTGCTTGAGCTCGTACAACGCCTGGTAGGTCAACGTGCCCGATCGGCTGACGATGCCGACGTTGGGCCCGTCGACCGACGGCACCTGGGCAATCTCGCCCGCGGTGATGCCGATGTTGCACTTGCCGGGACTGATGATTCCCGGACAGTTCGGGCCGAGTAGACGTGTGTTCGGATGGTTGCGGACGAGCAGGTTGTAGGTCTTGGCTTCGTCCTGGGCCGGGATGCCCTCGGTGATGCACACGACGAACTCGATGCCGGCAGCGGCCGCTTCGAGAATCGCATCGGCGGCGAACTTGGGCGGCACGGCGACGAACGACGCCGTCGCACCAGTGGCCGCAACAGCGTCGGCGACCGTGTCGTAGATCGGGATGCCGTCGACGTCCTGGCCGGCTTTGCCGGGCGTGACGCCGGCGACGATCTGGGTGCCGTAGTCACGGTTGCGCAGGCCGTGGTACTTGCCCTGCCCGCCGGTGAGGCCCTGAACGATGACCTTGGTGTTCTCGTTGACGAAAATGGCCATGACTAGTTCACTTCGCTTTCGCAACGGCCGCACGGGCGGCGTCGAGCATGGTGGGTTCTGACTGGAGCTTGTCGGCGGAGATGCCGGCATCGAGCAGGATCTGGCGGCCTTCTTCGGCGTTGGTGCCGTCGAGGCGGATCACGATCGGGGCGCGCAGGTCGACTCGGCCCATCGCTTCGACGATCCCCTTGGCAACTTCTTCGCCGCGGGTGATGCCGCCGAAGATGTTGATCAGGATCGACTGGACCTTGTCGTCGAAGTTGATCACCTCGAGTGCCCCGGCCATCACGTCGGCGTTGGCGCCGCCGCCGATGTCGAGGAAGTTGGCGGCCGATCCACCGACCTGGTTGACGACGTCGAGCGTCGACATCGCGAGGCCTGCACCGTTGGCGATGATGCCGACGGTGCCATCGAGGCCGATGTACTGCAGGCCCTTCTCGGCGGCCATCTTCTCGCGGTCGTCCATCTCGGTGAGGCCGCGGAATGCTTCCCACTCGGGATGGCGGAACTCGGCGTTCTCGTCGAGGGTGACCTTCGCGTCGAGTGCATGGACTTCGCCGGTCGGCTTGAGGATCAGCGGGTTGATCTCGGCAAGGTCGCAGTCGCCTTCGGTGAAGCAGCGGTACAGCTTCACGAGGATGTCGGCCGCGCCGTCGAGGGCCCGCTCGGGCAGCTTCGCATCGACACACGCCTGGCGAGCCGTCGCGAGATCGAGGCCGTCGACCGGGTTGATGTGCAGCTTCACGATCGCGTCGGGGTTCGTCTCGGCGACCGTTTCGATCTCGACGCCACCCTCGGCGGACAGCATCAAGAGGTGCAGCTTGGCGCCACGGTCGAGCGTGAACGAGGCGTAGTACTCCTCGTCGATGTCGGAGGCCGCTTCGATCCAGACCCGCTTGACCACGTGGCCTTTGATGTCCATGCCGAGGATGTTGCCGGCGTGCTCGCGCACCTCGGCTTCGTTGTCGGCGAGCTTGATGCCGCCGGCCTTGCCCCGACCACCGACCTGCACCTGCGCCTTGACGACGACCGGGTAGCCCGCCTGGTTGGCCTCCTTCACCGCCTCGTCGACGGTGTCGGCCGGGCCACCAGGGCTCACCGGGATGTCGAAACGGGCGAAGTACTGCTTGCCCTGGTATTCGAAGAGATCCACGTCGGGGTCACTCGCTTTCTGGTTGCGTACTGATGTAGTGCGTGCTGAGTCTCGGCCGTCGCAGCGGTCAGTCGGGTTCGGATTCGTCGAGCTTCGACTCCAGCCACAGCCCGATCGCCTTCAGCGACGATCCCGGGCCGAAGATCTCGGCGACACCTTGTTCACGAAGCGCTCGGGCGTCGGCGTTGGGAATCACGCCACCGCCGAACACGAGGACATCGCCGAGGTCACGGCTGCGCAGTTCCTCCATCACACGGGGAAACAACGTGAGATGCGCACCGGACAGCAGCGAGAGGCCGACGCCGTCGGCGTCCTCCTGCAGCACGGTCTCGGCGATTTGTTCGGGGGTCTGGTGCAAACCGGTGTAGATGACCTCGAAGCCATGGTCGCGCAGGGCGCGGGTAATGGTCTTTGCGCCACGATCATGGCCATCGAGACCGGGCTTCGCAACGACGATGCGATACGTGCGCTTCACGAAGGGTGAACCATAGGGCAAGTTCCCGCGACGCGCCGAAACGACGATCGACCCATCGAACCGAACGGCGACTCCATGTGTTCGGCGCGAGTTCCCCGGCAGACTGTCGTCGATGTCGAACGCTGCCGCTCAACGGCCGGTCAGGTTGAAGTCGCCGTTCGCCAGAGCGGTCGTTCCCGTAGCCGGCGGACTCGCGTTCTTCGTCGCCCTCGCGCTGGTCACCTGGGGCATCGCCGCGTACATCTCGGGCGGCGGCGCCGACGTGACCGATCGCCTCGCACCACCCCGGCTCGATGTGGGCTCGGTGCAGAACGCCGCCCAGATCGTGGAGGAGGACGGCCCGATCATCTTCCCCGGGCTCGCCACCACCACCGGTGAGCGCACGCTCGTTCTCGATCACGAAGGCGACGACCCGACGCGGGGCTGGCAGATCTTCTACGCCTACCCGATCGGTCGGCCCGACTGTCCGGTCGAGCAGGTGATCGGAACACGCGAGTTCATCGACTGCGACGGTGCCACGATCACGGTGGCCGATCTGTCACCGCCCGAGTCCGGCGTGTTCCCCGTGGTCGAGAACCAACGGGTTCTCTACATCGACCTCGTCGGCGTCACCACGCCCGACACCACCGGTTGACCTCGATCAGCCAACGGCCATCGCGTCGACCAGGCGTTCAGCGAAGATCTCGGTGTGCTGACCCAGCTTGCTGCGGCTCATGGCGAGCCCGCCAATGACGTAGGCGCCGGTGTCACCGAGGGCCCGGTCGAGCTTGTCGAGCGACGTGCCCGGGTCGAGCGCGAATGTACAGAATCCGGCGGCACGCTTGCCGCGCATCGTTGGCAGGTTGGCGATGTTCGACACCGCCCACGGCGCCTGGCCGAACAGGAATGCTCCGTGCACCCAGGTTCCCACCAGGATCAGGTCGGCCTGTTGGATCGAGGCGTGATCAGGCTGCTTCACCTTCGACAGTCCGGTGATCGTCCAGCGCTCCTGCGCCAGGAGGTCGGCGACCTTCTCGGCTGCGGTCCACGTGTTCCCCGTCAAGCTCTCGACCAACAATGCTGCCTTCACGCCGATGATTCTTACAGGTCGACGGCTCGCGCAGAAGATCTCGTCACCAGGTGACATCACCAAGCCACGCGGTCGCAGCCCTCGTGATCGTCGGGCTCGACCTGGAACGTGCCATGGATGATGCCGTGGCGTTCGGCGAGACACTGACGAGCGTCGTCGAGCACGGCGTGCGAGTCGGACGCCGCCGACGTCACGAGGTGCACCGACGCCGCATCCATCTCGGAGGTCAGCGTCCAGACGTGCAGGTCGTGCACGCCGACCACACCGTCGATCGCAGCCAGTTCGTCGGCGAGCTGATCGAGGTCGAGGTGTTCGGGCGCAGCCTGCAGCAGGATGCGCACGGCTCGGCGACCGAGACGCCACGTGCGTGGCAGGATCCAGACGCCGATCAGGACGCCGGCGACCGAGTCGACCCACATCCATCCGAACATCTGGAGCAGGATCGCCGCGACGATGACACCGACCGATCCAACGGTGTCGGCGAGCACTTCGAGGTACGCGCCTTCGACGTTGATCGACTCCTTGGCTCCCGAGCGGAGCAGCGCGAACGCGATGAGATTGGCGACCAACCCGAGGACAGCGACGACGAGCATCGGCGCGGCGAGAACCTCGGGTTCGCTGCCGATGCGACGGATCGCCTCGATGATCACCCAGATCGCCACGGCGAACAGCAGCAGCGAGTTCACGAACGCGGCGAGGATCTCCAGGCGGTACAGCCCGAAGGTGTGCTTCGACGTCGTCGACGTGGTCGTCGCCGCGGGCCGGCGCTGTTCGAAACGGGTGGCGAGACTGATCGCCGCCAGTGCCATGCCGATGCCGATCACGTCGGTGAGCATGTGGCCCGAGTCGGAGAGCAACGCGAGCGAGTTCGTCGCGAACGCGGCGATCACCTGCACCACGAAGAACGTGGCGATCACCGCGAACGCAGCGATCAGACGCCAGCGATGGCGCTCGCCCGCCCGTGCAAGCCCCAGGCCGTGATCATGACCGTGATCATGACCGTGATCATGATCGTGGCGATGGGCGGCAGGCGACGACATGGTTGTATTCTCACAGACTGAGAACGCCATTGCAACGTGCGCCGCACCATGACTCATCGCGTCAGACGCCACGCGTCGCGGTTTCAGCCCGCGACGGGAATCCGAACGGTGAACACGACCTCGTCGAAGTCGCCATAGCGCGCGGAGACGTCGAACGTCCAGAGACCCGCAACCGGCAGGTCGAGGTTCGCTCCGACCACGTGATTCGCGCCAGCGGGGAACACCTCCACGTCGAACGGCGGGATGTCCTGCTCGGGCAGTCCGGCGCGCACCGAGATCTCGTCGGCACGGTCGAGGGCACCTGACGGTGAGGTGATGTACACATGCATCTCGGTGCCGCCGGTCACCGCAGGTTCGAGTTCGACCTGGGCCACTCGGGCACCGACCACGGCTGACACCGAGACGATCTCGGTCGTGGCGATGGGCGGTGGAGAGTTCACGAGGCCGGCGGTCGCGCCGAGGATCAGCACGATGCCTGCCACTTCGAACCCGATCGAGCGGCGAAGCAGCTCACTGTCATCGTCGCCACGTGTGTGGACCATGCGGCGGCTGAACGCCGCCAGTCCGAGGACCAGCACGACGAGCACCAACTTGATCACGAGCCACCGCCCGTAACTCGATTCGGTCAGGTCAGCGAGCGACCCGAGCTGACGCCACGCATTCACTCCACCGGTGATGGCCAGCGCCGCCACCGAACCGAGCGCCCACGGCGAGAACGTGGTCACCCTGGTCCAGAACCGACCCGGCGGCGGTGCGAGCAGGACCAGCGCTAGTCCTCCGAACCAGATCGACATCGCCGCGAGATGAACGAGCGTGGCGATGAAACCGAGCACGACCGCGTCGCCCGAAATCGCATGGCCGCCAGCGGCCACCACGGAGAGCACACCGATTCCCAGGGCCGAGACCACGACGATGCCGCCACGAACGGCGAGCCTGGATCTCAGCGCAATCAACGCGCCGAACAGCACGATCACGACCAGTCGGGCGATCCACCACTGCCCTGATCGCGTGTCGGCAACCGCCCCCCACGACAGGAACGACCCGCCGATGACGTTGGCCTGGGCCGCGATCATCCAGAGCGTGCCGACGAACGCAAGTTCGCCGGCGACGACGAGTAGCACCCCCACCCGGCGTGATCCGATCACCGATGGAGTGAGGGCGATGGCCAGCACCAGGCCACCGACGAGCAGCCCGACGCCGGCGTAGCTGACGAACCGTCCGATGCCGAGCAGGACGTCATCGGAGGCGCTGTCGGAGCTGCCGTCGAACAGTCCGTCGAGGACGCCAGGGGTGACCGACGAGGGCACGCCGATCGAGAACGTGAACGAACCTCTCACCCGGTGCGAGTCGGCCGACACGGCCTGCCACGCGACGACGTAGGTCCCGTCGTCGAGTGTGGTCGGGATCGCCGCGCGCATCCGGTCGGAGCCGGCGGATTGGTCGACGAGGCCCAATTCGACGTCGTCACCGTTTGCGTCGACGACCCGGATGCCCGGCTCGATCGGATCGACCGCTTCGGTGAACTGCAGGACAACTTCGGTCGGGGCGACCTCGAGCAGCTCTTGATTGCCCGGGGACGACGACAAGAGCTCGGCGTGAGCGAGCGCTGTGCTCGCGCCGGCGAGCACTGCGAGCACTGCGACGACCAGTGCACCCGCCAACGCAGCAGCACGGCTCGTCGTCGGCGACAGCACTGTGGAGTTCCTCATGTGGCCGCGCTCAGCCGGCGTGGCGGGCGTGCTCGGCCCGGGTCTGACGAGATCGGTAGACGACGAACCCACCGATGGCGAGCACGGCGGCGATCGACACGATGAACACGACGGTGCCGGTACCGGAGCTGCCTGCCTCGTCGACGCCGGCGGAGATCAGGACGGGCTCGCTGGTGCTGGGTGTAGCTGTGGTCTCCACCGACGGCTCGGACATGGCGGGCGGCACGGATGTGGCGGGCGGCACGGTGGTGGCAGGGTCCATGGTGGCAGGCTCGATCGGCTCGGCCACCGACGACGTGGGCGGCACGGACGCGACCGGACCGGTGAGCACCATCGCCGGGGCGGGTTCGTCGAGTTCATCGCCGGGCTCGGCCGGAATGCCGATCCAGCGGATCTCGCCGACCTCACATCGCTGGACGAATGGGAAGTAGATGGTCGTGTCGGGTGTCGGCGGCAACGTCATGGTCACCTCGAACGCACCCTCGACATCGTCGGCCAGCGGGCCACCGGCGAACGTGACGATCGTGTCGCCATCGACGGTGTCGACCGAGCCGTCCCATCCGTCGACGGCCTCCGCCACCGGGTCGGCGACGCCCTCGGGCAGCCGCATGTCGAGCTGCATCGTCGGCGAACCCTCGCAGCCGTGTTCCACGGTGAATCCGACGGTGAGCCGCGAGCCTGCTTGCGCTTGCGCTGGATCGGGGTCGATGTGTGCCGACACCGGGCCGGCGATCGCGATGAGCGCTGCCGCGGCAACGCCGACAGAGGCGAGGAGTCGACGAATCATGGCGACGCAAGGTTACGGCGGCGAGCGCGGTTCGCCCGGTCAGTGAGCTCCGTACACTGCATCGATGCGCTCGCTCCGCCAGCTCGACGATTCCGACACCGGCATCGCCGACGACGTGCGTGTCGCGGACGAGTCGCTGTCCGACGATGCAGCGCAGCGGTTGTTGCGGCTCGTGCTCATCGTGCTGGTGACGGCCGTGGTCACCGGGCTGTTCGCCGGGGCCGCCATCTGGGCGCTCGGTGCCGACGACGAACCGCCAGTCCCGATGAACGGAGTCGACGTCGGATTCCTGCAGGACATGCTCGATCACCACGAGCAGGCGCTGGTGATCTCGAACTCGTACCTCGACAACCAGCCGCAGGGCGACGCAGCGCCGTACGCACGTGAAGTCGTCATGTTCCAGACCCGTGACATGGGCTGGATGAACGACTGGCTGGCAGAGGAGGGCTACGCCCCTGGAGCGCCCGATCGAACGGCGATGGTGTGGATGGACGAGCCCACGCCGGTAGCCGAGATGACCGGCATGCCAACACCCGAACGGCTCGAGGAGCTGTCCGAGGCCCGCGGCGGCGAGGCCGACCGTCTGTTCTTCGAGATCATGACCGACCACCATCTCGGCGGCGTCCACATGGCCGACCACGCTGCGGCCAACGGCGCCCGCGAGGAGATCATGGAGTTCGCCGAATCGGTGTCGCGCAACCAGCGCATCGAGGTCATCGAGTACCAGCGGGCCATGGAGCGCCTCGGCCTGGTCTGAGCGCGTGAAACGTGAACGCGTGAACAAATGGGTGGGTGACGCGCCCATTTGCTCACGCGTTGGACGACGAGCCGGCGTCAGAGTTTCTTGAGGGGGGCCCAGGCGAGGGCGAGGTGTTTGGTGCCGGTGCCGGGGAAATTGATGGTGGCTTCGGCCTTCTCCCCGGCGCCAGAGATGTCGATGATCACGCCGGCGCCGAATGCGGGGTGCTCGACGTCGTCGCCGACCCGCAAGCCGAGTTCCTGGCTGTTCGACGGCGCCGGAGCGGGCTTCGAGCCCGAGCGGATGGCGGCTTCGACCACACGGTCGCGGTGCGCCTCCTGATCGGCCTTGGCGTCGAGAATGTCGGCGTTGATGTCGCGACCGCCTACGCCACCGCCACCGCTACCACCACGCCGGTACGGCGGCGGGTCGCCGTAGTCGGAGTCACGCCTCCGATAGCTCTGGCGGCCGTAGCTGGATCGACCGGTGATGTTGCCCTTCGACTCGATGAGGCTCTCGGGGATCTCGTCGAAGAACCTCGACGGCGGGTTGTACTGGGTTGATCCGAACAGCTGGCGACTCCAGGCGTGCGACATGTAGAGCCGCTTCATCGCCCGGGTGATGCCGACGTACGCGAGTCGACGCTCTTCCTCCATCTCAGCCGGTTCGGTGAGCGCTCGGATGTGCGGGAAGATGCCCTCCTCGCAACCGACCAGGAAGACCACCGGGAACTCGAGGCCCTTGGCCGAGTGGAGCGTCATCAGGACCACTTGGTCCTCGACCCTCTCACCATCGGGTCCGTCGATCAGGGCGTCGGTGTCGGCGACGAGCGCGACCTGTTCGAGGAACTCGTCCATCACGGTGAACTCGCGGGCCGAGCCGACCAGCTCGCCGAGGTTCTCGATGCGGCTGTGTGCCTCGACGGTGTCCTCAGCCTCCAATTCGGCGAGGTAACCCGAGCCGTCGAGCGCCGCCTGCAGGACGTCGCCGGGACCCTGATCGGGGTCGGCGACGACAGTACCCATCGTGTCGAGCAGATCGACGAACGAGGTGATGCCCCGAACCGCGGGGCCAGTGACACCTGCCTCGTCGGCGCGGCGCAGCGCGTCGGTGAACGCAATGCCTTCAACGGCAGCGAACGCATCGAGCTTGGCCACGCTGGCGTCGCCGACGCCACGCTTGGGCACGTTGAGCACGCGTTTGACGCTGACCTCGTCGGCCGGGTTGATGACCGCCTTGAGGTAGGCCATGGCATCCTTGACCTCGCGACGGTCGTAGAAGCGAGTGCCGCCGACCACCTTGTAGGGCACGCCGAGGCGCATGAACGCCTCTTCGACCACGCGGCTCTGTGCGTTGGTGCGGTAGAGCACGGCCATCTCGCGGAAGTTGGTGGTGTCGTCGCCGTGCAATTGCAGAGCGGTGCCGGCGACCCAGGTGGCCTCGTCTCCTTCGTCCTCGGCGTGGTAGCGGGTGATGCGTTCGCCCATGCCGCTGTCGGTCCACAGCGATTTCGGCTTGCGTTCGACGTTGTTGTCGATGACTGCGTTGGCAGCGTCGAGGATGGTCTGGGTGCTGCGGTAGTTCTGGTCGAGGATCACCGTGGTGACGTCGGGGAATGCCTCTTCGAACTCCAAGATGTTGCGGAAGTCGGCGCCGCGAAATTTGTAGACCGACTGGTCCGTGTCGCCCACGACGCAGACGTTGCGGTGGCCGTCGGCGAGCAGGAGGACCATCTCGTTCTGGGCCTGGTTCGTGTCCTGGTACTCGTCGACGAGGATGTGCTGGAACCGCTGGCGGTAGTGCTCGAGCACGTTGCCGTGCTCACGGAACAGCTTGACGGTGTTGGTGAGCAGGTCGTCGAAGTCCATCGCCCCGGCCTTGAGCAGGCGAGCCTGGTACTCGGCGTAGACGTCGGCGTGCTTTCGGTCGAAGATGTTCTGGGCGCGCCGCTGCGCCTCGTCGGGATCGATCAGCTCGTTCTTCCAGAGGCTGATGATCGAATGCACCCCGCGGGGTGTGAAGCGCTTCGCGTCGAGGCCGAGATCGCGGATCACGTAGCTGGTGAGC
>JBBQEU010000024.1:0-31411 GCA_038321235.1 Acidimicrobiales bacterium | reverse complement strand
CAAATGGGGCCTCATCACCGACATCCAGCCGCCTGATCTCGAAACCCGCCTGGCAATCCTCCGGAACAAGTCAGAGCGTGACAGGGTTCTCGTCCCCGACGAGACGCTCGAGTTCATCGCCACCAACATCGCCACCAACATTCGCGAACTCGAAGGGGCGCTGATTCGGGTCACCGCCTTCGCCAGTCTCAACCAGGTGCCGATCACCACCGAACTCGCGCAAACACAACTCGCGGATCTCATCATCGACACCAGACCCAAAACGCGAACCGACGACGAGTTGCTCGCCGACATCGCCGCGATCCTCAAGTTCCCCGTCGATGACCTGAAAGGTCGTAGCCGTCAACGCCCACTCGTCACCGCCCGCCAGATCGCCATGTACGTATTCCGTGAACTGACCGATCTGAGCTATCCGGCGATCGCCCGGCTGTTCGGCGGCCGTGACCACACCACCGTGATCCACGCCAACGAGAAGATCCAACGCCTGATGAGCGAACGCAAACAGATCTACGACCAGGTCACCGATCTACTGCAACAGCTGAAGGCATGATTTCGTACGCGAACAACCCTGGGGACGCGGTCCGCACAACCCACCATCCGCGGTGGACATCGCGGTGTTGTCCACCGGAGCACATGCGTGGAATTCGCGAGGTGGGGATCACACGCCCATCCCGTGTGGACGGCGTTACTGGACCTACGCTGCACCAACGCGTGGTTGTCCCCAATCCACAGCACCTACTACTGATAGTGAACATTGAGACATCCATGCATGAGGAGAAGTGCCCACTGTGAAGTTTCGTTGCGAACGTGATGTGCTTGCCGACGCCGTCGGTTCCGCCGGCCGTGCGGCGACGAACCGCACCGGTACCCTGCCCGTGCTCGCCGGGGTCCGCATGGAAGTGGTCGGCGACACCCTCACCGTCACCGGGACCGATCTCGAGCTGACGATTCGCCTCAGCGTCGATGTCGGCGGTGAGCGCGACGGTGCCGCCGTCGTGCCGGCACGACTGGTCGGCGACATCGTCAAGGCGCTGCCCGCTGGAGCCGTGCAGGTCGAACTGGGCGACGACGAGATGTCGATCAGCGCCGGCCGATCCCAGTTCTCCGTTCGCCCGCTGTCACTCGACGACTACCCCAGTCAGGCCGAACCATCTGCCGACGCGGTGACGCTCCCCGCCGACGCCATGGCAGATGCTCTCCGCCAGGTCGTACGGGCCGCCTCCACCGATGACGCACGAGCCGTACTCACCGGCGTGCTCCTCGCATCCGACGACGACGGACTGCGCATGGTCGCCACCGACTCCTACCGCCTCGCTGTACGCGACCTTCCCGACACCGGCGTGCTCGCATCGGGGCAGAAGGTGCTCATCCCAGGCCGAGCGCTCAACGAACTCCAACGCCTCCTCGGCGACGTCGAGGAGCTCCAGGTCCGCCTCGGTGACCGTGAAGCAACGTTCGAAGCCGGCGGCACCCGCCTGAGCACCCGCCTGATCGAAGGCGAGTTCCCCAACTACCGCAATCTGCTTCCGTCGAGCTACCCGAACCTGCTCACCGTCGGCAAGGGCGCGATGATCGAGGCGATCCGACGCGTGAAAATCCTGGCCCAGGACTCGACCCCGGTGCGCCTGGCACTCGGTGGCGACACCGTGCAACTCTCCGCGATCACCCAGGACGTCGGCAATGCCGTCGAAGAGATCGACGCCAGCTACGACGGCACCGAGATGACCGTCGCATTCAACCCGGACTACCTGGCAGCAGGCATCGACGCCATCGACGCAGACGACGTGACCCTCGCGACCATGGACCCGATGAAACCCGCTGTCCTGCGCGGCGTCGGCCGCGACGACTACCTCTACCTGCTGATGCCCGTACGCGTTCCGTGACAAGGAGCGAGGCCTCAGCGCAGTCCGGAGGACTGCGGTCCAGGTGGGCCCCGATGCGGCTCGTGGCTGGCGCTTCCCTCGCCACCTGACTCCGAGTCTCGAGGTGCTCGTGATTCGGTCCCATCGCACTTCGATGCGGCTCGTCGCTCGCGCTTCCTCCGCCACGTGCCGTCATGTGAGACTGCGGTTTCGTCATGATCATCTCGCATCTCGAGCTCGTCGATTTTCGGAACTATGTGTCCGGGACGTTCGAGTTGACGTCAGGGACCACGGCGGTCATCGGGGACAACGGGCAAGGCAAGACCAACCTGGCCGAAGCCCTCGCGTTCCTCGCCACCTTGAGCAGTTTCCGGTCCGTCCCCGGCGACGCACTGGTTCGCGTCGGCGCTGACACCGCCGTCATCCGCGCCACCGCAGTCGACGAGAACGGTCGCGAGAGCCTGATCGAGATCGAACTCGCAACCGCCGGACGCAACCGGGTACAAGTCAACCGCCAACGGCTGCAACGGGTTCGCGACCTGCTCGGAACTGTTCGAGTGACCGTGTTCTCGCCCGACGACCTGATCCTCGTCAAAGGCAGCCCAGGCGATCGACGACGTTTCCTCGACGACACGTTGGTGGCGCTCGCGGTCAAGTACGACTCCGTCCGGTTGGAGGTCGACCGCATCGTGCGCCAGCGCAACACGCTGCTGAAGCAATCCGGCGGCCGACGATCAGAGGAGATCGAGGTCACGCTCGACGTCTGGGACGCGAAGTTCGCCGACATCGCCGACCAGTTCGGCTACGCCCGCGCCACCTTGGTCGCCCGGCTCGCCCCGATGGTTCGAGAGGCGTACGAGCATCTCGCCGGCACGCCGACGGCGATCGACCTCGGCTACGAACCAGCCTGGAGAACGACCGGTCTCGCTGCTGCCCTCCTCGCGGCACGCGACATCGACCTGCGGCGAGGTGTCAGCACTGTCGGTCCGCATCGCGACGAGTTGACACTCTCGATCAACGGACTCCCGAGCCGCACCCACGCGTCGCAGGGCGAACAGCGAACGCTGGCGTTGGCGTTGCGTCTCGCCAGCCACCGTCTGGTCACCGAACGGACCGGATCGGCACCGGTCCTCGTGCTCGACGACGTGCTCTCCGAACTCGACGACCATCGAGCCACCGCGCTGCTCGCCCACCTCCCCGCCGGCCAGGTGATCATCACCACTGCCAGCGAACTCCCGGCGGCTGCGCGTGCCGACCGCATCCTGCGTGTCGAAGCCGGACGCGTCCTCGACGACACGTGAGCGCCGAGCCCGCAACGCCAACGACCTCCGGTGAGCTTCACCGCACGCCCTGCGAACCGGAACGCACCGGAAGACCGTGAGGGTTCAGGACCGGCAGTACGGTGGGACTCGTGTCCGACCCGATTCCGATCTCGAGATCGCTCGATTCGATCATGAAATCGCTGCGCGGTACCGATCGCATCCAGATCGGTGGAGTGTTCGGACGATGGGACGACGCTGTCGGTCCGAACGTCGCCGCTCACGTTCGACCGGTACGACTCGATCAAGGGGTCCTCACCGTCGAGGCGGACGAGCCCGCGTGGGCCACCCAGATGAAGTTCCTGGCCGGCACGATCATCGCCCGTCTGGCCGAGGTTGCAGGCGTCCATGTCGAGCGGATCGATGTCCGCGTCGGCCCACGTCGGTGACCGGATCGAAACCCGACGTAAGACGGCCGGTTCCCCGACTCCGTGACACCCCGCTGGTAGGCTGTCACCCACTCGCGATGTCAACGTGGGCGCTGGTTGAACCCCTGAGAGAAGACACGAAGACTCAGGGTCGTCAACCGGCTGACCTCGCTGAACGCCAAGAACAGCATGCCAGTGTCGGCATGTCCGCCAGACAGCCAGAAGTATCGAGGTACGAGTGTCCAACGACACCGAAGCAACATCGAACGACGCCGCCGAGACCGCACCGGTCCCGACGAAGAAGAAGTCGAACAGCACGAATTCCGCCACCACGACGGCCGCCTACGATGCCAAGGCGATCCAGGTGCTCGAGGGGCTCGACCCCGTCCGCAAGCGCCCAGGCATGTACATCGGCTCCACCGGTCTGCAAGGCCTGCACCACCTGATCTGGGAAGTCGTCGACAACTCCGTCGATGAGGCCATGGCCGGCCATTGCACCCGCATCGGCGTCACACTGCTCGCCGACGGCGGCTGCCAGGTCGATGACAACGGTCGCGGCATCCCGATCGACCCGTTCACCTCCGGCGAACACAAGGGCAAGAGCGCCGCTGAAGTGGTGCTCACCGTGCTCCACGCCGGCGGCAAGTTCGGTGGCGACGGCTACAAGGTGTCGGGTGGCCTGCACGGCGTCGGCGTCTCGGTGGTCAATGCCCTGTCCGAGCGTCTGGTCATCGAGGTCGACCGTGACGGCAATCACCACCGCCAGGAATACGCAAAGGGTGGCCGGCCACAGGGCAAGATGTCCATCGTCGGCGACACCCCCAAGCGGGGGCGCATCACCGGCACCACCATCACGTTCTGGCCGGACCCCACGATCTTCGCGGCCGAAGGCACCGAGTTCTTGTCGCGGACGGTGCTCGAACGCCTCCAGACGATGGCGTTTCTCAACAAGGGCCTCGAGATCGTTTTCACCGATCAGCGAGAGGGTCGCGAACAGACTCTCACCTACCAGTACAAGGGTGGCATTCTCGACTTCGTCAAACACCTCAATGCCACCAAGGAACCGCTGTTCTCGAAGGTCTGCCAGTTCGAGGACGAGGACGAGGCGGACGGTCAGATGCTCGACATCGCCATGCAGTGGAACACCGGTTACTACGAGGGCATCCACGGCTACGCGAACGGCATCTCCACCGTCGAAGGCGGCATGCATGTCGAGGGCTTCAAGACGGCGCTCACCTCGGTGATCAACAAGTACGCGCGGGCGAAGAACCTGCTCAAGGAGAAGGACCCGAACCTCGCGGGCGAGGACATCCGCGAAGGCATCACCGCCATCGTGTCGGTGAAGCTGCGTGAGCCGCAGTTCGAGGGCCAGACCAAGGCCAAGCTCGGCAACGTGCCGATGCGTTCGTTCGTGCAGAAGGCCACCTATGAGCGACTCGGGGAATGGCTCGAGGAGAACCCGGCCGAAGCGAACAAGGTCGTCAAGAAGGGTCTCGCCGCCGCGCAGGCCCGCGCCGCTGCGAAGAACGCCCGTAATGCGATCCGACGGAAGACTGCACTGTCGGGTGCTGGCATGCCCGACAAATTGAAGGACTGCTCGTCGAAGAATGCTGACGAGTCCGAACTGTTCATCGTCGAGGGCGACTCGGCCGGCGGTACTGCCGTCGACGCTCGCGACCCTCGCACACAGGCGATCCTGCCGATCCGCGGCAAGATCCTCAACGTCGAACGCGCCCGCGTCGACAAGATGCTCAAGAACAACGAGATCCAGGCACTGATCACCGCCATCGGTGCCGGCGTCGGCGACGAGTACGACGTCACCAAGTGCCGTTACCACAAGGTGATCTGCCTGGCCGACGCCGACGTCGATGGAAGCCACATCCGCACCCTGCTGCTCACGTTCTTCTTCCGCCAGATGCGCGAGATGGTCGAGGCCGGCTATTGCTACATCGCCCAGCCGCCGCTGTACTCCACCGAGGTCGGCAAGGAGAAGGTGTACCTGAAAGACGATGTCGCGAAGAACGCATTCCTCGAGGACCGGCCCAACCACAAGAAGCCGTTCAACCGGTTGAAAGGCCTCGGCGAGATGGACTGGGAGGAGTTGCGCACCACCACGATGCTCGACGGCACCCGCACGCTGCTGCAGGTCACCGTCGACGAGGCCGCACTCGCCGACGAGATCACCTCGATCCTGATGGGTGACGACGTTCCCGCACGCCGCGAATTCATCACCACCAATGCCCGCGACGTCCGCAACCTCGACTTCTGACCCTGAAGCAACAGGACTGACTCACGATGACTGATACCAACGACACCCCGCCCATCAATCCCATCCAGCCCATCTCGTTGAGCGACGAGATGGAGAGCTCGTTTCTCGAGTATGCGATGTCGGTCATCATGTCTCGGGCGCTGCCCGATGTGCGTGACGGTCTCAAGCCGGTGCACCGCCGGATCATCTGGGACATGGAAGACCAGGGGTTCCGTCCCGATCGACCGCACGTCAAATGCGCCCGCGTCACCGGCGACACGATGGCAAGGTTCCACCCGCACGGCGACAGTGCGATCTACGACGCCCTCGTGCGTATGGCCCAACCGTTCTCGTTGCGCCACCCGCTGATCGACTTTCACGGCAACTACGGGAGCCCGGACTTCGGACCGGCCGCCGCCCGTTACACCGAATGTCGTCTGAACCCGTTGGCGATGCAGCTGCTCGCGGACATCGACGAAGACACCGTCGACATGATCCCCAACTACGACGGCAACTTCGAACAGCCGATCGTGTTGCCGGCACGATTCCCGAACCTGCTGGTCAACGGCAGCCAGGGCATCGCGGTGGGTATGGCGACCAACATCCCACCGCACAACCTCGGCGAGGTCATCGACGCCGTCGTGCATCTCCTCGACAACCCCGACGCCACGCCTGACAACCTGATGGAGTTCGTCAAGGGACCCGATTTCCCGACAGGTGCCAGCATTCTCGGTAAGGCCGGCATCATCGACGCGTACCGCACTGGTCGCGGTTCGGTCAAGATGCGCGCCACGGTCGAGATCGAAGAGTCCAAGACCGGACGCATGGAGATCGTCGTCTCCGAACTGCCTTACCAGACGAGCTGTTCGGCCATCGCGTCGCGCATCCAGGATCTCGTCGACGGCGGTGACCTCGACGGCATCGCCGACGTCAACGACGCTTCATCGGGCGGCAAGACCAATTTGATCATCACACTCAAGCGTGATGCCAATGCCAACGTGGTGAAGAACAACCTGTTCAAGCTCACGCAGCTGCAGTCGACGTTCTCGATCAACATGGTCGCTCTGGTCGATGGCGTCCCCCGTCAGATCAACTTGCGCGATGCGCTGGTCGCCTACGTCAAGCATCAGCGTGAGGTGGTCACCCGCCGGTCGCAGTTCCGACTCGACAAAGCGAAGCGCCGCGAGCACATCCTCGAAGGACGCATCAAGGCGCTCGATGTCATCGACGCGATCATCGCGCTCATCCGCGCCAGTGACGACGTTGCTGCTGCTCGCGACGGGTTGATGGCCGTTCCGTACGAGTTCAGCGAAGTCCAGGCCAATGACATCCTCGACATGCAGTTGCGCCAGCTCACCCGGCTGTCGCGCCTCGACCTGCAGACCGAACTCGACGAGACACGAGCGAAGATCATCGATCTCCAAGAGATCCTCGACAGCCCCGAGCGTCTGAGCACGGTGATTCGCGAGGAGATCACCGAGATCAAAGCCACCTTCGCCACCCCGCGGGTGTGCGAACTCACCTACGACGACGGAGAGATGTCGATCGAGGATCTGGTCGACGACAAGGAACTCGTCGTCGTGATGACGCAGGCCCAGTACATCAAAGCGGTGTCGGCCGACTCGTTCAAGACCCAGGGTCGCGGCGGACGCGGCGTATCGGGCGGCAAGATGAAGGTCGACGACATCGTGCGTCACGTCATCTTCACCACCGCGCACGCGCACCTGCTGTTCTTCTCGAACCGGGGCAAGGTCTACCGACTTCGGGCACTCGAGATCCCCGAACGCGAACGCACCGCCAAGGGCATGCCGATCGTGAACCTGCTGCCGTTGCAGGCCGACGAGCACATCCAAGCCATCATCGACACACGAGACTTCGCTGGCGAGCGTTTCTTGTTCTTCGCCACCAAGAACGGCATCGTCAAGAAGACGGCGTTCGACGCGTACGACTCCAGTCGTCGCGACGGGCTGATCGCCATCAATCTTCGCGACCAGGACGAGCTGGTTCGAGTCATCGAGACCAGCGGCAGCGACGACATTTTCATTGTCAGTCGCAACGGCATGACCATCCGGTTCGACGAGAACGACGTCAGGGCGATGGGTCGTACCGCCGGTGGTGTGCGTGGCATGAAGCTGAAGAACAATGCCGATGATCGGGTGGTGTCCGTCGACGTGGCTCGTGACGACACGGCCATCTTGATCATGACCGAGGCCGGCTACGGCAAGCGCACCCAACTCGACAAGTTCAACCGCCAGGGCCGTGGTGGCCAAGGGGTGCGTGGCATCAAACTCACGGGCAAGAAGGGCGCTGTGGTCGCCGCGTTCATGGTCGGCCTCGACGACGAAATCGTCGCCGTGTCGAGCCACGGTGTCACGATCCGGATGGAGGTCCGTGGGATTTCCTCACAGGGACGCGATGCAACTGGCGTCAGGGTGATGAACATCGACGACGGCGACGCGGTCAGCTCGGTGGCGCCGATCCTCGCCGTCGACGACGACTGACGTCTTGCGCTTCGCAGCGCCACTCGCGACCACTGGTCGCCACACACTGCACGAGTGGAGGTGACGTGAGCACGCGCGACCGAGGACAGGCGTCGGTACTGCTGGTCATCGTGGCAACGGTGCTGTCTGCGTCGTTGTCGGTTGCCATGGCTGGCTTCGGCGGTCGGCTGATCGACCGCACGCGTGCCCAGACGGCGGCGGATGCAGCAGCACTGGCATCGCTCGCTGGTGGCAGCGGAGCTGCTCAGGCACTGGCGCAACGCCACGGCGCCACGCTGGTGGAGTTCACCAGGGGTCCGGGCATGGGCCAGGTGACGGTGATGGTGCGCATTGGTGACGTGACTGCGACAGCCGCGGCCACCGACGCCCCCTGAACGCACGTGACGATTCGTTTCGCGTCACATTGCCTACACTCCTGGAGATGAGCAAAACCGAGCGCGACCTCGATCTGGAGATCGACGCGCTCGACGATGCGCTGCTCGACGACGACAGCGAGGCACTGGTCGAGGAGACCGATGTCGACGGTGCGGGTGCCGTTGCCGACGTCGATGACGTGGGCGACGTCGATGACGTGGGCGACGGGCCGTACGAACTCCCCGAGATCCTGATGGCCACCGAGGAGGATGAGGTCGACGAACTCGACGGAGAGGGTGGTGATGATCCGCTCATTGCCCGAGAGGTCGATTCGCCCGACGTGAGCGACGACGTACTCGAAGAGCTTCGACGCTCCGACATCGACGGGCCGACGGTCGAGATGGCTCCGCAGGACGATACGTCGTCGGCAATCAGGCGGCCACGTCGATCGGCCGAGTACGACCCGGCGCCATTTCCGATCGCCCTCGCCGTTCCGCGCGTCCTCGGTCGCAAGCCGCGGGTCCGCCGGGTCACCCGGGTGGTGCGACATGTCGACCCCTGGAGTGTGTTCAAGATTGCGATCGTTGCCAACATCGTGCTCTACCTGATCCTGCTGACCGCCGGCGTGCTGCTGTGGAACGTGGCCTACGCCACGGGAACAGTCGACAACGTCGAACGGTTCTTCGAGTCATTCGGCTGGTCGTCGTTCGAGTTCAACGGCGGCCAGATCTACCACAACGCGTGGATTGGTGGACTGTTCGGGGTCATCGGCCTCACCGGGCTGGCCGTGCTGCTGGCCACGCTGTTCAATCTGATCACCGATCTCGTCGGCGGTATGCGATTCACGGTGCTCGAAGAAGAGGTCGTCGAAGCGCGTCCGTCACCGATGCGTCGATTCGTCGTGCGGCGGGCTGAACCCGAGGTGCCCGTCGTGTCGTACGACGAATCGGGCCCGATCGTTCGCGAGGTCATCGTCGACGACAGCGGCGGTCTCGAGCGCTGATCACGGAGTTCGATGGCACGCCATGGCGTGAAGGTCCCGACCGACCGATAACCTCACCGACTTGCCGGGGCTATAGCTCAGTCGGTTAGAGCGCTGCCCTGATAAGGCAGAGGTCACAAGTTCGATTCTTGTTAGCCCCACCACTACAACCCGAGGAACGTACAGACACGGGAGGCCTTGCGGCCTCCCGTGGTCGTTCCCAGGTCCGCCCGATCGTGTATTACGATTGGCGTCGCCTGACGAGGAGGAGCCCGACATGCCGCTCACTACCGGCTTCAATCACGTTGCCACGCTCACCACCGACATGGACGCGACGGTGGCCTTCTACGAGGTTGCGTTCGAGGCGTCCGTCACCTTCGAGATCCTGCCCTCCGACGAGCACCCGTGGATGAAGATCCTCGACCTCGGCGGTGGGGCGGCGCTCAACGTCTTCGAGGTCCCCGCCGAGGACATCATCGGTGAGCGTCGCCGTCAGGGCAGTCGTGGTGGGATCGACCACTTCGCGCTTGCCACCCCATCGCTCCATGTGCTCGAGCAGCTACTCACACGGCTGGCCGACGCTGGCGCACAGGAGGTCGGCCAGATCCAACGACTCGGCGAGGAGTGGTCGTTGTTCTTCCGTGACCCCGATGGCATGGAGCTGGAAGTGTGTTGTCCCGCCGACGACTGAGGAGTTGTCGGTCAACTGGCTCGCTGCTCGGACCGTGACGACTGTTCGTTGACCGCGAGGACGATCCCGGTCAGGATCATTGCCGTTCCCGAGAGCACGGCGAGCGCGAAGACGGTCCACCAGCCGGCGCTCAGTTCACCGCCGTCGATGGCGGGAATGGCGATGCCGACAGCGATCGTGGCGACGCCGACAGCAAGCCATCCGTACCCACGGCGCGCGGACCACTGACAGCGACAGCCACCAGGGCGGCCACGGCGGCAGCGAGTACAACGATGACGATTCGGTTCATTGGAGACTCCCATCTCATCAGCGGCGCAACCCGTGTCGCGTCGAAGAACTCACGGGCCACGATCCGCGGCCAGGACACGCCGTCGTGGTCGTGTCGGTCGACAACGGTCTGCAACATGGCATCGCCCTACGAGTGGCGGAACTCCGCCGGATCGCACCGAGTACCAAGCGACAGATTCGGCCGACGAGCGGGCGAGTAGCGACGTCGCTGATCGTCGAGCGCTGGATCAGGACGCTCGTCGGTCTCCTCGATCAGACCCTGCCCCAGCATCCGCTTGATCGATTCGTACAGCGTGCCTGATCCCATCGTGACCGCCCCATCACTCAGCTCGGCGACCTCGCGCATGATGGCGTGTCCGTGCTTCTCGCCGTCGGCCAATGCCACCACGATCTGCATGACCGACGCCGGCAATGGCAGAAGGCTCTCCACGTCTCGTCCCGTGCTCGTGGCAGCAGTACGTCGTACATCGCCGGTCAACACTCGATAGATCAGACCGAAGCCGACCGTTGACCGATGCGCTGAACCTGTCGCACCGGTGCCGAGCGCCGCCGACACGGCCACCCGACTACCCTCGTGCCATGAAGTTCGTGCGTCGGTCACTGGCCGCAATCCTGGCCATGGTGATCACGGCCACGGTCATGCGGGTGCGTGGAACCGGTGGGACGCCGCCGCAGCACGGGGGTTGGCGACCGCTCGAACTCCCGGATCGCTGATGGTCACTGTCGGGCTGGTCGGGCGAGGCATCGTCGGCGAGCGGATCGCCCGCCGACTCGGGAACGTTCTCGGAGACATCGCCGTCGTCGACATCGACACGCGAACCGCGCGCCGAGTGCCGGGCGAACTCGATGTCGTCGTGCTCGCACATGCCGGTCCACATGCGCCACACGCTGCTCGATTCCTCGACAGTGGTGTCGGAGTGGTGTCGGTGAGCGACGACCTCGACGACGTCCAGGCGCTCGTCGACCTCGACGATCACGCTCGCAGGGCCGGAGTGCCACTGGTCGTCGGTGCCGGCATGTCGCCAGGGCTCACCGAGCTGCTCGCACGGCTGCTCACCTCACGGCTTGCGTCGTGCGACGAGATCCACATCGCCATTCACGGAACCGCCGGACCGGCGTGTGCTCGCCAGCAGCACCGCGCCTTGGGTCGGAGATCGCTCGGGTTCCACGACGGCGCCTGGATCCGACCGCCTGCCGGATCGGGCCGTGAACTGTGTTACTTCCCCGAACCCGTCGGGCCGTACGACTGCTACCGGGCCGAGTTCGCCACCTCGATGCTCGTCCATGCGTCGTTTCCCGATGTCACGCGCATCAGCGCCCGGGCCACGGCGAACCGTCGCGACCGGTTCACCACGTGGCTGCCGATGCTGACACCTCCGCACCGTGAGGGTGGGGTCGGCGCAGTCCGTGTCGAGGCTCGCGGCACCGATGCCACGGGTGCTCGGGTCACGATGATCGCCGGGGTGGCCGAACTGGTCGCCACGGCGACCGCCGCGACAACAACCGCCTTCGTGTCGCATCTCGTCGCGCGGCGCCTTCCCGAGGGCGTGGTGCTCGCGGGCGACGCAGACCTCGACACGGTCGATCTGCTCCGAGTGGTCGCTCAGGCCGGAGTGCGCCTGCAGGATTTCACTGGCGTGTCATCAGAACGCCGGATCAGCGCGAATCCGTAGCCGGGGTGGTTCCGCCGCCCGCCCGATTGTCGCCTGCGAGTTCTTCGACCCTGTTCGCCAGCCGTTCGACCACCTCGGTGAGCCGGTCGAGCCGATCGTCGAAGGCCTCGCCTGTCACCATGTCGGACATCGTGAGTCGGACGCTGGCGATTTCTCGTGCCAGGAATTCGGTGTCGGCCTGCGTGCGCTCGGCGACCTCACGGTCGTTCTGGGAGGTCACCCGATCTCGGCGTTCTTGACGGCTCTGTGCGAGCAGGATCAGCGGTGCCGCATAGGAGGCCTGGATCGACAGCACGAGCGTGAGCAGCACCAGGCCGCGGCCCCACGGGTCGAACTGGAACCTGGCCGGTACGACGGTGTTGAGCAGGATCCAGACGGTGATGACCACGGTCTGCCACACCAGGAATCTGGCGGTGCCGAGGAAGTTGGCGATCGACTCACTGAACCTGCCGAACGTGTTGGAGTCGTACGACACCCCGACACGGCCGGCCGCACGCGGTGTGGTGAGATCCTCACGGCGCTTCACGTGTCGACCGTTCGTTTGCGTCGTGTTCGCCAGCCGACCCCCAGCATCCGGTCGAGCACGTCGTCGACGGTGACCGCACCCAGGAACCGATTCGCCTCATCGACGACAGCGACTGCGAGGAGGTCGTAACTGGCGAGCATCTCCGCGACATCGCGGTCGGTGGCGTCGGCGGCCACGGTCGGGTCGTCGGCGACGAGCCGGCCGAGTTCCATGTTCGGCGGCTCGCGCAACAGACGCTGCATGTGGACGACACCGACGAGCTTTCCTGTCGGCGCCTTGTACGGCGCCTGCGTGACGAACACCTGGGTGGCGATGCTGACCACCCAGTCGGGATCACGCACCTGAGCGAGCGCCTCGGCCACGGTGGCATCCGGGCCGAGGATGATCACCTCGGGAGTCATCAGGCCACCGGCGGTGCCTTCCTCGTAGGACAGCAATCGGCGCACGACGTCGGCGTCGTCGACGTCCATCACGCCGAGCATTCGCTCCTGGTCGGCCGGTGCCATCTCGCCGAGCAGGTCGGCGAGGTCGTCGTACTCCATCTCGTCGAACACGCCGACCAGGCGGTCACGGTCGAGTTGCTCGATGATGCGGACCTGCTCCTCCTCCGGTAGTTCTTCGAGGACGTCGGCGAGACGTTGATCGTCCATTGCTTCGGCGAGCTGACGGCGCTGGTCGATCGGAAGTGCCCGCACGATGGCTGCCACTTCGGCCGGGTGGAACTCGCGGAGTCTCGCGGCCTCGGCTTGCATGGCGGTCTGGGCATCGAACAATGCGGGCACTTCGTCGAAGTCGACGAGCCGGTAGCTCGGACGCCGACGCAACGTGCTCTTGCGGGCGAGTCGAACCTTGTCGATCACCCAGTAGGTGGATCGCGCATCTCCCTGCGAGCGCAGTGCGATGTCGCTGACGGTCTCGTCGCCGATCTTGCGGTCGATCAGTTCGCCGCCGATCAGGACCTCGCCTTGGCGGGGCTTGAACGGGTTGAGGTCGACATCCCAGCTGCGCAGCCGAGCGCCATCGCTGTTGAGATCGGCGATGCGATTGGCGCTCACGAAAATCCGCCGGCGCTGGCTGCTGGCGACGAACCCCACGACTCGCGGGGGAACGGCCGGCTCGCGGCCCTTGCCGGGACGTCCGGGGATCACCACGATGTCCTCGATACGCCCGATCGATGCGCCGCCGGCGTCGAGTAACGCCAGCCGCATCACCCTGAAGGCATAGATCAGGTCGGCGGCCATGGCCGAAGGCTACCCAGTGGGCGCGACTTGGACGAGTGTGTCGCTGTACGCCACGCCGCCGCCCCATTCGGTCAGGGTGTCGTTGGTGAGGCTGTTCGCGATGCGGCCGTCGGGATGATGGCGGCTCCACCATCCGAAGGGGATTGCGACGACGCCGGGTCGGAGTCGTTCGGTGATCTTCACCGGCACCTCGACCGAGGCCCGGTCGTTCCACACCCGGGCCATCGCGCCGTCGTGGAGGCCACGTTCGGCGGCGTCGGCAGCGACGAGTTCGACGAACGGACCGCCCTCGGCCGGGCCGTGTCTGGGAAGGTCGGAGTACCCGGAGTTGAGGACTCGCGTGTGGTGCTTGGGGGTCAAGAGCTGGAGGGGATAGCGCGCCAGGAGTTCGGAGTTCCCACCCGGCCCCTCCCGGGGCGCGACGTAGACCGGCACCCGGGGTTGGCCCATTCGTTCGAGCTGTTCGGACGCAAGGTGGACGCGTCCAGTCGGCGTGTCGAACTCGCCGTCGCCGAACGGTCGACCGTCGTCGGGATACGGGGCGCGGACCCAGCCCACCCGTCGCAGTTCGTCGAGGTCGATCGTCGGCAACGCCGCGCGCAGCAGGGTGTCGTCGTCGTCGAACAGCGACGGCTCGGTGTAGCCCATCGCACGACCGATTCGGCGGAACATCTCGGTGTTCGAACACGCCTCGCCGGGCGGGTCGATCGCGGCAGCGTTCCAGCCGATCCACAGGTGACCCCACGGCAACACCACATCGTCGCTCTCGATCTGGGTCGCCGCCGGGAGCACGATGTCGGCGTAGCGGGCGGTGTCGGTGAGGAACTGTTCGTGGACCACGGTGAACAGGTCGTCACGTTCCATACCCGTTCGGATCAGTTCGGCCTGCGGCACCGTGACCAGTGGATTGCAGTTCCAGTTGATCAACGCATGCACGCCCGGACCGGCGGCCTGACCGGCGTGCGCTGCTGTGAGGATCTCGCCGAGGCGGCTCATGTTCAACGTGCGTGGCTCGTCGCGCCCACCGGCGCGTTCGAGATCAGGTCGTAGCAAGGCGACTCCGTCGACGAGCGCGTCGCTGTAGGAGCCGACACTCTTGGCGATGCCACCACCGCGCTCTGCCCAGGCGCCGATCAGCGCGGGCAGACATGCGAGCGTCCGGAAGAACATCGCACCGTTCTCGTGGTGCTCGGCACCGATCAGGGTTCTGATGCCGGCGGGTCGGATCGTCGCGTAGTCGTGCGCGAGCAGCTCGATGACGTCAGCAGCGACGCCGGCGCTCGCTGCCGCTCGCTCGGGTGTCCAGTCGGCGACGCCTTCGCGGAGTTCGTCGAACCCGGTCGTGTGTTCGTCGATCCAGGTGTCATTCGTGAGTCCGTCGCGAATGATGACGTGCATCATCCCCAGCATCATCGCGATGTCGGTACCGGGAAGGGGCTGGATGAAGCAGTCACCGCGATCTTCGTCGATCGCGTCGGCGGTGAGCGTGCGGATCGGGTCGATCACCACGAGGCGTGCACCGCGGCTGCGAGCGGTCTCGATCGTCGGCCACAGATGGCGGTTGGTGAGCTTGGTGTTGGTGCCCCACAGGATGATCAGCTGCGAGTGTTCCAGTTCGAGCGCGTCCATCCCGCGGCCGGAGCCGTTGGTCATCCGCATGCCGTGGCCGACCGTCGGCCCGCAGATGGCGCGTTCGAGCTTCGAGGCGCCCATGTGGGCGAAGAACCGACCGTTGATGCCCATCATCGACAGCAGGCTCTGATTGCCGGCATCGGAGAACGGCAGCACTGCCTCGGCGCCGTGGGTGGCAATCACCGAGTGGAGACGGTCCGCGATCTCGGCGAGCGCATCGTCCCAGCTGACCTGCTCGAACTCGCCCGAGCCCTTGGGGCCGACACGTCGGAGAGGATGGAGGACCCGATCGGGGGAGTACACGCGATCGAGGAACCGATTGACCTTCGGACACAACTCGCCGACGGAGTACGGATGGTCGGGATTGCCACGAAGCTTCACGGCAACCGGTGACGGTCCCCCATGGTCGTCGACCGTCACGGTCCAGCCGCAGGTATCGGGGCAGTCGTGGTGGCAGGTGCCGTTGACGGTGCGTGTCGCCATGACCAGCAGGCTAGGAGACGCTTCGGCAGTGCGCTGGCGGGTTTCCGTCTCCGAAGCCGGGCAACGGTGAACGACGACGCGTGCCGAAAACGCACGGCGCCGCCGGCCAGATCAGGTCGGCGGCGCTGTGCGAACCAGACAATCAGCTGGGTCGGACGTTTTGGGCTTCGTCGCCCTTGCGGCCTTGACCGATGTCGAACTCGACCTTCTGTCCTTCGTCGAGAGACTTGTAGCCATCTCCCGCAATATTGGAGTGATGGACGAAAACGTCCTCCCCACCCTCGCGTGAGATGAAGCCGAAGCCCTTCTCGCTGTTAAAGAATTTCACGGTGCCTTGCATAGATTCACTTTCGTCTCGAACACGCCGTCGTGACGTGCTCAGCCACCACCCTACGGTCGTGGCGTCGCGATCCAGCGTTCGTCCGCCCGCACGATCGCTGGGATCAGCCTCGACGAGCGTGGCGTACGTCGACCGACAGCACGACGTTCAGTGACGGCCGAGACCGCTCATCACCCCTCGGGGCCGCTCGTCTTGGCATTCTCGCTCGCAGGCGTCGCTGGGTTCATCGATGCGCACCTCTTCTTGCATGTCCCCAACGTCTTCGTCGCGAACATGAGCGGCAACATGGTCCGGGTCGGCATTTTCAGTGGATCAGGCGACTGGTCCATCGCTGTGGGATCGGTGGCTGCACTTTTCGCCTTCGCTGCCCGCCATCTTGATCACGGACTACTGACGTGGCGGGTTTCCGCCACCGGGTTCAGGATTCGATGATCGCGCGGAGATGCGGCCAGGCGGAGGCGAAACCGAAGTGCAAGGGCAACTGCTCGACGTAGTCGAGCGGGAACCAGTCGACCTCGTCGGTCTCGAAGTTCATCGAGGAACCGAACGGCTCGTCGACCTCGACCACCACGGTGGTGTACCGCCAGTCGGTGGCCGGCTCGAACACGTACTGGCCGAGCAGTCGGGGAGCGCCCAACGGTGGGCCGACCTCCTCGGTGGCCTCGCGTAGAGCACCTTCGTACGGAGTCTCGCCAAGGTCGAGCGCACCGCCCGCACACGACCAGTTGCCGCCTTCGTGGGCCATCGCCGAGCGTTTTTGCAACAGGACCAACAGCTCGTCGTGGGCATCGCGAACGACGAACACCACGCCAGCTGCTCCGTACACACCCCAGCGCACGTGCCCGTCGCTGCACTGCATGAACCCGTCACCCGTTCGTCGTTCCAACACGGACCCACCCTATGAGCACGAGTGAGGGAAGGAAATCCTCATCGGCGGCGTTGTCTTCCCTTCGTGAGCAACTCCGGCATCGACATCGAGACGTTCGACCTGATCATCGTGGGAAGCGGGTCGGGCAACTCGATCCCGTCGTACCTCGACGACTGGAAGATCGCGATCGTCGAGCGCGACGTGTTCGGCGGCACCTGCCTCAACCGCGGGTGCATCCCCTCGAAGATGTTCGTGTACCCCGCTGACGTCGCCGTCGCCGTACAGACGTCGTCCAAACTCGGCATCGATACCCAATTCAACGGCGCCGACTGGTCGGCGATCCGCGACCGAGTGTTCGGTCTGATCGATCCGATCGCAGCGGGCGGCCGCGATTACCGCGCGAGCGGCACGCCGAACGTGACACTGATCGAAGGAACCGCAGCATTCGTCGACGAGCACACACTCGACGTCGAAGGACGGCGTATCACATCGATGAACATCCTCCTCGCCGCCGGTGCCCGCCCCGTGGTGCCACCGATCGGCGGGTTGATGGAGACCGGATTCCATACGTCCGACTCGATCATGCGGCTTCCCGAGCTCCCGAAGCGACTCGGCATCATCGGCGGCGGCTTCATTGCTGTCGAGATGGGTCACGTGTTCTCCGGCCTCGGGTCGCACGTCACCGTCTTCAACCGGTCGAACACGTTGCTGCGCGAGTTCGACCACGACATCTCGACAACGTTCACGGCCGAGTTCGCCAAGCGGGTCGAGTTGTTGCTCGGGCACATCCCCACCAAGGTCGAGCGCGTCGCCGACGGAATCAAGATCACCAGCTCGGCCGGCGAGTCGATCGTCGACGAAATCCTCGTCGCCACCGGCCGTGAGCCCAATAGCGACCTCCTCGACGTCGACGCCGCTGGGCTCACCTGCCACCACCACGGCACCATCGCCGTGGACGACACGATGGCCACCAACGTCCCTGGCATCTGGGCGATCGGTGACATCGCCAACAACTACCAACTCAAGCACCTGGCCAACGCCGAGGCGGCGATCGCGTTCTGGAACATCGGCCACCCCGACGACGTGCGTCACCAGAGCTACAAGGCGGTGCCGAGCGCAGTGTTCTCGAGCCCGCAGGTTGCCACGGTCGGGCTGACCGAGCAGGAGGCCGCCAAACAGGGCCGCTCGTTCACCGTTGGTCGCCGCGACTACGGCGGCACCGCCTATGGGTGGGCGATGGCCGACGAGTCGGGATTCGCCAAGGTGCTCGTCGACGACGAGACCGGATTGATCCTGGGTGCCCACGTGCTCGGCCCGCAGGCGTCGTCGATCATCCAGCCGCTGATCCAGGCAATGCAGTTCGACCAGCGCGCCGAGGACGTCGCCCGCCAAGTGTTCTACATCCATCCGGCGCTGACCGAGGTCGTCGAAAACGCACTGCTCGACGCCGTCGGCTGATCGGTAGCGTCGCCGACGTGGCAGCGCTGACGGTCGAGGAGATCGAGGCGGCTCGCGCCGTCACCCCAGGGTGCGGTGAGGTGATCCATCTCAATCACGCGGGGTCGTCGTTGCCGCCCCAAGCGGTGCTCGACGCTCAGATCGGGCACCTGCGGGCCGAGGCGGCCATGGGCGGCTACGAGGCGGCGTCGTCGGCGCTCGATCGACGCGAGACGGTCTACGGCTCGATCGGAGCGTTGATCGGAGCACGTCCGCACGAGATCGCGCGGATGGAGCACGCGACTGCCGCATGGAACGCAGCGTTCTGGGCGGTGCCGATGACGCCGGGGCAACGCATCGTGGTCCACGACCACGAGTGCGGCGCGAACGTCGTCGCGTTCCTGGTGGCGGCGCAACGACGCGGGATCGTGATCGAGCGGGTGCCGAGCGATCCGTCGGGCCAGGTCGACGTGGGAGCGATCGCCGACCGACTGGACCGCTTCGACGTCGCGCTCGTATCACTCACCCACGTCCCCACGAACGGCGGATTGGTGAACCCGGCCACCGACGTCGGCATGCTCACCAGGGCTGCCGGTGTCCCGTTCCTGCTCGATGCGTGTCAGTCGGTCGGCCAACGCCGGATCGACGTCGCCGAGATCGGATGCGATCTGTTGTCGGCGACGGGTCGCAAGTATCTGCGCGGGCCACGAGGCACCGGGTTCCTCTACGTCAGCGATGCGATCGTCGAACGACTCGAGCCGACGCAGCCGGACCACCACGGGGCCGAACTGGTCGCCGGCGACCGATTCGAGTGGCGCGACGGCGCCCGCCGCTTCGAGCACTGGGAGCACAGCGTTGCCGGATGGCTCGGCCTCGGTGCCGCGGTCGACCACGCGCTCGGCTGGGGGATCGACCGGATCGAGGCGACCGTCACCGAGCGCGCCGAGCAACTCCGTGCACTGTTGACCGACGCCGGTTTCACGGTCTACGACGAAGGCGTGCGGCGATGCGGCATCGTCACCTGTGCGACCGACGCCGTGGTGTCCGGGGAACTCCAGCAACTCCTTGCTCGAAACGGAATCAACACGACCACCACCCCAGACGACTCGTCGCTCTGGGATGTCGAGCGCCGACACCTCCCAGCGCTACTGCGGTTGTCGGTGCACTACACCACGACCGTGAACGAAACCGTGACGGCCGTCGACGTGCTCGCCGGAGCGATGCGGGGTCGCTGACGCACGATCTGCCTGCCCGGTTTACGCTGAGGGCCATGGCAGTCCCCACCAAGAACTGGGCCGGCAACCAACGTTGCCTGCCAGCGCAGGTCCACGAGCCGAGGTTCACCGACGAGGTCGCCGCGATCGTTCGAGCCGCGGCGGCCGCGGGCGAGCGGGTCAAGGTGATTGCCGGCGCGCACTCGTTCACCGACACCGCAATGACCAACGGCCACCTGTTGTCGCTCGACGCGATGGACCAGGTCCTCGCTGTCACTGGCAACGACGTCACCGTGCAGGCCGGTATCCGGCTGCGCGACCTGAACGATCTGCTGGCGCAACGGGGCCTGGCATTGCCGAATCTCGGTGACATCGACGTGCAGTCGATCGCCGGCGCCACGTCCACGGCCACACATGGAACCGGTGTCGATTTCCCGAATCTGGCCACCAACGTCGTCGGGCTCGAGATCGTCACCGGTGACGGCACCGTGCTGCGCGCCGACGAGCAGCACGAACCCGAACTACTCCGGGTGGCCCGCGTGGGATTGGGCGCACTCGGCATCCTCACGGAGGTGACGTTGCGCTGCGTGCCTGCGTTCAACCTTCACGCCGTCGAGACCATCGAGTTGCTCAGCGACGTCGTTGCCGATTTCGGCACGGTGATGCGCTCGACCGATCACGTCGAGTTCTACCTGATGCCCGGTGCCCGCCGTTGCCAGGTCAAGCGCAACACGCGCACCGACGAGCCCGCCCGCCCGCAGTCGAAGGCCAGCTACGTGCGCGACAAGTGGATCGGCGAGAACCTCGCCTTCGGCACGGTCTGCCGGGTGGGCCGTCGATTCCCGACACTGGCGCCGAAGGTTGCCAAGTTGGTGATGTCGGCTGCCGCCGAACGCGATGTGATCGACCGCAGCGACAAGGTGTTCTGCAGCCCCCGTCACGTGCATTTCGTGGAGATGGAGTACGGCATCCCGTTCGACGCAGTGCCCGACGCGATCGGTCGCATCGTCGAGCTCACGTCGCGGCTGTCGTACCCGCCGATGTTCCCGATCGAGGTCCGTTCGTCGCAGGGTGACGACATCCCGCTGTCGACCGCCAACGGCCGCGACTCGGGTTGGATCGCCGTGCACCAGTACGTGGGCGTGCCCTACGAGGCGTATTTCCAGGGCGTCGAGCAGATCATGAACGATTACAACGGGCGCCCGCACTGGGGCAAGCTGCACTTCCAGAACTCGCTCACCCTGGCGCACCGGTATCCCGAATGGGACACGTTCCAGTCGTGGCGGGCCAAGCTCGACCCGACTGGAACGTTCCGCAACGCCTATCTCGATCGGGTCCTCGGCACCCCCTGAGTGTGTTACTCGTGGTGTCAGACACCATGAGTAACAGCTACGGGCAGGGGCCGGTGTCGACGGGCTCCATGAGCGCGCGGCGTGAGGCAGGGCTGCGGAGTTCGTCGGGGAGGTCGACGGTCCAGGCCTGATCCGACCGCTCGGTGCTGCGGCTCCACACGATGCCGACTCCACCGCCCGCCAGGTGCACCATGGCTCCCGAGTCACCGGGTTCGACGGTGACCGCCACTCGTAGGCCCGGCCGCTGCACCTGCTCGTCGCGGTAGATGTCCGTCGTGAGGATCGTGACACGCTGCACCACCTCGACATCGACCAACTCGATCGAGCCATTGGCCGATGGAATTGCGATGACCCCGGTTTCGCCCTCGCTGGCAGGATCGGCCCGAAGTGGTGCCGGCGGTCCTGGGTCGGTGTTCGGACGGAGCGTTGCCACGTCGAGCACGGGGTCGAACATCACCACCTCCGCCGGGGTCATTTCGCCGGACGGATCGACGACCTCCACCCGATCCGCGCCGGCCACCACGTGGGCCGCCGTGACCACCAGCCCGTCGCCGATCGAGGTGCCGGTTCCCAGTTCGGTGCGCGGTCCGCATCCGTCGGCACGGACGCGCACGGTCGCCTCGGCGATCGTGTCGTCCGCGATTCCTGAGTCGTCACCGCAACTCGTTGTCACGACTGCGCTCAGCACCAGGAGCCGCGCGACGCCTCGCACGTGACGCCTCACGACAGGTCGACGAAGTCGTTGGAGAGCCAGACCGAATCGTCGGCGCGAAAGCCGTGGCGTTCGTAGAACCGTCGTACCCGCTCGTTGGGGGCCTCGGTCTCCAGGAAGATGCGGGCCAAACCGCGTCGGCGACCGTCGGCGAGCAGGTGATCCAACAATGCAGAGCCGACTCCGCGATCGCGTTCGGTCACGAAGAACTCGTCGAGCACGGCCTCCGCTCCACCTGCTTCGATCGACCACCCCCACGTGACGACCGCATACGCACTCGGCGTGTCGACGATCCAGACCATCCCGTGCATGTCGTCGATCAGCAGAGGAGCGAACGCTGCACAGGCGCGCTGCTGGTCGAACGGGTGGCTGTCGATCGAACAGAACTCGCGGTGCAACTCGACGAGTGTGTCGAGGTCAGGCGGTCCGGCACGGCGGATGTCGACCAACACCGGCCTCTCAGTTCGCCGTGCGCTCGGAGATCGTCCGTGCGACCGAGCCGTACCGCTCGAAGCGATCAAGCGTGTCGAAGGCCGGGTTGTAGAACACCAGCCGATCGACGACGTCGTCGTACTCGGCGATCAGTGAGTCGGCCAGGTCGTGCCAGGTGGCCTCGGTGCAGAAAACCGAGAGATGGTCGACCGCGCCCATCTGCGTCAGGGCTCGTGGAACCGTCATCACGTCGACACGCATGGCTCCGACCGTAATCTCGAACGCCGTGCACGAACTTCACCGCATCTTGGTCGACGCCGCCGAGGGGAGGTTCCCGGCGATCGACGGGGCGGTCGAGGTCCTCGCACCGATGTCAGGTGATCACCATGCGGTCGTCGAGTTCACCGGGCACTCCTTCGTGCTCACCGACCGCGAGCGTGACGATGTGCTGGTGAGGGGCGCCGGTGGCTTCGGTGGAGCATCGCAACCTGACATGCTGCGATGGCTCGTCGGTCCGGATGGTTGGATCGGATCGCACGACGCCGTGCTGGTTGCACGCGGCGTCGGCGGAGGGCGGCTGTCCGAACGGTCCGACCTGGAGGACCATCCCCGAGTGGTGAGATCGCGAGCGCATCGACGCCATGTCCGCGTCCATGGCGACGACACCGGGCTGGTCACGATCGGGCGTGGGCTGGTCGGTCGATTGGAGCTGTGGTCGAGGCATTCAGCGGTCAACCGGCTGGCACGGGACGTCGATTGATCGAACAGGCGATAGCGCTGGTCCCTGCTGGCGAGGCGGTATTCGCGCAGGTCGCGCCCGGCAATGCGGCGTCGCTGAGGGCCTTCCTGAACTGGGGTTTCACGCCGGTCGGCGCCGAGATCCTGCTCCGACCGGCCGGGTAAGTGGCATCGTCGTTGACCGGTCACGACACGCAATTGGAACACGACTGAGGTGTTCTCGGTCATCGACTTGCGCTAGACCCTTCACCCGGCGTCGTTGACGGCGTCGAATCCGAGCAGTTGGGCCGGGTATCTCCGAGTTCATACGAGGCGGCATGAACCACGACATCATCATCCGGAACGGCACGGTCGTCGACGGCACGGGAGCCCCCGCGCGTCGAGCCGACGTCGGCGTCGCCGGCGACCGCATCGTCGAGATTGCCGACGTAGCCGACGGTGGGATCACGGCGACTGCCCGTCGTGAGATCGACGCCGCTGACCGTTTGGTCACTCCGGGATTCGTCGACATCCACACTCACCTCGACGCGCAGCTCGCATGGGACCCGATCGGCACGTCGAGCTGTTGGCACGGTGTGACGAGCGTGGTGATGGGCAACTGCGGTGTCACCTTCGCGCCGTGCCGACCCAGCGATCGCACGACGCTGGCCGCCATGATGGAGAGTGTCGAGGACATCCCCGCTCATGCGATTCTCGATGGTCTGGCCTGGGACTGGGAGACCTACGGCGAGTACTACGACTCGATCGGTCGCCTCCCCAAGGGCCCGAACGTCGGTGGCCTCGTCGGCCATGCTGCGTTGCGCACGTACGTGATGGGGGAGCGTGGTCTCGACGAGAAACCGGCGACCGGCGACGACATCGCTGCGATGGCCCGGCTGGTCGACGAGGCGATGGCCGCTGGTGCACTCGGTGTCTCGACGAGCCGGACCTTCCTGCACAAGGTGCCCGACGGCCGACCGATCCCTGGCACCCATGCTGCGGCCGACGAGTTGCTCGCGTTCGCAGAGGTGTTGCGTGACCACGGAGCGGGCGTCTTCGAGGGGGCGATGCGCCTGGGCGAGCGCGATAACGACGCCTACGACGCGTCTCGCTCCGAAGTCGCCCTGATGGGTGAGATCAGCCGACGGAGCGGGCGACCGGTGAGCTTCGGGTTGACGCAGAGCAATCGTCGGCCCGATCTCTACGAGCGGGTGATCGAGTTCGTCAAGGACGAGAACGCGGCTGGCGCCAACGTGCGTCCGCAGACCACTGCACGGGGTGTGGGCATCCTGTTCGGTCTCGAGACCCGCACACCGTTCGACCGAGCGCCGTCGTGGAAGGAACTCCGCGCAGCGGTCAATGGTCGCAAACTGCAGATGGTCCGCGACGCGACGTTCCGTCAGACACTGATCTCGGAGGCCGACGTGCACGGCACACCGCTCGATCTCGGCGGGTTGTTCGTGCTCCCGACCGATGGCGCCCGCTACGACTGCGATCCGTCTTCGTCACTGTCCGCGATCGCGGTCGAGCGCGGCGTCAGTCCGGCGGCGGCCTTCATCGAGTTGGTCCTCGAAACCAATGGGGCGCTCGTAGCGAACATGCCGTTCCTGAATCAAGATCTGGCAGCAGTCGAGGCGATGCTCGACGATCCGCTGGTGACGCTCGGTCTGGCCGACGCTGGTGCACACGTAGGTCAGATCATGGACGCGAGCCAGCCGACGTTCCTGTTGACGTACTGGGTGCGTGAGCGCCAGCGTTGGGACATCGAGGAAGCTGTCCGTCGACTCACCTCTGATACCGCCGACCTGTTCGGCGTGACCGACCGTGGACGCTTGGCGGTCGGAGCGTTCGCCGATGTCAACGTGATCGACTTCGAGGGTCTGCACCTGCCGGTCCCCGAGTACGTGAACGACTTCCCGAACGGGGCGGGCCGCTACATCCAGCGGTCGAGTGGGTACGACTACACGCTCGTCAACGGCAACATCTTCATGGACCACGGCGAACACACCGGTGCCCTCGCTGGTCGATTGCTCCGGTCGAATTCCTCGACGTCCTGATCACTACCGTCAGCGTCGGTGACGGCTGCTGATGGTCGTCATGAGTCCACGAGGAGACCGACATGACTGCAGCGGCGATTCCAGCATTGGAGACCGAGGTGCGCCACGCTCGGGAGTTGTTCACGAATCTCACGCCCGAGGAGTGGGCATCCGCGTCGGGTTGTGAGGGATGGCGTGTCCAAGACGTCGTGCAGCACATGGCTGCTGTGTTCCAGCAGATCGCCGATCCGGCCTCGATCGACACCGGTGATTCCGGCAGGGCCGAAACGGCGGCAGAGGTACCGGTGCAGGCGCGCAAGGACTGGACGGTCGACGAGGTCGTCGCGGCCTACGACGAATGGTCAGCCAAGGGCGTCGCTGCACTCGCCGCGCTGCAGGAGCCGCCGATGTCGCACACCGTGGTGCCCCTGTCCGACCTGGGTAGCCATCCGCTGCACATGCTCGCGAACGCCATCGTGTTCGATCACTACTGCCATCTGCGTCACGACATCGGCGCCGTGGTCGATCGGGCGGCTGCCCTTCCTCGAGAGGAGGATGCGCTGACCGCCACGCTCCACTGGATGCTTGCCGGGCTCCCGCAAATGTGTGCAGGCGAGCTCGCTGCAGCGCCCCAGCAGGCGGTGAATCTCGTGTTCGAAGGACCGGGGGGAGGAAGGTTCGTCCTGGCGCCAGGTGACGACGGGTGGACTGTGGGCGAGTCGTCGGCGCCTGATGAGCCGACGATCACCACCTCGGTGCACGACTTCGTATCGTGGGGCACCAAGCGCTCCGATTGGCGTGACGAGGTGACGGGCGACAGCGACAACTCTGAGGTCGCCAGTGTCCTCGACGCCATCAACGTCATCTGAACCCGGATCATTTTCGGGGTCGGGGTCAGAGACGGCGGCGGAGTTCGACGTAGACCTCGTCGCCGGCGAGCGCAGTGAGTGAGTCGGCCATCGAGTCGATCACCTGCTCGCCGCCCGAGTAGGCCTCGCCGCCATCGGAGCGTTCGGTACAGCACCACGCCATCGTGCGGCCGTGTTCTCCCCAATCGGCGCGAGTCCATCGGCGGACCGTGGCCATCTCGGTCTCGGCGTCGAGCTCTTGCCAATCGACTCGGAGGGGAAGTTGCCAGCACACCGACGGCTTCCACTCGGTCGGTGACTCGTCGGATTCCAGCGCCGCGATGTGTAACGCGCACCCCTCGCCCCCGGCGAACCCCGGACGGTTGAGGAAGATGCATGCACCATCGACCAAGCGAGTGTGGGTCCGCTCGCTGTCGCCGAAAATCCCGTTGGCCCCGTCGCCGGGACCGCTGATTTCATCGGAGACCTGGTTGGCGACGTCGTGGTACTGGAACTGATCAGGGGTCAGCATCGACGCGTACGCGGCGACGGTCATCGCTTCGGCTTCGCCTGCTGGGCCGTCGCCGAAGTGCGCGCCGAGAGAACAACAGCCCTGGTTCAACTCGGTTGCGTCCCGGTCGAGAATCCCCTTGCAGCCGCGTCCGAACAGGCAGGTCCAGTTCGACTCGAGGAACTCACGTTCGAAACGCCACACGGTATTCGAGCGAACGATCTCGACGTACGCCTCGTCGGGGGTGTCGTCGGGGGCGTCAGCGCTCATGACTGTGTGACGTGCACGGTGCGGCCGAGTGGTCCGAGGTCGACCGGTTCCTCTGAGGCGGCGTCGACTCCGACTCCGAACAAGATGGTTCGGCCGTCGCGTTCGACGACGACGCTCGTGCCGTCGAGCGACAGCGCGAGCAGAATGTCATCGGTCCGGAACGGCTGGACGCCGTCGCTCGCCAGCAGGGCGAATCCGACCGCTGTCCGGGTGCCGACGACGCAGCCCGACGCGTCGGCGAGTAGGGGTTCGTCGCCGCTGGCCTCGACCCGCACGGCTCCGTCGGTGGTGTCGATCAACGCGATCTTGGGTTCGGCGGCGTCTGGAGCGGAGATGGTCGCGATGCACGTCGATCCGACCGGTGGCTCGCCGGCACCCGCTGGTCGCTCGGCGTCGTAGGTGCCGACGATTGCGCCGTCAGCCCCGACGATCGCGGTGCCGGTGGCACCGGAGACCACGAGACGATCGCCGCTCGTGGTGACATCACCCGATTTGATGGTGCCGATGTCGAGCTGTACCCCGTCGGAGGTGTCACCGTTCGACGAGGACATGGTGATCACGGCGCCGTCGATGGTGACCAGGACGATCCCTGAGTCGGTGATCATGCCGGCCCGCACCGACGGGGTCCTGCCGGTCGCCATCGGTTCGCCGGTGTGGTCGAACACGTTGATGGTGGCATCGCTGCCCACGTTCTGGGCGGTGACGACGAGGTCGGCGTCGACCGCGAGTGCGAGGCCAGGGAAGAACGATGGTGCATCGCGATCGAACGACACCAGCACGCTCTGGAAATTGCCGGAGTCGGTGACGAGGACGTCACGCCCGGACGACGACGACCGCGAGCTGGCGAACTCATAGCGGGCACCGACCACGGGAGCGAATGTGTCGGTGTCGATCACGTCGCCGCTCGGCCCGTGAACGAGCAGGGCCCGGCCGCCATCGGGTTGCGGTGCAATCAGCGTGAGGGCACTGCCAGCCGGCCGGACGATCTGGTCCGCTCCCAGCTCGTACTCGTCGACGTTCTCGCTGGTGACGTCGATGACGGCAAGTTTCTCGGCACCGGCGACGACCAGTGTGGAATCGACGACCGAGGAGGCGGTGGGGTTCCGGACTCTGGACTCGATGCGCGCCAACTCCTCGCCGCCCATGTCGTCGACGATGACCCGCCCGGTGCGGTCGTCCACGAGCACGATCCGGTTCCAGTCGGTGCTGATCGCGCCCGAGATGGGATCGTCGGATCCGGAACCGATCAGTTGGCCGACGACGATGGAGGCGGTGACGAGCACGGCGACCACTCCGCCCACGACGACCGCTCGTCGGAACAGATAGTTCGGACCGCGTGAGCGTCGCCCTGATTGTTCGGATCGTTCGTCGTCGCTCGGTGAGCTCGTCGTCGTTGCCGTCGGTTGATCGACCTCGGATCCGACCTCGTCGTCGAAGATGTTCGGTCCGGACGGCATCGATGTGGATCGTAGGCGCACTAGCGTCGGAGCGCATGGAGTTCTGCTGCCCCCGATGCAACGGCGACGTGGTCGAGGACTTCTATGGCCCGTGCGAGGTCTGCCGCGCGCAGCTCCGAGACGCGTTCCGCGCCGAGGGGCGTGTTGTCGTATTGGCCGAGTACGAGCCCAAGATGAACGTCACCCCAAACGCCGTCGCCCTCAAAGACGACTGAGCAAAGACAGCCAAGCAGGGTCGGCTGGCTCAGTCGACGGAGGCGGGGAGACCGCCGCCGGGACGGAACTCCGACTGTTTGGCCTCCTTGGCTGCAGCGGCCTGTGCAGCCTGTTCCATGGTGGTCGCCAACGCGGCGGCCGCCTTGTCGTTTGCCAGGATCTTGCTGACCACGGCTTTCGACGCACCGGCCATGAGCTCGGTCTGATGGCGGTTGAGGTACTCCTGCGATTCGCGCAGGCCGGCGGTGTAGCCGTTGAGTTCGGGGATCACGTAGCGGGCGACGAGCTCCCACGATCGCATCGTCGCCTCACGGTTCGCCCAGTCGTGCGCGAAGCCGAGTACCACACCGAAGCCACCGGTGATCTCCTGGAGGTGACGGATCGCAGCGATGAGATCGTCAGGTGTGCCGATCACCCCTGCGCCCGCCCCGGGAGAACCGTTGCCGACGGTCTGATCGAGCAACTCCCACTTGTCATCGACGTGGGTGGCGTTGGGGCGCCCGAGTGTCCACACGTTGTACTCGTTGTGCCAGCGGTGGAGCCCGTCGACGGCCTCGTTGCGGGCCTGTTCGCGCGACTCGGCGACGTGGAACGCCAGCATCACCCGCCAGTTCCCACGGTCCACGGTTTGGCCGTGTTCGGCGGCAGCATCCTCTGCGAAGCCCCACTGGGTCGGCAGCGCCTGGAGGCCGGCCGTCGAGTTCGAGGCGATCGACAACACGCCCATGCCGTACTTGCCGGCGAGTGTCATGCCCGACGGCGAGATCGACGACGCCGTCACCATCGGCAGTTCCTCCTGCAAGGGCAACAGCTGGAGGCGAGCGTCGTTGAGCGTGAACCACTCGCTGTCAAAACTGAATCGGTCCTCGCCGCGCAGCAGGCGGGTAATCACGCTGAGTGCCTCGTCTTGGCGATCGCGCTGCACCATCGGATCGATGCCGAGCGTCCGCGCGTCCGACGCCAGCGCGCCCGGCCCGGATCCGAACATCGCCCGGCCGCGGCTCATGTGGTCGAGCTGCACGATGCGTTGTGCCACGTTGAACGGGTGGTGGTACGGAAGGCTCGTGACGCCGGTGCCCAGCATGATGTTGTGCGTGCGTTGGGCGGCGCCGGCGAGGAACATCTCCGGCGAGGCGATCATCTCCCAGCCCGACGAATGATGCTCCCCGCACCAGAATTCGTCGAAGCCGAGCCGGTCGAGGTGTTCGGAGAAGTCGATGTCGCGCTGGAACTGCAACGTCGGATGTTCACCCGTCGGGTGATGTGGGGCGAGGAACGTTCCGAAGCGCAGGCGTGACATGCGGCGATGGTAGGGAGCGCCGAAATCGTGGCTCGCACCGGACCTGCAACATGGCACGATCGGGCAGTGGAACACATCGAATTGCGGCCACCGTGCGACGACGACGTCGAGGCGATGTCGCTCGTCATCGATGCGCAGGACACTGCCTGGTGGGGTGAACCCGACGGCGACATCGACGACGTGCGCCTGGGACTCGAGCGGGTCGAACTGTCGGTGGGTTCGCTCCTGGCTGGCGCCCGCGTGGCAGTGGTCGACGGCGCCGTCGTCGGTGTCGCACTGTGCGTCGGGCACGGGCACACGATCGTTGCCGTCGATCCGGATGCTGCTCGTGCGTTTGCAGTGCGGATGGCGCTGTTCGGATGGCTCGCCGAGTTCGACCAGGTCCAGATCGAAGCACCAGCACAAGACGCCGAGCGGCTCGGGCAGTTGGCGGAACTCGGGTTCGTGCCCACACGATCCAGCTTCGAACTCGAGCGGCCCGGCGACGTTGTGGATCTCCCCGAGCCGGCGTGGCCCGCCGGAATCGTCTCAGTGCCGTTCCGACTCGGGGTCGACGACGAGGAACTGCACGCGATGATCTACTCGTTCTGGACTCAGGTGCCGGGGCACACCCACCGCCCGATCGACGAGTGGCGGTCGGCGATCCTCGCCGGCCCGTGGTTTGACGCCGACCTCATCGTGGTGGCTCGCGCCGACGACGGTGAGGGCCCGATCGTCGGCGGTGCGCTCGGGCGGACCTTCGTCGGTGATGTCGGATGGGTCTCGCAGCTCGGTGTCGCCCGATCGGCCCGTGGTCGCGGGTTGGGACGGGCGATCCTGGTCGAGGCCTGTCGACGGTTGAACAGGGGCGACATCCGGGTCATCGGCCTCGGTGTCGAAGCAGAGAACGCGAATGCGTTGGGGCTTTATCACAGTGTCGGCATGGAGATCGTCCGCGAGTGGGTCCACTGTGAGCGAGATCCGGCGCAGCCGTCGGGTCGCTCGTAGAATGGTGTGATGGCTGGCGCTCGCGTCTCGGGGTTGCAGGTGGCGTGCGAACTCGCTGAACTCGGGGCGCACTTGGTTGAGCAGCGCTATCGCCGTGACCATCCGGACGCCAGCGACGACGTGATTGCGGCCCACGTGCGCACGTGGTGGCTCGACCGTCCGGGTGCACCTGATGGTGACGCCGTCGGCCGCACGCGACGTGGACGCTGACCGGTGACCGAACTCGAACGGTCGCTGCGTCAGGTTGCCCTCGACCTCGGATCTCTCGATCGACGATTCGCAGTCGTTGGGGGACTGGCGGTGTCGATCAGAGCCGAGCCGCGTCTGACGCGAGACGTTGATGTCGCACTCTCTGTTGTCGACGATGTCGAAGCCGAGCGCGTGATCAATGCGTTGCGGGGGCGTGGGTACGAGGTGGTCGCCATCGTGGAGCAGGAGGCGGCGGGACGTCTGTCGACGGTGCGTCTCATACGCCGTGGTGACGAGACGGGACTGGTGACCGACCTTCTCTTCGCGTCGAGCGGAGTGGAACCCGAGATCGTCGAG
>JBBQEU010000023.1:0-32069 GCA_038321235.1 Acidimicrobiales bacterium | reverse complement strand
GATCTGGGAGACTTGCTCACTGTGACCACGCTTCCCCCGCCCCCAACGGCTGCCTTCGCGAGCGACAACGCCGCGGGCGCCCATCCGGCCGTCATCGATGCGGTGATCGCCGCCAACGATGGCCATGCGCTCGCCTACGGCGACGACGCCCACACCCGTGAGTGTTCCGCCCGATTCCGTGATCTCTTCGGAGCCGATGTCACCACCCGTCTCACGCTCAACGGCACCGGCGCCAACATCGTGGCGCTCGCCACGCTGCTGAGCTCACTCCCAGGGCCGAACCACGCCGTCGTGTGCACCGACTGGGCCCACATCGCCGTCGACGAGACCGGAGCGCCCGAGCGCGCCCTGGCCACCAAGCTGATCGACCTGCCGTCACCTGAGGCCAAACTGGTACCGGAACAGATCGCCCAACTGACACATGTGCAGGGCGTCCAGCACCACGCGCAACCAGGGGTCGTGTCGATCACCCAGGCGACCGAGCTCGGCACGCTCTACAGCGCCGATGAGATCGCGGCGCTGTGCGATCAGGCTCATGCGCTCGGCATGCTCGTCCACCTCGATGGCGCCCGCATCGCCAATGCCACCGCCGCCCTCGGTGGCTCGCGGGCGGCGCTGCGGGCGATGACGATCGACGCAGGCGTCGACGCTGTCAGTTTCGGTGGCACGAAGAACGGGCTACTCGGCGCGGAAGCCGTCGTGTTCCTCTCTCCCGCTGCTGCCGTCGGCTCGGAGTACGTCCGAAAGCAGGTGACACAGCTGCCGTCGAAGATGCGGTTCCTGGCGGCACAGTTCAACGCGATCCTCGAAAACGACCTCTGGATCGACCTCGCCGCCCACGCCAACGCCATGGCGGCAGAGCTGTACCGCCTGACACACGCCATCGACGGCGTCGAACTCGACACTCCCCCAGCCGTCAACAGCCTGTTCCCGCGTCTGGCCCCCGAGGTCATCGCTGCCCTGCGCGAATGGTGCTTCTTCTGGGACTGGGACGTCAGTGTGAACCAGGTGCGCTGGATGACCGCGTGGGACACCACCGCCGACGACGTCGCCTCGTTCGCCCACGGCGTCGAGCTGCTGACTGCTCGTTGAAAGCGGGTCGACAAGTTTCCCGAGATTCCTTGCTTGATGCAATTGACTCGGTGATCGATTCGATTTAGTCTGCGCACCGCTCGGGGTCAACCGGCCCCGAGACGGGCAACGAAACACACGGGGGTGTGTCCATGTCGGCCATTGAACTCGACCGCATCGCAACCGATGACGATTGGATGCGTCACGGCGCCTGTAAGGGGTTGACACACTTGTTCTTCCCCACCGCAGCCGAACGTCCGCAAGCACGTGAACGGCGCGAAGCGGCCGCCGAAGAGGTGTGCGCCGGCTGTTCGGTGCGCGTCGACTGCGTCGAATTCGCCCGACGTAACCACGAGTACGGATTCTGGGGCGGCGAGTCCGAAGACGAGCGCCACGCCGCCGGGTTCCGCCTGATCGCCCCCATCGGCATACGCGCCCGCGCCAGCTGAGCGACGCCGATCCGTCTGTGTCGTTCGACGTCGTCGTCGTTGGCAGCGCCAACCTCGACCTGGTCGCAACCACGCCCCGCCTCCCAGGGCCAGGTGAGACCGTGCTCGGCTCGCACTTCGCTCAGCACCCCGGTGGCAAGGGTCTGAACCAAGCGGTCGCAGCGTCTCGTTCCGGCGCCGCTGTGGCGATGATCGCCGCGCTCGGCGACGACGACGCCGGGCGCACATTGCTCACTGTCGCCGAGCACGAGGGCATCGACGTCTCGCAGGTGGTCATCGTCACCGGTGCGCCAACGGGCCGGGCCGTCATCACCGTCGATGCCCGAGCCGAGAACAGCATCGTGGTCATTCCCGGCGCCAACGAACTGGCCCATGTCGACCAGCTGCCCACGACCATCGGTTCTTCCACCGTGGTCCTGGCTCAGCTCGAGGTGCCGATCGCCACCGTGACGGCTGCATTTGCTGCGGCACGCGCCGCCGGAATCCGAACGATCCTGAACCCGGCCCCGGCACCGGTCGGTGGCCTCCCCGACGAATTGCTGTCGCTCTGCGACCTCGTGGTCCCGAACGAGCACGAGGTCGAGCTCCTCGGCGGCGTCGATCGGCTCATCTCCAGCGGCGTGGGTGCCGTCGTGGTCACCCGAGGTGCCGCCGGCGTCACCGTGACCGAGACAGCGGCCGAGTTGTCGAATGCTGCGACGTGGTCGGTCGCTGCGTTCGTCGTCGACCCGATCGACACGACCGGCGCTGGCGATGCCTTCTGCGGTGCGCTCGCTGCCCGGCTGGCCGCCGGAGCTGACCTGCGCCCCGCAGTGCGTTACGCGGCAGCGGCCGGTGCGCTCGCCACCACGGTCGCTGGTGCGGTGTCATCGATCCCCACCACAGCGGCGATCGAGCGCCTCATCTGAACCCCGCTCGACCGTGATCCGATCAAGGGTGGCGGAGTTCGACGCAGGCCCAGCCGTCGAGTACATCGGTACGAACCACCACCATCGGGGCGAGCGCATCGAGCACGTGCTGGTGCGACCCGACGAGGATGCCGCTGATCACCAATCGCCCCTCGGCCAGAGTCACGCGGCGAAGATCGTCGGCGAGCGACACCAGCACCGGGGCGAGGATGTTGGCGACCACCACGTCGTATTCGACATCGATGTCGGCCAAGTCGGTCAGGTCGACCCCGACCGAGTCGCTGACCCCATTGCGGGTGGCGTTGTCGATCGTCGCCTCGACCGCCGCCGACGCGACATCGATGGCCCGCACCGGGCGATTTGCCAGAAACGCCGCCGTCACTGCAATCACACCGGTGCCGCACCCCACGTCGATCACATCGACAGCGGCGTCTCCAAGTCGGCCGGGTGGACCAACGAGGAGCCGGCGCAGCGCCCTGAGCGACAGCAGTGTCGTGGGATGGTCGCCGAGTCCGAACGCCCCGCCCGGCTCGATGCGTATCACCAGTGGCGAGACAGTCGTCGTTGGAAGGTCGACGTCCCGCCATGCCGGCACGATCACGAGATCGTCAGCGACCCACATCGGTGATGCGAAGTCACGCCATGTCTGGGCCGGATCGTCGACCACGTCGCTGACCTCGACCACACGATGCTCCCAGCGGCCCCGCAGCGCCTCCACCGCCCGTTCGATCGCCTCGGGTTCGTCACCGACCGCCGTCCACAACTCGAGCATGCCAGCGTCGCCGTGGGAGCCGGACGAGCTGCGTCGCTCTTCGATCGCCCGTACCCCCAGCTGCCACAGAACGTCGCCGGCAGCTTCGACGTCGCTGTCGGCAGCGACCACCACGAACGCGAGCACGCCGGTCAGTCGAGACGCCGCAACGACGTGCGGTACTGCTCGATGCGCTCGACGTAGTGCCGGGCTCCCGCACGAATGACCTCGACGTCGACCCGGCCAGGCTTGATCACCGCCGGTGAACCAGCCGCCAGAGCGCCCGAGGGCACGTCGACATCGTCGAGCACGACCGAATTGGCCGCCACGATGGCGCCACTGTGGATCACCGACCGGTGCAACACCATCGCTGCATTGCCGATCATCACCTCGTCCTCGATCGTGCAACCCTCCAGATGGATCAGATGACCCAGCACGCAGCCGTCACCGACCACGGTCGGCCACTGCTCGGTGGTGTGGAGCACGGCGTTGTCCTGGACGCTGGTGCGTTCGCCGATGCGGATCTCGCCGCCGTCGCCGCGCAGCACGGCGCCCGGCCACACCGACGACAAGGCCCCGATGGTGACCGAACCGATGATCACGGCGTCGGGATGGACGAAGGCGTCGGGGTGGATCGTCGGTTCGAGATCGCCCAGTGCGTAGACAGCCATGGCGCCGCACCGTACCTGGCCGAGTGGAGTTCGTTGGAGTTCTCCCCCGCCGAACCGGTACCGTTGCCGGGATGTCCCGACGGATCGATATCGAGCTGACGAGCGCGCTCGCCGATGGCTCTTGGACCTGGCGCGCCGCTGGCGCCAAAAAGCCGAACGGAGTCGTCGACGGCTCGATCCTGCCCGCAGGGTCCACGGTCGGCGACCTGCTCAAGGTCGAGGTCGAGCAGATGCTCGACGGCATCGAGATCCAATCGATCGTGAGGGGCCGCGAGAAGACCGACGACGCCAACGTGCTCGAACTCCTCCCGAGCGAGCGCCCGTTCGAAGCGGTCATCGAGACCCGCGCCAAGCGCGACCGGTCTGATCGCGGCGATCGTGACGGCCGCGGCGATCGTGATGGTCGGGGCAAGCGCGACGGGCGCAACAAGCGCGACGGACGCTCGCGTGAGGGCCGTTCCGGTGAGGGCCGTTCCGGTGAAGGTCGCTCCGGTGAGGGCCGTTCCGGTGAGGGCGGCCGTCGCAACGAGCAGCGTCGTCCGCACTTCGACGCGCCGCCGGAGATCCCGCAGCGCCCCAAGCCCAAGCGCTTACGACCTGGCAAGGCCCGTCGCAACGAGGTCCTCGCCGCGCTCCCCGAGGAGCAGCGCCAAATCGCCGAACTCGCGCTCCAGGGCATCCCGGCGGTGCGTGCTCGCGTCAAGGAGGACAACGTCAAGCTCGAAGCCGAAGGCAAGCCGACGATGCCCGAGGCCGGCGTCGTCAAGATGGCCGAAGACCTGCTGCCGAAACTGCGCGTCGCTGAATGGCTCGACCGGGCCGAGGCGGCGAAACGACAGATGGAACACCTCGATCTGCGTGATCTGCGCAGCGTCGTGGCGGCCAGCGACGATTCGAACGTCGCTCGCGACGAGACGAGCCGAGCGCTGGCCGAAGAACTCCGAGCATCTCTGGTGCGTAAGCAGGACGAAGAGCTGCTGCTCTGGTTCGGCGACATCGATGCTGCGATCGGAGTCGGCCGGGTCATCCGGGCGCTGCGGCAGTCGTCGCAGCCGCCCAAGGCTGGCGTGATGTTCCCGCCCGAACTCGCCCGCCGACTCAGCGAGGCCGCCACAGCAGCGTTGCTGCCCGACGATCCCGCCGATCGGTGGATCGCCGTGCTCGAAGCGGTCGCCTTCTCGCCGGTGCGCACCCTCGTCACGCCGACGGTGCCGCCGACGACGATCACCGACGACCTGCGCGCCACGACGTTGCGCCTCGGTCCGGCACTCCCCCAGATCGCCGCCCTGCTCGGTGTCGATATTCCCGCCGGGGCACACAAGCCGAAGCCGCTTCGTCAGCAACCTGCGCGCAAGGACACCAAGAAGGCGACCCGCAAGGACACCAAGAAGGGTCCGGTCGACAACGACGCGAAGCGGTCCAAGCCCGCGGACTCGCCGAAGCCGCAAGTCGCCGAGGCACCCGAGCCCGAATCGCCCGTTCCGAACGCCGAGGCCGTCGAAACCAGCGAGGCCGTCGCTCCGGTCGAGACTGTCGAAACCAGCGAGGCCGTCGCACCGGTCGAGAGTGTCGAAACCAGCGAGGCCGTCGCACCGGTCGAGAGTGTCGAAACCAGCGAGGCCGCCGAAACGGTCGAGACCGCCGAAACCAGCGAGGCCGTCGCTCCGGTCGAGAGTGTCGAAACCAGCGAGGCCGCCGAAACGGTCGAGACCGCCGAAACCTGACGGTTGGTCCGTCGACGTACGCGAGCCGTACGATCGACGACCATGTCTGAGATCGTCACCTACGAAGCCCGCGGCCGCGTCGCGCTCATCACGCTCAACCGCCCCGACGCCCGAAACGCTGTCAATGGCGACGTCGCCCAGGCCATGGAGGCCGCCATCGATCAGATGGAGAACGACGACGACATCTGGGTCGGCATCATTCAGGCGAACACCGAAGGCCAGGCCAACCCGGTGTTCTGCGCTGGAGCCGACCTGAAGGCGATCAATTCCGGCCAGGGAGCCAGCCTGAACACCGAACGAGGTGGTTTCGCAGGATTCACCTACCGGGAACGCAAGAAGCCGGTCATCGTTGCCGTTGACGGCTTGGCGACCGCTGGCGGATGCGAGATCGTACTGGCGTGTGACCTGGTCATCGCCACGACCCGGTCGTCGTTCGGCCTCGCCGAAGCGAAGCGCAACCTGGTGGCCGGTGCCGGCGGTCTGTTCCGTCTGCCGCGGGCGATCGGCCGCAACGCCGCCATGGAGTTGATCCTCACGGGCGAGCCGTTCTCTGCCGAGCGGGCCCACGAACTCGGTCTCGTCAATCGACTCGTCGAGCCCGGCCAGGCCACCGAGGAGGCCCTCGCGCTCGCTGCTCAGATCACTGCTGCGGCACCTCTCGCCGTGTGGGAGAGCCGTACGGTCGTCTTGGCCTCGGCCACCGAGGACGACGACACGCTCAAGAAGATGACCGACGCCGCCATGGGAATCATGATGCGTTCCGAGGATCTGGGCGAAGGGCTCACCGCATTCATCGAGAAGCGCGCGCCGCAATGGAAAGGCCGCTGATCACCGAACGCCGGCGACCCCTCAGAGCCGACGGAACGTGGTGATCAACCGCGCGACGATCCCGGCGCGTTCGTACAGGTTCTTCGTGTGCCGGTCCCCCGGCAGTGCCTGCCCTTCGACAGCGATCGCGCCCTTTTGGCGAGCGGCCTGGATCGCCGTGGCGAGGAGTTCGTCGCCGAAGCCGAGTTCACGTGCCTCGGGCGTCACCCAGACCTGATCGATGCGAACGATGGCATCGTCGCCCAGTTCAGCGACGAGATAGGCGATCACGACGTCGTCGATCGACCCGACGTACACGTCGACGTCGGTGCAGCGCTGGGCCCAGCCGTCGCCGATCTCAGGGTGCTCGTCGAGCCAGCGATCACCGCCGCGCTGGCCGTCGAGGGAGTCGCGTGCCTCACGCTCGAGCTGACGCAACTGGTCGTGATCGCCAGCAGTGGCGGGACGGACAAGCGGGTCGATCACGAGTCCGCCTTGCTCGCGTCCCGCACGTTCAGTTGATCGAGCTTGCCGAGAATCGTCCGCCGATGTCTGCCAGCGAGCTCGTACATCTCGATCGCCTGGCGTTCGGCTGTCTCGAGATCGGCGAGCTTGACCACGATCTGCGCCGACGACAGATGGTCGTAGTCGGCGAGGGCCAGCGTGTCGGAGTCTGGGGCGTCCACCAGCGGCACTGGGGCTCCTGGCGGCTCAGACGGGCCAGGAGGCGTGGCTGACGATGCCGCCGGGTCGGGAGCGGCATCGTCGGGCACGAGACGCGAGCGCAGCTCGCGAACGCCTTGATCGACGACGAGCTTGCCCAGGAACCGTGCGAGCACGATTTCGCGTCGAACACGACCAGCCGCCGCCGGGACCTTGTCGACCACCACCGGCACGGCCTCGATGAGCCGACTGCTCAGCTCGACGGGTACCACCAAGGTGAGTGCGACGAACCGAGCCCACGACGGGTTCGGCAGGTCAGGCGGAGAAGATCGGGCAGTCGTCATCGCCGACAGGACAGTTCGGCGCGCTGGTCTTCACCAGGAGGAAACAGGATGAACAGAGCTGCTCGTCCTGCTGCTTGGGCTGCAGCCGTTCGCCGCCCTCACCACGGACTTCGGGCTCGTCCTCGTCGTCCTCCTCGTCGTCGTCGTCAGCGGCGACCATGCGATCCTTCAGGATCTTGTCGAGGTCCTCTTCGACGTCGTCGTCGGCCAGCAGTTCGTCGTCGTCGTCGTCCTCGTCGTCGTCAGCGACGCGCTTCTTGCGCTTGGTTCGTGGCGTTTCGGCTTCCGCCTCGTCGTCGTCGTCGTCATCGTCGGCTGCGTCGTCGTCATCGTCATCAGCAACGACGTCGTCCTCGTCGAGATCGAGATCGTCGTCGTCGAGTTCAGGCTCGACTTCGGTTTCCTCGTCCTCGGTCTGCTCGTCCACGGTGTCGTCGTCTGGTTCGGTGATTTCGTCGTCAGCCATCTCGTCGTTTCGATCTCGTCATGCGTACGGGGGGTTTCGGCGGGAGCATAGGCGTGGCTGCCCGTTCGACCGGGAGACCACACCTGTGACAGGCGTCACAGTGTCCTTCTGGGGCGGTTCGTGTTGCGTCAGGCGTCGCCGCGGCGGGCCTCGGCACGGCGCTCGGATTCGAGCCGTTCGAGTTCGGGCGCCTCGGTGGTCATGTGGATCATGGACGCTGCGATTGCATGATGGCCCGCCCGCTCGGCGATCAGCCGATGCATCTCCAGCGCCACCCGGCGATACGACGGGTGACCCTGCGGCGACGAACGTAGCTCGAGCATGTGGATGGCCTCCCGGGCGTTGAACTGCATGACATAGCGCATCCGGTACGCCATCGACACGGCGTACGACGCCTGCTGCGGGAAGTCGCTGTTCAAAGCGTCGTAGAGTCCTGCGGAACGCTCCATCGCGTCATCGAAATCGTCACCGAGCCCGGCTTCGGTGACCAGCTCCGGCCGGGTGTAGCCGTGGTTCGGCGTGAGACGCTGCCATTCGATGGTGAGCATGCGGTGGCGCTGCATGTCGCGGAAGGCTCCGTAATCGCTCAACACGTCGAACCGGTAGAACGACCGCTCGAAGGCTCGACCGGGCTTGTGCCTCCGGTTCTCGCGCTCGCCCACGTAGGCCCGGATCAACGACACACGTTCGTCGACGCCGAGTTTCCGAACCCGTTCGAGTAGTTGGTGTTCGGGCAGTGTCGAGTGCGAGTAGCAGATCGCTGCGAGCAGCTTGTCCTCGGCTTCGGGATCGAAGTCGATCAGCTCGACCTCGGCGGCCGGCTCGACGGGCGTCGACCCGAACAATTCGCTCACCAGTGCCGCCGTGTCGTCGCGTGTGGCGGAGAGATAGTCGGTCCAACGACCACCGCGCTCGGGCAGATCGACACGACGGAGGAAACTGGGAATGACCTTGCGGAGTTCGTGCAACATCAAGTCGGCGTACTCGCGCGATTCGGGCAGCGCGTTCGAGCGCATCCGCAGCAGCAGGGCTTCGAAGGCCTGGCCGGTGCCGTAGATGCCCACGTTCGACGTGGCAGCGGCCGGCAGGATCCCGCGCACAGCGTCGAGCGCCTTGGCCCGCGTGGCGGTGCGATAGACGAACTCGCTGTCGTCCGGGCCCCGTTCGACCGTGGTTCGGACGTGCTCGGTGACCAGGTCGACACAGCGGCTGTACGCGTCGAAGATCCGGTCGAGATCGCCGACGTACCGGGTGCCGAGTGGGCTGGAGAGCACCGCAGGATCGCGGTAGTAGCGGTATCGGCCACCGAGGCGGTTGTCGTAGGCGATGTATCGGGTGCTCTGCTCGAGGTAGCTCATCAAGCGACCCCATTCGAGAATCTTGGTGAGCAGATTCGATGCTTGCTCGCATGCGAGGTGGACGCCGCCGCGCTGCGCCACCGAATCATCGCCGTAGTCGAAGAAGACCCGCTCGTAGAGCTGCTCGGCCCGATCGAGGCCGATGGTGGCATCGACGGAGTGGTCACCGCTCACGTCGAGATCGCCGACGAACTCATCGAGGAACAACCGTCGCAGCGACTTGTGGCTCCGGCTGTAGCGAGCGAACAGGGCGCCCTTGACCACCTCGGGAAGATTGACCAGCGCGAACACTGGGCCATCGAGGTTGGTGAAGTACCGGCGCAGCACATCGGCTTCGTCCGCGGTGAAGGACTCGGGGACGTACACAGCCACGATCGACCACTCTACGGCGGCGCGCTGCCGCGACTCGGGATCTTACGAGTGCGCTGAGCAGGGACTTCTCAGGCGTACACGTTCGCTGCGTCGGGTTGCACCGTGATGGCCAGCGACGACGCTCGACCGGCGGGCTGCCCGTCGACGATCACATCGAGCGGTCGAGGAAAGTCCCAGGTCGCCGCGCGGACCGATCGAGTGGTGATCCGAGGATGCGGCACATGGGTCCCGGTCGCCAGCCGCCGGCGTGCGCCGAGACGATCGCGCACCGACATGGACGCATCGACCTCGAACACCTCGGCGCGTCCGTCGTTCGGGTGGCCGCGTGGGGCAACATCCCAATCTCCGATGAACTCGGCGTTCATCACCGCCAGGATCGGCCCTCGCCACCAGTGACCGCGTCGCCAGGGCGACCGGACGATCACGTGAGCGCATGCGACGAGCGGTTCATTCGGCCGGTCGGTCTGTGCATCGAGTCGCACCTCGATCAGGTCGATCGGGAACTCGTTGATGGTGGTGCGACGATCGTTGCCCCTCACGCCGAGGGTGCGGGCGAGGTCGCCGGCCGCAGCCGCGATCGGAGGCCCCGCCTGCAGGGTGAGCGCTCTGGCGAGGACGTGGTCGCTGTGGGCGATCACGAGATCATCGGGTCGAGTGACCTGGCGTCCCCACGGCATTCCCGGCTCGATGGTCATGGGTTGGTCGGTGTCGGGGCTGCGCTGTCGGCGACGACCCCGCGGAACGCCGCTTCCGCTGCTGCGCCAGCAGCGCTCCTGGTGCTCGGTTCGGGAGCGACGATGGCGAGCTGACGAAGGAGGTCGATCAATTGCTTGGTGGTGCGCACGAAGTCACCACCGGTGAGATCGTCATCGCCGACCACCTCGGCGAAGCCCTCCCCCGCAACCCAGGCGTACGCAATGGCGGCGAAGGTCGGGTCGGGAGCCCGGTGTTCGGCGAGTCCGACCGATCGCTCGTTCGCACGCAGGTCTTCGCTGATCGCGGCCAGACGCCGCCAGCGCGCTCGAACCTCGTCCGACGAGAACCACGGCGCCGGCGGGGTATCGGAACTGCGGTGTTCGTAGACGACGGTGGACACCAGCGCCGCCAGGTCCGCCGGTCCGAGTCCCCCCAGCACGCCAGAGCGGACGATCTCGGCAACGAGCAGATCGGACTCGTGGAAAGTGCGAGCGAGCATTTCACCGGCTTCGGTGAGTGTCCAGGTCGAGCGATCGAGGTAGCCGTAGGTGGTCAAGACGTCGAGGACGCGGTCGAATTCGTTGGCCAGCGAGGTGTTCTTGCCATTGACACGTCGCTCGAGATCGGCGATCTCCCGCTCGATCCGGTCGGCTTGTGTCGCTGCGTTGAGCTTCGTGCGCAGGTCGGGGTCACGTGCCACCGGATGGATGTCAGCGAGCGCTTCGCCGCGATCGCGGCGCCGTTTCGTGGACGGTGACGGGACGGACTTCATGCTGCGAAGTCGCCGGGCAACATCGTTGCGATATTCCTTGCGATTCGGTGCGTAGTTCTTCGGCATCTGGATCTCGCCGACGCTGCGCGGCGGTTCGTCGAAGTCCTCAGCGCTGAGGTGCAGGGCCTTCGCCGCCTTCGTGACCAACGTGAGGCGCAGACCCGTCTTGCGGTTCGCGCTCGCGGCCACGGCAGCAGGACCCTTGTACGTGCCCTTGGCAACGTGGATCACCGCACCGGGGCGCAACGACGCAAGGGCATCGTCGACCGCCTCGAGTCGCTCGGCCCGCCCGGCTGCTCGATCATCGCGTTCGAGGTCACGTAGCCGGCGGTACTCGTCGATGTCACCGAGTTCGCTGTGCGCCGTCGCCCGCAGATCACCGACGGCCGCCCGGCGCCGCTCGAGACGGGCTTCGAGCCGAACGACGTCACGGTCGGCTTGGTACTGGGCGAACGACAGGTTCAACAGGTGGTGCGCCTCGTCGCTGGAGTACGTGCGAACGAGATTGGCGGCCATGTTGTACGTCGGGCGGAAAGCCGAGCGGAGGTGGAACGATGAACTCCCGGCGAGTTCGGCGACCTCGTCGAAGCGCACCCACGGCGACCACAGCACCACAGCGGTGCCGAGATCGTCGATCCCCCGGCGGCCTGCTCGCCCGGTGAGCTGGGTGTACTCACCCGGCGTGAGACGTTCGTGGTGCTCGCCGGTGAACTTGGTGAGCTTCTCGATCACCACGGTGCGAGCGGGCATGTTGATGCCAACCGCCAACGTTTCCGTGGCGAACACCACTTTGACGAGGCCCTCGACGAAGCAGGCTTCGACGACTTCCTTCATCGGCGGCACCATGCCGGCATGGTGGGCCGCCACGCCGCACTCGAGTTGCGCCACGAATTGCGAGAAGCCCAACACGTCGAGGTCGGCCTGGTCGATTCCACCGAGTCGTGCGTCGATGATCGTGCGGATCGCCGTTCGTTCGCCGGCGTCGACCAGGTCGAGACCGGCGTCGACACAGGCCTTGGCTGCCGCGTCGCACTGAGCGCGGCTGAAGATGAAGTAGATCGCCGGGAGGAGTCGGCGACGTTCGAGCAACTCGACTGTCTCCACCCGGCCGGGCGGAGCCAACACCTTGCGACCCGAACCCGCGCCGTGGTTCGAGTCGCGGTCGGAGCGGCGACGCCCTACACCGGGTCGCCCCCGCACGGCCGACTCGTCGAGCGACACGGCGTCACGGTTCACATGGCCATCCACGAACACCGGCAGCATTCGCAGGCGGTCGTTGGTGCGATCGGCAACCAGATACTCGTTGTCGAGTCGCACCGGTCGCCGCCGTTCCACGATCGAGGCGGTTGGGCCGCGCACGGTGCTGATCCAGTCGGCGAGTTCGTCGACGTTGCTGACCGTCGCCGACAGACACACCAGTCGGACGTGCTGTGGGAGGTGGATCATCACCTCCTCCCACACCGGACCGCGGTACGAGTCCTGCAGGAAGTGCACCTCGTCGAGCACGACGAGGCCGAGGTCGTGCAGCAGCCGCGAGCGCCCGTAGATCATGTTGCGCAGGACCTCGGTGGTCATGACGACGATCGGGGCGTCGCCGTTGATCGAGTTGTCACCGGTGAGCAGGCCGACCTCGTCTTCGCCGTGCAGAGCAACGAGGTCGCGGTACTTCTGGTTCGACAACGCCTTCACCGGAGCGGTGTAGAACGCGCGCATCCCGGCGGCGCGGGCCGCGACGATGCCGTACTCCGCCACGACCGTCTTGCCACTGCCGGTGGGGACGGCCACCACCACATGCTCACCCCGATCGAGCGCGTCGAACGACTCGGTCTGGAAGCGGTCGATCGGAAACGAGTAGCGGCCGACGAACAGGTCACGGAGCGTGGTGCGCTCCGTTGCGCCGGTCACGGACAGCTCACGTGTCGATCGGCCGCCGACGCACGACCAGCCATCCCAGCAAGATCGCGAGGAAGTAGAGCACCACCATCGGCACGCCGAGCATGGCCATCGTGACCGGGTCGCCCGACGGTGTGATCACCGCCGCGATGACGGCGATCGCGACGAGCGCAAGCCGCCAACTCGCCAGGAGTCGCTTCGGTGTGACCACCCCGAGTGCCTGGAGGCCGAACACGAACACCGGCAACATGAACCCGAGGCCGAACGCGAAGATCATCAACCCGATCAACGAGACGTAACTCTGGACGGAATACACCTGGCTGACGTCGGAGCCGGACCAGCCGATCAGGAAGTCGAGTGCCTGGCCGATCGTGAAGTACGCAAGTCCACCGCCGGCGAGGAACAGCACGACCGACACCGCAACGACCGGCACCGCCCACTTCTTCTCCTTCTGGTTGAGCGCCGGCACGATGAAGCGCCAGACCTGCCACATGATCACCGGCAGCGCACCGATGATGCCTCCGTAGAGCCCCACGCGCACGCGCGTGGCCAGTCCTTCTGTCGGGCTGAAGACGAACAGGTCGGGGTCGCAGAAGTCCTGGGGTTTGCGTTCGCAGAGGTCGACGTACGGCTGCAGCAGGAAATCGAGCACCTGGTCGTAGAACGCGATGATCAGCACCATGCCGATGGCGATGGCCAGCGCCGAACGGATGATCCGGACCCGCAGCTCGGCGAGATGCTCGGTGAGCGTCATCGTGTCGAAGGCATCGCCGTCGGCGGCGTCAGCGGACACGTCCTCCTCGGCGGTCATGGTGTGGCGTCCGGACGCTCGGGCGGATCGCCGGGAATCGCTACCTGGTCATAGCCGGGATCGGCGAGCGGCTGGAACGGACTGTCCCCGTTACGGCTCGGATCGGCCGTGCCGGCGGTCGGATCGGCCCAGTCGTTGGCCGGCGTCGGATCGGGGAGTTGTTCAACCATCCGGTCAGTCGCAGCATCAGCCTCGCTGAGCACCCGTTGCTCGGCCTCGGCCTCGGCCATGATCTTGCGCGGGTCGGCGGCGTCGCGCACCAGATTGGCGGTTTCGCGCATCTCTCGCATCGGTTCGTCGAGGGCGGATTTCAGTTCGGATTGGAAGCCAGTGCTCATCTTCTTGAGCTCGGAATATGTCTTGGTGAATTTGCGCACGGCATCGGGAAGCTTCTCCGGGCCGAGCACCACGAGCGCGAGCAGCAAGATGACGATGATCTCGCTGCCTTGCAGATTGAACACGGCCGCAGTCTACGGGCCTGCCATCATGAGTCGGAGTGCAACAACGTCTTCCGTCCCTGCTCGATCCGCCGATCACCTTCGCTCACCGCGGAGCGAGGGCTCACGCACCGGAGAACACGCTCGAAGCATTCGAGTTGGCGTTGCGACTGGGCGCATCGGGCCTCGAGAGCGATGTGTGGATGACCGCCGACGGGATCGCCGTCCTCGATCACGACGGTGTCGTCAAGAAGGGGCTGCGCAAGCGCCCGATCTCCGAGTTCGAGCGCGCCGAGCTGCCCGGGCACATTCCCACGCTGCGCGAGCTGCTGCAGACGTGCGGTACTGGCTACTCGCTGTCGCTGGACCTCAAGGATCCTGAGTCTGCGGCGTCGATCGTCGAAGTGATCAGTGAGGTCGACACGTCGCTCCTGGCGCGTACGTGGCTGTGCGAACCGAGCCTGAACCGGGTGATCGAGCTGCGCGAACAGTTCGGTGACACACCGATCCGGCTGTTGCAGACCACACGGCTCGAACGCATCGAGGGAACGCCGGAACGACGCGCCGAATACCTGGCCCGCCACCACATCGACGGCATCAATCTGCACCGCACCGACTGGACCGGTGGGCTGGTCGCCTTGTTCCACCGCTTCGACCAGTTCACGTTCGGGTGGGACATGCAACACGAACACGAGCTCCGCGAGGGCCTCCGGATGGGTCTCGACGCCGTCTACAGCGATCGAGTCGACGTGATGACCGATGCGTTCCGCGAGGAGATCGGCAACCCTCCGGTCTGAAGCCTCAGAGCCACTGCCAGTGGCTCTGAGGCCAGAACACCACGAACGCCCGTCCGACCAGGTCGTCGTCGTTGATCGTGCCGATCACGCGGGAATCCTGTGAACCACCGCGGTTGTCGCCCATCACGAACACGTGGTCGTCGGGAACCACGCCGTCGAGCACGTAGTCGCCGCCACAGTCGGTCGGGGTCACCACTTCGGGATCCAGGTACGGCTCGTTCAGGACCCGACCATCGATGAGCACGGTGCAGTTGCGCATCTCGACGCTTTCGCCCGGCAGGCCGATCACTCGCTTGATCAGATCGCGCTCGGAGGCCCCGGTGATCTGATGCAGGACCACCACGTCGCCGCGGTTCGGCTCGTGCAATCGGTACGACAACTTGTTGACGAACACGCGATCGCCGGTGTCGAGCGTGGAGAACATCGACTCGCCCTCGACCACGAAGTGGGCGATCACGAAGGTGCGCACGACGAACGCCACCAACAGTGCCACGGCAATGACGACCAACCAGTCGAAGAACGCGCGGGCGCCCGGCGGCAACTTCGGCTGAGCGCTGTTCGTGTCGTCGCCGGGTGGCTCGGCAGGCGGCTCGACGGGAGGCGGGGTGATGGTCTCGGACGTCACGAGGCACCAACGGTAACGCGCTCAGAGCGATTCGATGAGGCGCTCGACGCGTTCGTCGCGGCTCTTGAACGGGTCCTTGCACAAGACGGTGCGTTGTGCCTGGTCGTTGAGCTTCAGGTGCACCCAGTCGACGGTGTAGTCGCGCTTGCGTTCCTTGGCCCGTTTGACGAAGTCGCCGCGCAGGCGTGCTCGTGTGGTCTGTGGGGGGACGTCGATCGCCTGCTCGATGTCGGCGTCGTTGCAGATCCGCTCGACCATGCCGCGGTCCTGAAGCTTGTAGAACGGGCTGCGAGCCCGCGAAACATCGTGATATTGCAGATCGAGCAGTTGCACGCGGGCATGGCCGAATGGCAGGTCGTGGCGCTCACGGAATGCTTCGAGGAGCTTGTACTTGATCACCCAGTCGACCTCGCGGTCGAGGAGCAGCGGGTCCTTCTCGATGGTGGTGATGCAGTGCTCCCACATCTCCAGCGCCTTCTGTTCCAGCGGTGGAAAGCCCTGCGAGTCGGCGTAGCGCAGTGCTCGGTCGAGGTACTCACGTTGGATGTCGAGCGCCGACAGCTCTCGGCCGTTCGCGAGGCGAACCGTACGGCGACAGGTGATGTCGTGGCTGATCTCGCGGATCGCCCGAATCGGGTTCTCGAGCGTCATGTCGCGCAGCACCACGTTGGGGTCTTCGAGCATCCGCAGCATGCAGGCTGCGGCACCGACCTTCACGAAGTTGGTGTACTCGCTCATGTTCGAGTCGCCGACGATGACGTGGAGGCGCCGGTACTTCTCCGCATCAGCGTGAGGTTCGTCGCGGGTGTTGATGATCGGGCGGCTGCGAGTGGTGGCCGACGACACGCCCTCCCAGATGTGCTCGGCGCGCTGCGCGATGGAGTACGTCGCTCCCCTGGCGGTCTGCAGCACCTTGCCGGCGCCGGCGTAGATCTGACGGGAGACGAAGAACGGGATCAGCACCTCGGCGTAGTGGCCGAGGTCGTCCTCGCGGCGGGTGAGGTAGTTCTCGTGACAGCCGTAGGAGTTACCTGCCGAGTCGGTGTTGTTCTTGAACAGATAGATCGTGCCACGGATCGACTCCTCGGCGAGGCGCTGCTCGGCCGACTCGACGAGCTGCTCGAGGATCCGCTCGCCTGCCTTGTCGTGCACGACCAGCTCGTACAACGAGTCGCACTCGGGCGTGGCGTACTCGGGGTGCGAGCCGACGTCGAGATACAACCGGGCACCGTTCTGGAGGAACACGTTGGAACTGCGCCCCCATGACACGACACGTCGGAACAAGTACCGGGCGACCTCGTCGGGGCTCAGACGGCGTTGCCCTCGCAGGGTGCACGTGACGCCGTACTCGTTCTCGAGTCCGTAGATGCGTCGCTCCATCAACCGCAACCTATCGACGTCCACGGTGCCCTGCCCGGTCAGGCGCGGCGGAAGCTGATCGTCGAGCCTGGGGGTTGTTGCACCAGGTGGGCGAGGTCATCGGGGTCGACGACGGCGATCACCGGGTAGCCGCCGGTGGTGGGGTGGTTGGCGAGCATCACGATCGGCTCTCCTGCCGGGGTGATCTGGATCGCTCCCGGGACGAGCCCGATGCTCGACATCTGCGGGTGCGACCGCGTGCTGCGGGCGAACTCGCCGGTCTCGAGCCGGACGCCGACCCGACTGAGTTCGTTCGTCACGCGCCAGGGTCGTGTCACCAGCGCCTGGCGGCCCCCGACGAACCAATCGTGCTGCGGTCCGTCCCAGATCCGTACCCTGAGGTCGGCCGGCTCGCGTGCGGGCGCGTGGTCGGCGATCAGTTCCGAACCGGGGTCTGCGCCGACGCTCAGGACGTCATCGCTGTGCAACGTCGCTGGACCGACCCCGCCCAGCGTGTCCGTGCTGCGTGAGCCGAGCACGGGAGGGACATCGATCCCTCCTCGCACGGCCAGATAGGCCCAGACGCCGCCAGCTGGCGCATCGAGTCGGAACTGGTCGCCCGCCACGAGGGTGTGACGGCTCGCGTCCGTGCTTCGCGCCACCACGACCGGTCGGAGCACTTCCAGGATCAGTGCTCCCATCGTCTCGATCGTTGCGGAGTCGGGCAGATTGCCAACCAGCCGGTTCATCAGGTCGTGCGCGCGACGATCCACTGCGCCGGCAGTGGGGACGCCGAGATGGGCGAGGCCCTCGCGTCCATGGTCTTGGATCGTGGTGGCGAATCCGACCTGGACGATGCGCAACACAGGTTCGAAGGTCATGGCGACCCGCTGCTGAATCGCACGGCACGACCGGGACGGAACAGCGCTGGCGGGTCGCGCTCGACGTCCCACAGCACCGCGGTCGTGTGGCCGATCAGATACCAACCGCCGGGCGATGCTGACGGATATACACAGGTGTATCCCGCCGCGATCCCCACCGATCCGGCAGGTACAGATGTGCGAGGCGTGTCACGCCTGGGCACGTGGAGGCGGCGATCGATGCCCCGCAGGTAGCCGAACCCCGGGCTGAACCCGCAGAAGGCAACCTCGTAGGTACCGGTCGCGTGCAGGCGTACGACGTCGTCGATCGAGACCTGGGCCGCGTAGGCCAGGTCCGCGATGTCGGGCCCGTCATAGACGACGTCGATCGTCAGCGGCGGCTCATGGCGTGTCGTTGCGTCGACCGGTGTGACGATGTCGAGCACGAGTCCGATCGCGTCGTGGCGCTCGCGGGTACATCGAACGACGACGGTCGATTCGGCCGGGACGATCTCCTCGACGCCGGGAACGTCCATGGCCTGCAACGCGTCCGCCCACGCCGTGGGTGCCGCGACCTCATCCACCAGCCATGCCGTTGGTCCGTACGACCGTCGATTCATCGTCGTGTCATCGCCAGCGCAGCGTGTCAGTGCACTCGGGCGTCGGGGAAGATACGCAGGAAGTTCTCGGCGTAGAAATTGTCGCGGACGTCGTCGGGCCGTTCGCCGAGGGACCCCTCGAAGCGACCGATGGGATCCTTGCCGCCCTCGACGTGCGGGTAGTCGCTGGAGAACAGGTAGAGGTCGTCGGACGACTGGTCGATCAGGGCACCGACGTCTTCGAACACGTACGGGGTGAACGCCATCTGTTCTCGCAAGGTCTCCGACGGGGTGCGTTGCAGCTGCGCCAGATACTGGTCGACCTTGCGCCACGAACGCACCACCCAGTCGAGTCGGGTGAGCATCGCCGGTACCCAACCGGCACCGAGTTCGACGCAGGCGCCCCTCAGGCTGGGATGTTGTTCGAACACGCCGTCCATCACCATCACCGAGATGAACGTCTCCGGGTCTTGGTGCAGCACCGCCATGTCCTTGCTGCGAAGGTTCTCGCCGCCACCCATCCAGTCGCGTGCCGCCGCCCGGCCGGTATTCGCCCAGCGGGGATCGAGCTGCAGCGGTGAGCCACCGACGTGCAGGAGGAACGGGGTGTCCGATTCGGCGAGGTGGGCCCAGAACGGTGCGAGGTCGACGTGGCCGGGCGACCGCTCCCCCGCCGGATGGTGCGGCACCCAGATCGCCTCGAGACCGGCGGTGAGTGCGAACTCCAATTCGAGCAGCGCGAGGTCGGGATCTTCCAGCGGAACGATGCCGACGCCCATGAGACGGTGGTCGTCGGCACAGAACTCGCTCATCGCTCGGTTGTGGGCCCGTGTGGCGCCGTAGCGGACGTCGTTCGTCAGCTTCCGGCTCGGCGAGAAGGGCGTGGCGACGCTGTGTGTGGCGAACACGAGCTGCTTGCGGAAGCCGAGCATGTCGAGCGCCACCGATCGGTCATCCCGGTCGAACGCCCCCAGCGCCTGGATTTCCTTCGACTGCGCGATCAACTGGTCGCCGAGCCCGATCTGCGCCTCGACGTGCTCGACGCTGTGCCGGTTGCCGTTGGCGACGATCAACTCGACTTCTTCGTCGGTGACGAGCGATGCGGCATAGCTGACCTGCGGAATCAGCTCGCGGATCGAGGGATCGGCGTAGTCGCGCAGGAAGTCGGGCAGCTCCATGATGTGGCTGTCGGCGTCGTAGAAGGCCCGGTCGGCTGGCGCGTAGGTCATGGCGTGAAACGGTAGACGCCGACCCCTGCAGCATCGAGTGCTGAACGGACTGCCCGAGCGAGATCGACTGCGCCCGGGGTGTCGCCGTGGACGCAGATCGAGCGAGCACGGACGCTCACCACGGTGCCGTCGACTGCGAGTACTTCGTTGTCGGTGGCGATCCGGACCGCGCGTTCGGCCACCTCGTCGGGGTCGGTCAACACACTTCCGGGTTCGCGGCGCGACACCAGCCCCCCGTCGGGTCGGTAGGCGCGGTCGGCGAACGCCTCGGGGAAGCCGTCGAGGCCGGCCGCATCCGCAGCCGCGAGTAGCTCGGAGCCGGGCAGGCCCAGGATCGCGAGCGACGGGTCGTACTCGGCGGCAGCTGCCACGAGCGCCTGCGCCGCCAGCGGGTGGGTTGCGGTGGTGTGATAGAGCGCCCCGTGCGGCTTGACGTAGGCGATCTCTGCGCCGGCGACCTGGGCAAAGGCATCGAGGGCGCCCAACTGGTAGAGCACGGCGTCGCGGAGCTCGTCGGGGGCCATGTCGAGATGTCGGCGTCCGAAACCGGGCAGGTCGGGGTACGACACCTGTGCCCCGATCGCCACGTCGTTCTGCACGGCGAGCGTGCAGGTCGCCCGCAGCACCGACGGGTCGCCGGCATGAAATCCGCAGGCCACGTTGGCACTCGTCACGATACCCAACATGGCCGCGTCGTCACCGAGCGTCCACACCCCGTACGACTCGCCCAGGTCGCTGTTGACGTCGATGGAGACCATGTACCGATGGTACGCCCCCTGGCAGAGCGGTGCGAGCGTGCCATCGGTGGAGTCGAAACGCGTCCGATATCGGCGCTGGATTGCCGTCGAGTGTCGGGAACTGTCATCGCACACCGGAGTAGATTCATTGACATGACGTCACTCGGGAACCGACCGAACACGGCGCTGATCGTGATCGACATGCAACGCGGGGTGGTCGCCGACGCGTTCGAGGTCGACCGTGTCGTGGCCAACATCAACGCCCTCGTCGACAAGGCTCGCGCTGAGGACGTCCCGGTGGTCTGGGTGCAGCACTCCGATGCCGAGCTCACCGAGGGGTCGGACGCGTGGCAGTACGTCGACCAACTCCAGCGCACCGACGGCGAGCCCGTCGTCCACAAGAGCTACGGCGACTCGTTCGAGGACACCGACCTCGAATCGATTCTGGCCGAGCATCGCGTGGGTCGCCTCGTCGTCACCGGAGCCCAGACCGATGCGTGCATCCGCTCGACCCTGCACGGCGCCCTGGCGCGGGGCTACGACGCGACGCTGGTCGCCGACGCACACACCACCGAGGACATGCGGCAGTGGGGCTCACCCATCAGCGCTGACCAGGCGATCGCGTACACGAACCTCTACTGGAGTTTCTCGAACGCACCGGGCCGAATCGGCGCCACGGTCCCCTCCGTCGAGATCAGCTTCTCACCGGCCAGCTGACCCTTGTCTGCGGACCGACCGTCGATCGCCGTGTCCTCATTCTCTCGGTCAGCTCCTCCAGGCCAACACACACAGCGTGTCTGCGCGCTTGGTTCGTGCCCTCGACGGGTACACCGGTGCCATGGCTGACGACTCCAACGAACGTTCCATCAGGGCCCGCCAGACGATCAGGATCGTCTTGTGGGTCGCGATCGCCGCAGTGGTGGTCGCCCTGGCTGTTTCCAACACCCAAGACGTCACCGTCGACTGGCTGTTCGGCGACGTCGACACATCGCTCTGGGTCGTGATCGTGGCCTCGGCCGCCGTTGGCGCCGTACTCGGGTACCTCGCCCGCTGGCGACGCGACTGAGACGCACCGCCCCAGAGAACCCACCCCGAAATTGATTTACGATCGTGACGGTCGGCGTCACGGTGCGGGGAAATTTCGGAGTTGAACCGGTCAGGCGCTGAGGTCGGGGTCGGTGAGTCGATGGAAGCAGCGGCGCCCGTTGGTGCGCGCGAGATCGGCGACTTCGAGCTGATCGTCGGGGATCTCGCGTTCCGGGCCACCGAGCGCCGATCGTCCGAGGGCAATGGCGGCCGCGCGGTCGAGCCCATCGGTCCACGTCTCGGTGAGACGAGCGTTGATCGCCTCGGCGTCGCCGCCGATCGCTGCGTAGTCGCGCTCATCGACGACGGTGCCGTCGTAGAGGATGTGGAACATCTGGTCGCCGGCCGGTTCGAGGCCAACCTCGGCGACGAGGATCTCGACCTCCATCGGCTTCATCTCGTGGGTGAAGATCGTGCCGAGCATCTGTGCGTAGCTGTTGGCGAGGCTACGGGCATCGACATCGTCACGCGAATACTGGAAGCCCTTCAGGTCCGCCGCCCGCACCCCGGCGACGCGCAGTTGGTCGAACTCGTTGTACTTGCCGACCCCGGCGAACGCGATGCGGTCGTAGATCTCGCTCACCTTGCGCAGCGTCTCCGATGCGTTCTCGGCCACGATCACGATGCCTTGGGTGTAGCGGACAGCGGCGAGTGCCCGCCCGCGGGCGATGCCCTTGCGTGCGAAATCGGCGCGGTCCTTCATCATCTGTTCGGGGGCGACGTAGAACGGCATGCTCATCGTGAACGCACCTCCGCCACGATCGCTTCGTACCGGGTGGCGAGATCGTCGTCGTCCAGTCGAGTCCAACCATTCGCATCGATCGTTGCGACCACCGGATAGATCCCCCGCAGCGTGTCGGGCCCGCCGGTCGCCGAGTCGGCGTCGGCCGCCTCCCACAAGGCTCTCGCCGCGAGGTTGACGGCGTCGTCACGACTCATGTCGCCTCGGAAGCCGACCTTGATCACGGTGCCCGCGTGCAGGCTGCCCGAGCCGGTGGCGACGTAGTCGCGTTCTTCGTATCGGCCACCGGTGGCGTCGTAGTCCCAGAGTCGACCGCACTCACGCCGCAGGTCGTAGCCGCCGAAGATCGGTACCACGACCATGCCCATCATCGCCTGCTGCAGATTGCCGCGGACCATCATCGACAGCTGGTTGGCCTTGCCCTCCAAGCTCAGCGGCGTACCCTCGACCTTCTCGTAGTGCTCGAGCTGCAACTGGAACAGCTTGATCATCTCGAGTGCTGTGCCAGCGGCTCCGGCGATCGCCACACCGCTGTGGCGGTCGGCCTCGACCACCTTCTCCATCGTGCGATGCGAGATCAGATTTCCCGACGTCGCCCGGCGATCGCCGGCCATCACCACGCCGTCGGCGTAGGTCAGCGCCACGCACGTGGTGGCATGGGGAACCGACAGCTCTCGCATCAGGTCGGTGGAGGCTCCGACGACCGGCTCGGGACCGAGACCGACTCGACGCAACAGCTCCGGAAAGTTCGACCCCGGGTCGTCCGAGGTCGAGAACAACGGCATCGTCACGGGTTACTGTCCGCCCTTTTGCACGTACGACTTCACGAAGTCTTCGGCGTTGGTCTCCAGCACCTCGTCGATCTCGTCGAGGAGGTCGTCGAGTTCGGCCTTGAGCTTCTCGCCGGTTTCGGTGACCGCCGGAGCGGCCTCCGCAGTGGTCTCGGCGTTGCGGCTCGTGGTGCTCTTCGACTTCTGGGTGCGTTCTGCCATCAGCGTGTGCTTCCCTTCGTTGAGTCGGATGAATCGTGTTCGATCATTGCCCGAGTCGGTCGAGGAGTTCTCGTGCCGTCTCGCTCTGGTCGATCAAGGTACCAACGTGTTCGGCGGTCCCACGCAACGGTTCCATCATCGGCACCCGGCGCAGCGGATCGCGGCCGATGTCGAACACGAGCGAGTCCCAGTTCGCGGCCACCACGTCGTCGGGATACTTCTGCAGGCAGCGCCCGCGGAAGTACGCCCGGGTCGTGGTCGGTGGCTCGGTCATCGCGAGGGCGACCTCGGCGGGAGTGACCATCGTGTCGAGACCTGCCCGAAGCGCCAGGCACCGGTCGAGGCGCAGGTCGTGATACTGGAGGTCGATCGCCTTCAACTTCGCCGAGCCTGCCTCGATGGCGTGTCTGGCGGCGTAGCCGTCGACCAGGCGCTGCTTGGCGACCCAGTCGACCCAGTTCGCCACTGACGCGGGGTCGGATTCGAGGCCGGTCAGCACCGTTTCCCACTTGGCCAGCACGTCGGCGCCGATGCCCTCGCCCACACACTCGAGACCGTGCGACTGCTCGTACTTGCGGGCTCGTTCGAGGAGCCCCCACTGCACTTCCAACGCCGTTGCACGGTTGCCATCGCGCAGCATGATCGTCTGCCGGAGGGTTGGGTCGTGGCTCACCTGGCGGATTGCAGCCACGGGGTTGCCGAGGAGCCACTCGTCGCCGAGTTCGTCGTCCTCGATCATCGCCAGCACGATCGCCGTCGTGCCGACCTTCAGATAGGTGGCGACCTCGCTCATGTTGGCGTCGCCGACGATCACGTGCAGGCGCCGGTATTTCTGCGCGTCAGCGTGCGGCTCGTCGCGGGTGTTCACGATGGGCCGTTTCAGCGTGGTTTCGAGCCCGATCTCCTCTTCGAAGAAGTCGGCGCGTTGGCTCAATTGGTACTCGACATGGTCGGCGGGGCGCCCGGGCAGCTCGCAGCCGACCTTGCCGGCACCGCAGAACACCTGACGGGTCACGAAATGCGGTGTGATCTGGCTGGCCATCCGACCGAACGGCGTCTCGCGAGCAATCAGATAGTTCTCGTGGCAGCCGTAGCTGTTGCCTTTGCCGTCGGAGTTGTTCTTGTGCACGATGATCTCGGCGCCGTCGGGCAACAGCGAGCGAGCGTGTTGCATCGAGGCCCGCACGATCTCTTCAGCGGCTCGGTCCCACACGAGCGCCTCGCGGGCCGTGGTGACTTCGGGCGTGGAGATCTCGGGGTGGGCGTGGTCGACGTAGTAGCGGGCGCCGTTGGTGAGCACCGCGTTGACCAGCATCGTCTCGACCTCGGGTGCCAGCGAGGCATCGAGCTCGAAGCCGCGAGCGTCGTTGGCGGGCTGCTCGTCCTCGAAGTCCCAGCCGATGCGCCCACGCTCTCGATTGGTCGCCGCCACGTATGCGTTGATCAGCATCGACGACGCCGACACGGGATTGTTGTCACCGCCGCGAACGACGATGCCGTACTCGGTCTCGATCCCGCACACCTTGGGGAGTGCCATGGACCTGAACCTAGCGGAGCCACCGCCTCAGGTGATGTTCAGCTCCCGATGTCGGGCGACTTCGTCCAACGGTCGTAGTCCGACGGGATGGGCAGCCCGAACCGGTCGTGCAGGCGCTGGACGTCCTGCCAATCGTTGTCATCCACGTCGTAGCCCGTGTGCGACCGCATCTGGAACGGGGCACTCATGCAGGCCACCGAGCGTCCAGCGATCATCCCGACGCCGTCGAAGCCGTCGGTTTCGTAGGCCAGCCCATCGGGGCCGTGGTACTCGATCCCGTCGGCGCCGATGATCGTCGTGGTGTTGTCGAATGCGTGCAGATCGACGAGCCGACCGCGAGGATCGAGCAGCACGACATTGTGGAGGCCATCACGGCGAACGACGACAAACGATTGTGCTTGCAGCGATTCGTGGGCGAGCTCCCACTGCCGGGTCGGTAGCGCGAGGTCGAGGTCGGCGTGAGCGCGGGTCTGCTCGCCGAGCAGTGAGTCGACTCCCCATCCGCCATCTACCCAGGCGTCGATGCCAACGGCCGAGAGCGTGTCGAGCACCTCGACGACCTCAGCTGCGGCGAACTCTTGGCGGTGCGCTTCGATCATCGGCCGCCACGAATGGTCACCACGCAGCCGAACATCGAGGAGGGCGATACCCCACTCGTCGAGTTCAGGGAACACCTCAACGGCATCGACATGATCCTTCGGGCGTAGGCCCCTGCTCTTGAACAGCAACTGTACGGCCGGCGTCAGGTACTCGATCCCTCCAGCGGTTCTGCGCACAGCAAGATCCCATGGCAAGCGCAAGGTCGGGTCGCGCCGGAAGGCCCACGAATCGTCGTCGCCGTCGCCGATGCACATGTCGAGGCACCACGGCCCGTTCGCACGTTTGAACCACAGGTTGTTCTCATGGCGCTCCACCGCAAGCTCGGCGCCGTCCCACCGCCGCAGGTCTCCAGCCGCAGCAACGTGGATCTCCCACTCGCCGAGCAGCGGAACGAGAGCGTCGATGTCCGCACGGCAGACACCGACGTCGATGTCGTCGTGGTCACGCCAGCTCCGCCCGAGATCCATCTCGAGCGCATGTCCCCCGGTGAACCACCACCGCAGGCCAGTGGTGGACATGAGCGTCAGCACCTCGTCGATCGTGAGCGACTCCCAAGCTCCGAGCTCGGTCGTCACACAAACCTCAGGCGACGTCGAAACGGACGCCGGCGTGCGCTTCGAGGCGCTCGATGAGGGCATCACCGAACGCGCTGGCGGGCGTCCAGAATCCACCGCCGACGTCGGATCGGTCGAGATCGAGGAACGCCACGGCAGATTCGCCGAGCATCTTGGCGGTCGAGCCGTAGCCCGGATCGGCGTCGCCGGTCACCTTGGTTCGGATTTCGTGCCCGCTGGCGGTGCGCCCGACGAAGCGGAGATCGAAGTAGCCCGCGTGTTGCTTGGCCTCGCTCGGACCATTGCCCGGTTTCGGGATCACCTTGCCCAACAGCTTGCGGGTTGGTCCGAAACTTGCGGCACCGGCGAATGCCGCCAAACCCGCCGTCATTCCCCAGGCTGCCACTCCCCCGGCCACTCCGTCGCCCGTCATCATCGTCTCGCCGTAGGTGAACTCACGGCCCCACGGCTGGCCCAACAGCGCATGGCTGCGCAGCACCACCGCCGAGTTCGTCGGCGCCATCACGAACGGCGCCACCCAGCTCTCGAACCGGTCGTCGCGTGTCGGGCGCCCCATCCCCGGCTGCTTCGGCCCCTGGCGCATGTCGACCGGAGCGAGCACGTATGGGTCACCGACCACCTTGCGCAGTTCCGGGTCGACGGACAACTCCTCGAACATCTGCATGCCGCTCGCAGCGGTGCCACCGCTGACGCCGCCCTTGGCGCCCTTGACCGACATCCGCACCTCGACGCAGGGCTCACCGAACTGCTCGAGCGCACGCTGCTGCGTGAACCACGTGCCGAGGTCGGACGGGATCGAGTCGAATCCGCATGTGTGCACGATCCGGGCGCCGGTCTGCTCGGCCCTGCCCTGATGTTCGTCGATCATCCGGCGCATCCACTGCACCTCGCCCGTCAGATCGCAGTAGTCGCCGCCGGCCTCGACCACGGCGGCCACGAGTTCGGACCCATACAGGGCGTACGGCCCGACGGTCGATACAACGACCTTCGTGGAGGCGGCCATGTCGTCGAGCGCGGCACGATCGGCAGCGTCAGCGACGATCCTCGGAACATCCGCGCCGGTCGAGCGGGCGACCTCGTCGAGTTTCGATGCGCTCCGCCCGGCGATCGCCCAGCGGAGTTCGCCGTCGGTGCCGTGGCGCCCGACCAGGTACTTGCAGAGGATTTGGCCGACGAAGCTCGTGGCTCCGTAGACGACGACGTCGTGGGTGCGACCGCCGCTCACAGGTACTGCCCGGTGGCGACCCGCTCGATCGCCCGGCCACCCGACGCATCGGTGTCGGCTTCCTTCGACACCAGCGTGCGGATGAACACGATGCGCTCGCCCTTCTTTCCGGAGATCTTCGCCCAGTCGTCGGGGTTCGTGGTGTTCGGCAGGTCTTCGTGTTCCTTGTACTCCTGCTTGATCGAATCGATCAGGTCCTGGGTGCTGACACCTTTGGTCCCCCCGCTGATCACGCGCTTGATGGCGAGCTTCTTGGCGCGTCGCACCACGTTCTCGATCATGGCCCCCGAGGAGAAGTCCTTGTAGTACAGGATCTCCTTGTCGCCGTTCTGGTAGGTCACCTCGAGGAAGCGGTTCGCCTCGTCATCGCGGTACATCTCGTCGACAGTTGCGGCGATCATGTCCGGGATCGACTCGTCGGGCGCGATGGGGATCTCGTTGGTGAGGTACCTCGCGAAGATCGCTGCTGCGGCCGCAGCGTTGGGGCGTTCGATCTTGATTTTCACGTCGAGACGCCCGGGGCGCAGGATCGCCGGATCGATCAGGTCCTCACGGTTCGTCGCCCCGATGACGATCACGTTCTTCAAGCCCTCGACGCCGTCGATCTCGGCCAGCAGCTGCGGCACGATCGTCGACTCCATGTCGGAGCTGATCCCCGTGCCCCGCGTGCGGAACATCGAGTCCATCTCGTCGAAGAACACGATGACCGGCCAGCCTTCGTCGCTCTTCTCGCGGGCGCGTTGGAACACGAGGCGAATCTGACGCTCGGTCTCGCCCACGTACTTGTTGAGCAGCTCGGGGCCCTTGATGTTGATGAAGTAGCTGCGCCCCTTGCCCTCGCCGACACTCTCGGCGACCTTCTTGGCGAGGCTGTTCGCAACGGCCTTGGCGATCAGCGTCTTGCCACACCCTGGGGGTCCGTAGAGCAAGATCCCCTTCGGCGCCGGCAACTGGTGCTCGGCGAACAGGTCGTGGTGGAGGAAGGGCAACTCGACGGCATCGGCGATCTGTTCGATCTGTTCGTCGAGCCCGCCGATGTCCGTGTAGGAGATGTCGGGCACCTCTTCGAGCAGCAGGTGTTCGACCTCCGGACGGGGCAACTTCTCGAGCAGCAGGTTCGATCGGACATCGAGTCGGAGGTGGTCGCCGGCGCGGATGTGCATGCCGCGGATGGCGTCGGCCATCTCGCACACCCGCTCCTCGTCGGCCCGACCGACCACGACGATGCGGACGCCGTCTTCCATCACTTCTTTCACGGTGACGACCTCGCCGGTGATCTCCGGCGCTCGTGCCATCACCACGTTGTAGCTCTCGTTCAGCACGACCTCGGCACCTCGGTCGAGCAGTTCGTGGTCGATGTCGGGATGCAGCGCCACGCGCATCTTGCGCCCACTGGTGAGGATGTCGACGGTGTCGTCGTCGTTCTTGCCGACCACGATTCCGTAGGCCGATGGTGGCTGCGACAGCTTGTCGACCTCGTCGCGCAAGGTCGCGATGTGCTCACGCGCCTCGCGCAGCGTGTACGAGAGCTTCTCGTTCTGACCGACAGCGGCGGCGAGCTGTCCTTTGGTCTCGAGGAGTCGCTCCTCCAGGGAATGGACCCGCTTCGGGCCATCGGCGAGTCGCGCCCGCAGGTGAGTGATCTCCTCGTGCAGGGCGGCCAACTGTTCGATCTCGTCGGCGCCAGCTTCGTTGGTCGACCGGGGATCGTCCGCAGAGGTTGCCATGGACCGAATGTACACGCGGCGACATGAATCGTGTTTGCACGTGCTTGGCCGTGTAAACTGCCACACGTAGGACAACCCCCACTGAACGAGGAGCCCCACTGACATGAAGGTCTGGATCGACCAGGATCTGTGCACCGGCGACGGCCTGTGCGAGGAGATCGCCCCCGACGTCTTCACCCTGCTCGACGATGGCCTCGCCTATGTCGTCGAGAGCGGCAAGATCTTCGCCGAGGCCAAGGGCAACGCCCAGGGCGCCGAGGGCCTCGCCGAGATTCCCGACGGGCAGCTCGAAGCGGTCATCGAATCCGCCGAGGAATGCCCCGGCGAGTGCATCTACATCGAACCCTGATCACACACTGATCGAACGAAACCATGCGGCCCCGAGGCATCTGGCCCGGGGCCGTTTCGCGTGCACGAACTTCCTCCGGTGAGAACCGTGTGTGCCGGCCGCACGAAACTCTCACCGGTGAGCCGACGTGGACGTTTGCGGTGAGAGTTGTAGGCGACAGGGCCGCTCACCCCTCACCGCAGGCGCGTCAGGTGGGGTTGCGGCCGAGGAAACGGGCGACGCTCAAGAACGCGGTGTGGGCAACCATGCGGTGATCGGGTCGCACCGCCTGGCCCTCGATGTGCCAACCGCGGTGCAGCACCTCGATCGTGCGGGCATCGATCCACTTGCCCTTCAGCGCCTCTCGCACCTGCACGGCCTGGGTGATCGACGGGGTGTACGCCAGGAGCAAGCCGCCCGGCTGCAGTACCGCTTCGGCGTTGTTGACCACGTTCCACGGTTCGGGCAGGTCGAGCACCACACGGTCGAACATGCCCAATGCCGGATCGATGGCCTCGTAGCTGTCGGCGATGTGCACGTCGTACCGGTCGAGCACCGCCGATCCGAGGAAGCTCTCGACGTTCTTCTTCGCCCGGTTCGCGAAGTCCTCACGGATCTCGTAGCCGACGATGTCGGCGCCGTAGCGCAACATCGTCATCGACAGCGCACCGGACCCGATGCCCGTCTCGAACACGCGCACTCCCGGTCCGATGTCGGCCAGCATGCAGATCGGCGCCAGATCCTTCGGATAGATCACCTGGGCGCCGCGCGGCATCTCGACCACGAAGTCCTCGAGCGTCGGACGTAGCACCGTGTATTCCGAGCCCTTCGTCGAGCGCACGACCACGCCTTCGCGTTGCCCGATCACCTCGGAGTGCGTCACGAAGCCGTTGTGGCTGTGGAACTCGCCCTCGTCGGCCAGGTCCACCAGATAGCGCCGCTTCTTCGAATCGAGCAGCAGGGCCTTCTCCCCCGCCGTGAACACCCCGGTCATCGCCGCCTCACCTTCCCACCTCGTGTCAACAACATCTCGACCGGCACGGGTTCGTGCGCGCTCGACTTCTCCACCAATCGACAGAACGCGCAGACATCGCCGGTGGTCGGCGATCCGCACTGCGTGCAGTGGTTCAACGCGCCCGATGCGGCGGCCGACTGCCCGGCGAGCAGCGGCGCCATCCGTTCGAGGAAGCCGAGGTAGAACGACGCCTTCGCTCCCGGCGACTTCGCCTCGACCGCGTTCAGCGTCTCCTTGTACGACAGGTGCTTGTTGCCGGCAGCGATCGGACACTCCTCGACCACGTAGTCGATCCCGCGCACGAGGCACCATGCGGCCATCTCGCGCTCGGTGAGCCGGACCAGCGGCTTGACCTTCTTGGGAAAACCGTTCGTGGCCGGGAGCACGGGCATCTGGCGAGCGAGGTAGTCGATGTCCCATCGCAGCGTGTTGCCGAACAGCACCGCTGCCTCGTCGTCGAGGTTGTGGCCGGTGACCACGACGTCGTAGCCGCCATCGAGCGCGGCCTGATCGAAGAGTCGCCGCTTTGAGAGACCACACGCCGAGCACGGCACCCGACCAGTGGCCTTCGAGGCCGTCGGTACGTCGTAGCCGTACTCGTCGCGCAGGTCGATCGTGCGCAGGCTGAGCCCGCGTTCGTCGGCGAAGCGTCGCACGTAGCCGCCGCTGTCGGTGGAGTACTCGCCGATCCCCAGACCGATGTAGAGCCCATCGGCCTGGTATCCGGCTTCGATCAGCATGTCCCAGACGGCAAGCGAGTCCTTGCCGCCACTGACCGCAACGAGGATCCGATCGTCGGGCGACAGCATGTCGAAGTCTTCGATCGCCTTGGCCATCTGGCGGCGGCACAGCTGCTGGAGGTGCTCGGCGCAGAACTTGGCGTTGTGTCGCGGGAGATCGATCACGGCCGGGCCCTTGCAGACCTTGCACTTGCTCCCGGCCGCAGTCATCGGCCGGCCCTCATGTTGCGCCGCCGGAGATCACGGGCCGGACCTCGATGGTGTCGCCATCCTCCAGGCGGGCATCGCCAGGCACGAGGGTGCCGTTGCAGATCACGAGATGAGCCTCACGGTTCAGGCCGAGATCATCCAGGAGGCGGTCGACGCTACGACCACCTTCGACCTCGATCTCCCGCCGCGGATTGCGCAGCAGGACCTTCACGACGCCTGCTGCGCCGCCTCGAGTTCGGCGTGTGCGTCGGCGGTGAGCGAATCCTTCGTGATGCCGCTGCGCTTGGCCTGTCGGCGTGACAGCGGCGCAGCCGCCGCCACCGTGATCAGACTCCCGACACCGATCGTGCGCCTGCCCAACAATTCGGGTTGCCTGCCGAACAGCTTCTTCATCGTGCCGCGACCCAACACGACTACCGCGATGACTTTCCACAGCGTGCTGGGGCCGAGCAGCCCTTTGCGGATCGCATTTCGCCGGACGATGAACGACGGACGCAGAACGACCGGTATCAGCGCCATCAGATGCGTCGGATCTCGACGACGGCGCTGCGCTTCTTGCCCGAGCGCTTGCCCAGCAGGAACACGAGCAGCAGCAGCAAGAAGCCGCCGCCAGCCGCAACTGTCGCGATCGTGGACTTCTTGTCGTCGACCTTGCTCTGCACGTCACCCTGCAGCGCCCTGAGCTTGTTCTCGAGATCCTGCGGGGTGATCCTGGTGTCGGCCGTAGCCGTGTTCTTCGCCATGACGCAGGCTCCTTACTTCGGTTCTTTGTGGAGGGTCGACTTCTTGATGCGCATCAGCGTCAGCACCAGCAGCACCGAGGCCACGAGCAGCACGATCAGGTAGGCCAGCCACGACAAGTTGCCGGTCGCCGACCGATCCCATTCGGTCTG
>JBBQEU010000022.1:0-32853 GCA_038321235.1 Acidimicrobiales bacterium | reverse complement strand
TCAAGCAGGCCTACGACATCGTCGTCGCGAAGCTGTGACCCGCGGCGGCCGTCGGGTCGCTGTCACCGGCCTCGGGGTCGTCGCTCCTGCCGGCATCGGCGTCGACGACTTCTGGTCCGGTCTGCTCGGCCCGGGAACCACAGGAGGGGTCGCGACCGAGATCGACGACTGGGACCCGAGCCCATATTTCGAGTCGCCCAAACATTCTCGCCGCGCTGACCGTGTCGAGCAGTTCGCTCTCGCCGCCGCCGGTGAGGCGTTCGACATGGCGGGTGGAACTGATGCGATCGGCGTCGACCCGTCGCGTTTCGGCACGATCTTCGCCACCGGCGTCGGCGGATTACACACCCTGGAAGACCAGATCCTCGTGCGCGCCGAGAAGGGCGAGCGACGCGTGTCGCCGTTCCTGGTGCCGATGATGATGGTCAACGCGTCCGGTGCGGCGATCTCGATGCGCTACGGCCTGCAAGGTCCCCTCGAAACGATCTGCACCGCCTGCGCCGCCGGCACCCACGCGATCGGCTACGCAGCGCGATTGATCGAGTGGGGCATCGTCGACGCGGTCGCCACCGGCGGGACGGAAGCCGCGTCCACCGTCACTGCGCTCGCCGGGTTCGGCAACATGACTGCGCTGTCGAGTTCGGGTGTGAGCCGGCCGTTCGACACCGACCGCGACGGATTCGTGATGGGCGAGGGTGCTGCCGTGCTCGTGCTCGAGGAATGGGCCCACGCCGAGGCTCGAGGCGCGACGATCCTGGGCGAGATCATCGGGATGGCGAGCAACGCCGACGCCCACCACATCACCGCACCGTCTCCGGGCGGTGTCGGAGCGATCGCGTGCATGCGCCTTGCACTCGACCATGCAGGGCTCGATGCATCGGCGATCAAGCAGGTCAATGCCCACGGCACATCGACCCCGCTGAACGACGCAGCAGAAGCCGCCGCGATCACCGAGGTGTTCGGGGCCAACGCTGTTCCGGTCGTGTCGACCAAGGGCGTCACCGGCCATGCGCTGGGTGCTGCGGGAGCGCTCGAAGCAGCTGCGTCGCTGCTGTCGATCCGTCACGAGTTGATCCCGCCAACAGCGAACACCACCACGGTCGATCCCGAAATGACGATCGACCTGGTCATCGGCGAAGCTCGTCCGTGGACGCCGGGCCCCGTCATGTCGAACAACTTCGGCTTCGGCGGCCACAACGGCAGCGTCATCATCGCTCCCCCGACCTGAAGATTACAACAGGGGATTACAACAGGGGTCAGACCCGCGATGTAACAGCGCGGAAGACTGTAGCACCGTCGGCTCGTGTGCGATCGGTTACATCGCGGGTCTGACCCCTGTTGTAATCAGGCGTCGGCGAGGACGAAGAGGAGGTCGCACTGGCAGGCGATCTCGCCGCGCACGAGCGCTCGGCCGCTGCCCTTGCCAGCTCTCGCCGACATGCGGCCCAACTCGACCTCGATCGTCAGTTCGTCACCAGGGACCACTTGACGACGAAACCTCGCTCCGTCGAGCCCGCCGAACAATGGCAGCTTGCCGGCGAACTTCGGATCGGCGAGCACGGCCGCCGCGCCCACCTGTGCGATCGCCTCGCACATCAGCACGCCAGGAAGCGTGGGACGCCCCGGGAAGTGGCCTGCGAAGAAGTACTCGTCACCCGTCAACCGCCAGATGCCCGATGCCGACACACCCGGCACGATCGAGGTGAGTTCGTCGACGAACAGGAACGGTGGGCGATGGGGCAGCAGTTCGTCGGGACGTGGCAGGGAGGGAGGCTCGGAGGGAGACATCAGTGTGTCCAGTCGGGTCGGCGGCGGGCGTGAGCGTGGTAGTGGTCGGGGATCGACCGCAGCGCGTCGTCGATCCAGAAGGGACCGGCGTCACGGGCGACCATCACCGCGGTGAGGCGGTCGTGCAGCGCCGTACGGATCTCCGGTGGGGGCGACGGGTCGTGTGCACGCCACACCACCATCGGGACGCAGCAGGCGTCGCACTCGGCGATCCAGCAGAGGTCGTCGCTGTGGAACCACTCGGTGAACGGTGTCGCTTCACACAACTCACAGTCGTCGACACGATCCACATCTGGCACGGTACGCGAATGAGGGACCGACCCATGGGACCGGTCCCTCATCCGAGGGGGGATTCGTGACCGAGATGCCTCGGTCAGTTGATCATTGGGTGATCAGGCGGGGCAGGTCTCGAGGAACGCTGGCACGTCGATGCTCGGCGGCACGAGCACGCCATCGATGGCGTGGATGACGCCGTTGCTGGCCGGGACATCGGCAATCGCAACCGACACGCTGTCGTTGAGCGTGACGCCGTCGGTGAGATCAACCGTGATCTCCTCGCCCTGCACCGTTGCCACCGGACCGTCGGTCAGGTCGGCCGACATGACCATGCCGCCGACCACGTGGTACGTGAGGATGGCGCTGAGGGCTTCGACGTTCTCCTCGAGCAGGAGGCAGTCGACGAGGCCGTCGGGAAGCGCAGCGAACGCGTCGTCGGTCGGCGCGAACACCGTGAACGGGCCCTCGCTCGACAGGGTGTCGACGAGGTCGGCCGCCGTGACCGCCGCGACGAGCGTATTGAACGAGCCGTTGGCAACCGCGACGTCGACGATCGTGCCGGCTTCTTCGGTCATGTCGTCGGTGGTCTCGGTCATGTCGCCCTCGGTGACCGCAGGGGCGTCGGTCGCAACGGCGCCGTCGGAGTCGTTCGAGTCGCTGCCGCAGGCGGACAGGACGACGAGGCCGGTGACCGCTGCGACCGCAACGAGGCGTGTGGGTGACTTGCGCATGATGATGAATCCTTCTTGTGGAATCGAGTGGGGGTGTTCTGTTCACGCCGCAATGAAGCGGAGTAACAGGTCTACGAAGCCAGCAGGAATCCAGATGATATTTAGTGCGAAACGTCGATGTCGCCGACCGACGCCGTTCGAGTGATGGATCGAGAACCGCCGATCGGTGGTCGCCTCAATCCGTACCTGGGCGACGTTGCGACTCGCGCTCGGGGTCGGCGGAGTAGCCAGGCGGGTACGTCGCCGCGAGTTCCTCGGCGGTCGGGGTCCGCTTGCGGTACGCATCGTCAGGGAGCAGGTCGACGATTGCCGCCATGATTCGCTTGGTGTCGGCCTCGAGCGAGCGCCCGACGAGATGGACGGGTTCGCCAACGCAGACCTGCACCGTGGGTGGGTCGGTCAGATTGAGCACGTTCGGCAGGCGACTCGACCGCGGCCACACCCGCTCGGTCCCCCACAAACCGACGGGAATCACCGGTGCGCCGGTCATCTGCGCCAATCTGGCGGCGCCCCAGCGTCCCTTCGGCTTCTGGAAGAATGCCGGCCCTCGGGGGATGGTGCCTTCGGGCATCATCGTCACCATCTCGCCGCCATCCAGCGCAGCAGCAGCGGCGGCAAGCGGTTCGTCCGAACCGGTCCCCCGGTCGACGCGGATCCCGCCCATCGCCGCCGCGATCGATCCGACGATCGGAGCGTCGAACACTTCCTTCTTACCGAGGAATCGTGCAGGGCGGCCCGACTTCGCGATCGTCAGCGACATGGCTGCCACATCGAAGTAGCTGCGATGGTTGCCGACCAGGATCGCTGCGCCGGCCGAGGGGATGTGCTCGACACCGGAGATGTCGAACCGTGCGTAGGGATACGCCGACTGGCGGGCGAATCGCAGTGCCACCTGCTGCAATTCGAGGCCGATCACCGGGATCTTGAGCACCCCGGGAGACACGTCGAGGTTGAGCGTCGGCCAACGCCGGGCAGCGGCGACCAACACCATGCGGGGATCAGGGTTCACGACGATCGGGTGGCCGACAGCGGCGAGCATCGGGGTGTCGTAGACACTGTCGGAGTAGGCGTAGCTCTCGGCCAGATCAACGCCGTTGCGTTCGGCCCATTCGGTGATCGCGACGAGCTTGCCTGCCGACCACACGAAGGGTCCGTCGAGTGTGCCGTCGTAGGTGCCGTCGGCACTCACCCCGTAGCGCGTGGCCACCACGTCGTCGAGACCGAGCCGGTCGGCGAACGGCTTCACGAGGTCGTACGGGGTCGTCGTGGCCAAGACGATCGGTCGTTCAGCCTCACGATGAGCGGCAAACGCGGTTTCGGCGAAGGGTTGCACCATGGCGCACAGGTCGTCCGCCACGGTCTCGGCAGCCTCGGCCACCGCGTCGCGGGATCGGCCGGCGGCCAACGCCACTGCTTGGCGGGCCAGCACCATCGACGGGAGCGTCTCGCCGATCGCGTTGAAGAGCCCGAACAGCAATCGCTCTCCCGGCACCGGGTTCGGGCCGGTCAACCCGGCCATGCGCATGGCGCCAGCGAACACCTCACCCGAGGCTCCGGACAACAAGGTGCGATCGAGGTCGAAGAAGGCGGCGCCCGAGGAAGTCACGATCCGAGACTACGCGCCGCCCGGTAACGTCGGCTCCGGCGTCCGAAAAATGGGAAAGACCCGGATGGGGGATCCGGGTCTCTCAACCAGGGAAATCCTCCGGTGGGGGAACCGGGGGTGGACTTCCCATCGAGTGGAACATGGGGGGTGTTCGCACTGCGACTTGCTTGTGAAAGTATGCACGTGAACATGCGATCTAGCAAGTAGAACAAAGAGATACTTGGTATCGTTGCGGGAGATGGACGTCCGCCAACTCTCGACGCTCGTCGCCATCGCCGATCACGGCACGTTCTCCGCAGCGGCACGGGCGCTCTACACCGTGCAGTCGAACGTGTCGAGCCACATCGCTCGGCTGGAGAAGGAACTCGGCGTCACGCTCGTCGACCGCGCCCAGGGCGGCCTCACGGAGGACGGCGCACGCGTCGTCGAACGGGCTCGGCGGATCTTGAACGAACTCGATGACATCGCCGCCGACATGTCGAGCCGCCACGATGAGGTCACCGGTCAGACACGTATCGGCGTCATCGGCACCACTGCGCGGTGGCTGATGCCACGGTTCTTGGGCGACCTGAGCGATCGGCACCCCAACGTGCGGGCGATCGTGCAGGAGGGAGCGACCTCGTCGCTGGTCCCCAACGTGCTCACCGGGCAGCTCAACGCAGCGATCGTGCACCTCCCCGTCGACGAGCCGGAGTTGGTCATCGAGCCGTTGTTCGCCGAGGACCTGTTGCTGCTCGCCGCCGATGGCCATCCGCTCGCCGATCGCGACGTCATCCCACTCGCCGACCTCGACGAGATCCCGCTGCTGCTCCCACCACCCGGCGCAGCGCTCCGCCGCGTGCTGGAGCGAGCGGCAGCCAACGCCGACATCACCTTGCGCGCACAGGCCGAAGTGGACGGCGTCCGACTGCTGGCGTCATTGGCGTTCGCCGGGTTCGGCGCCGCCATCGTGCCAGCCACCGCCGTACCCGATTGGCTCGAGGGATCGTTCCACCGCATCAGCGTGCCCGAGCTACCACGCCGTGTCGTCGCATTCGTGCGTCGTCGCCGTCCGGCTGCCAGCGCCCCCACGATGGCGGTGCTCGAAATCCTCCGGTCCGTCACCAGTACGCACGGCGCAGAGCAGCACGGTATCCATCCCGACGCAGCCGCGATCCCGATCAGCCGATGATGATCGTTGCGCCGCGGTACTGTCCGCAGCGATGAACGGCGTCGCCCCGGACCACTTCGCGCTCACGAAGCTCACGCCGAGCGACGTCCGCGTCACCATCCGCGACCTCGAAGGCCGTGAGGTCGTGTGGGCCGAGTTCGACAATGACGATCAGCCGACCCCGTTGACGAGCGCCAGCTCCGAGCAACTCGTTGCGGCCGCCGACGCCGCGCGTGCCCGACACATTCCACTGGTGCTCGCGCTGTCGACGTCCGGCGCCGACATCAACGAAGGTGTGTCGGCGCTGCACGCGTGGGGTCGGGTTGCCGCAGCCCTGACAGCGTGTTCGGGCGTCGTTCCCACGGTGGTGATCGTGTCCGGTCCTGCGGTGTCGGGCCCCGCCCTGCTGCTCGGTATCGCCGACCTCACCGTGATGACCGAGAGCAGCTACGCGTTCGTGAACGGTCCCACGATGGTCGAGCAGTTCACCGGGATCGCGATCAGCGTCGACGAACTCGGCGGCGCAGCGCACCACGCGAGGCACACGGGGGTCGCCACGGCAGTCGTGGCCGATCGAGCCGCCGCAGACGACATGGTCGCCGAATTGTTGTCGTTCCTCCCCGACCACGTCGACGCCGAGCCGCCGCGTGCCTTCACCGACGATCCGCCCGATCGAAAGTGCTCCGAGGCTGGTGACCTGATCCCGTCGACATCCACCGGCAGTTACGACGTCCGCCAGGTTGCTGCGTCCATCGTCGACGAGGGCTCGATGCTGGAGTTGCGCGACCGGTGGGCCGCCAACGTCGTCACCGCCTTCGCCACGATCGATGGGCGTCCGATCGGCATCGTCGCGAACCAGCCGATGGTCCTCGCAGGCACGCTCGACATCCCGGCCTCGCAGAAAGCGGCCCGGTTCGTCGCACTGTGCGATGCGTTCAACCTGCCGATCATCACCCTGGTCGACACGCCAGGCTTCTACCCCGGCAAGGATCTCGAGTGGCGCGGCATGATCCGTCACGGCGCTCAACTGGTGTACGCCTATGCACGCGCGACGGTGCCGAGGATCTGTGTGATCCTGCGAAAGAGCTACGGCGGCGCCTACATCGTGATGGACTCCAAGACGATGGGGAACGATCTGTGCCTGGCGTGGCCGTGGGCCGAACTCGCGGTCATGGGCGCCGGTCAGGCCGCAGCAATCCTGCAGCGTCGAGCAACGCCAGAAGAACGCGCCGAGTTCGAGGCCGACTACGCCGAACGCCTGCTCAACCCATATGTGGCCGCCGATCGTGGACTGGTCGACGCCGTGATCGACCCGGCCGACACCCGGTTCGAGATCGCCGCCGCGCTGGACGCGCTGCAGGACAAGCGCGAAGCCCTCAGCGGGCGCAAGCACGGCAACAGCCCGCTCTGACGTCGTGGCCGAACCGGGGCCGCGAGCCGGTTGGGGAAGCACCCCCCTATCAGCACTAATGTGATTGGGCGGTCGGGGAGGAACCTCCGGCCCACATTGCCCCCACAGTTCGCGCCACGAGAGGAAGCCACGTGCCCGACACCATCACCATCACCGACGACCGCACAGGAAAGACCGTCACCGTCCCGATCGAAGGTGGGGTATTTCCATCGTCAGCGCTTCGCGAGCTCGATCCGTCGCTCTATTGCTACGACCCCGCGTACTTGTCGACGGCGTCGTGCAAGTCCTCGATCACCTACCTCGACGGTGAGGCAGGCATTCTGCGCTACGGCGGCTATCCGATCGAGCAGTTGGCCGAGCACTCGAGCTATCTCGAGGTCGCCTACCTGTTGCTGAACGGTGAGCTGCCGAACAAGGAACAGCTCGACGTGTGGGTGAACGACGTCACGCACCACACCTTCATCCACGAGAACATGCGCAAGCGTTTCGTCGACGGATTCCATTACGACGCGCACCCGATGGGCATGTTCACCTCCGCTGTTGCGGCACTGGGCACGTTCTACGAGGGCGCCAAGGACATCGACGATCCGGCCCAGCGCGATCGTCAGATCCTGCGCCTGATCGCGAAGGCACCGACGATTGCAGCGATGTGTTACCGCTTCTCGGTCGGACTGCCGTTCAACGCTCCGAGCAACGACCTGTCGTATCCGGCGAACTTCTTGAACATGATGTGGAAGATCGGCGACTATCAGGTCGATCCGGTGCTGGAGCGGGCGATGGAGGTGCTGTTCATCCTCCACGCCGACCACGAGCAGAACTGCGGCACCACCGCGATGCGGGTGATCGGTTCGAGCCACGCCGATCCCTACTCGTCGGCGGCCGGTGCGGCTGCGGCGCTGTACGGACCGTTGCACGGCGGAGCCAACGAAGCAGTGGTGCGCATGCTCACCGAGATCGGCTCGATCGAGAACGTCCCGGCGTTCGTCGATTCGGTCAAGGCGGGCGAAGGTCGCCTGATGGGCTTCGGTCACCGGGTCTACAAGAACTACGACCCTCGCGCCACCATCATCAAGCAGGTCGCTTACGACGTGTTCGAGGTGACCGGTACGAACCCGTTGCTCGACATCGCTCTCGCTCTGGAAGAGACAGCACTGTCCGACCCCTACTTCATCGACCGCAAGTTGTACCCGAACGTCGACTTCTACTCGGGCCTGATCTATCAGGCGATGGGGTTCCCGCTCGAGATGTTCACCGTGCTGTTCGCGATCCCCCGCATGTCCGGCTGGCTGGCGCACTGGCAGGAGTTGCTGAACGATCCCGAACAGAAGATCTCGCGCCCACGCCAGTGGTACGCCGGCCCCGACGAGCGCAACTACGTCCCCATCGCCACCCGTTGATTACAACAGGGGTCAGACCCACGATGTAACCGTGCGTCGATTGTCGACGCCGGCCACAGACGTGCGTGTTGTTACATCTCGGGTCTGACCCCTGATGTAATCAGATGGCGTCGATGGCGGCGTTGAAGGTCTGGCTCGGACGCATCACCGCGGTGGCCTTGGCGGCGTCCGGGGAGTAATAGCCGCCGATGTCGGCAGGCGTGCCCTGCACCCCAAGGAGTTCGTCGACGATCGTCTGTTCGTTGGCCGACAACTCGGCGGCGATCGGAGCGAACCGTGCCGCCAGGTCGGCGTCGTCGCTCTGGGCGGCGAGCGCTTGCGCCCAGTACAGGGCGATGTAGAAGTGGCTGCCGCGGTTGTCGATCTGGCCGAGGCGGCGCGCCGGCGACTTGCCGTTCTCGAGCAGCTGCCCCGTCGCAGCATCGAGCGTGTCCGCCAGGATCTGCGCCGGGACGTTGCCGGTGACCGTGGCCAGATGTTCGAACGAGACGGCGATCGCCAGGAACTCACCGAGCGAATCCCACCGCAGGTAGTTCTCCTTCACGAGCTGCTGTACGTGCTTGGGAGCAGAGCCGCCGGCGCCGGTTTCGAACAGGCCACCACCATTGAGCAGCGGCACGACCGAGAGCATCTTGGCGCTGGTGCCCAGCTCGATGATCGGGAACAGGTCGGTGAGATAGTCGCGCAGCACGTTGCCGGTGACCGAGATCGTGTCGTGACCTTCACGGGCGCGGTCGATCGAGAACTGCGTTGCGGCCGCCGGGGCCATGATCTCGATCTCGAGACCCGAGAGGTCGTGGTCACCCAGGTAGCGGTTGACCTTGGTGATCAGCTGGGCGTCGTGGGCCCGGTTCGAATCGAGCCAGAACACCGCGGGGGCACCGGTGACCCGGGCGCGATCGACGGCGAGGCGGACCCAGTCACGGATCGGCTCATCTTTGACCTGGCACATCCGGAAGATGTCGCCGGACTGCACCGCCTGCTCCATCAGCGTGTCGCCGGACGTCGCGTCGACCACCCGAATCGTGCCAGCACCGGCCGCCTCGAAGGTCTTGTCGTGGCTGCCGTATTCCTCGGCCTTCTGGGCCATCAACCCCACGTTCGGCACACTGCCCATCGTCGACGGATCGAAGGCGCCGTTGGCGCGACAGTCGTCGATGACGGTGTCGTACACGCCTGCGTAGCTGCTGTCGGGGATGACAGCCTTGGTGTCCTGCTGCTCGCCGGCAGCGTTCCACATCTGGCCCGATGTGCGAATCATCGCCGGCATCGAGGCGTCGACGATCACATCGCTCGGCACGTGCAGATTGGTGATGCCCTTGTCGGAGTCGACCATCGCGAGGTCAGGACCATTCTCGTATGCGGCGGCGATGTCGGCGTCGATCACTGCGCGCTGTTCGGCGGGAAGCGACTCGACAGCGCTCAGTACGTTCGCCCAGCCGTTGCGCGGATCCCCGCCAGCGGCCGCGATCGCATCACCGTGCTTGGCGAACACATCAGCGAAGAAGACCTCGACGGCGTGGCCGAAGATGATCGGATCGGAGACCTTCATCATCGTCGCCTTGAGGTGGATCGAGAACAGCACACCCTCGTGCTCGGCAGCACGGATCTGCTCGGCGAGGAACGAACGCAGCGCTGCGACATCCATCGCGGTCGAGTCGATCACCTCGCCGGCGAGCACCGGGACCGACTCCTTGAGCACCGTCGTCACACCATCCACGCCGACGTGTTCGATGCGCACGGCGCCGTCGTCAGCGACTGTCAACGACTGTTCGTTGGAGAAGAAGTCGTGCCCGTCCATCGTGGCGACGTTCGTCTTCGAATCGGACGACCAGGCGCCCATCGAGTGAGGATGCGACTTCGCATAGTCCTTGACCGCCTTGGGTGCCCGACGATCGGAGTTGCCCTGGCGCAACACCGGGTTGACGGCAGAACCCATCACGGTGCCGTAGCGGGTGCGCACCTCGTTCTCCTCCGGCGTCGACGGCTCGCTGGGATAGTCAGGGACGTCATGGCCCTTGGCCTGCAATTCGGCGATTGCTTCCTTCATCTGCGGGACCGATGCGGAGATGTTGGGGAGTTTGATGATGTTGGCCTCGGGGGTCAGGGCCAGTTCGCCCAACTCCGCGAGCGCATCACTGATGCGCTGGTCCTCGGTCAGTCGTTCGGGGAAGGTGGCGAGAATGCGGGCGGCCAGCGAGATGTCACGCGTCTCCACGCTCACACCGGCCACGCCGGCGAAGGCTTCGACGATCGGCAGGAGGGAGTACGTGGCGAGCGCCGGAGCCTCGTCGGTGAAGGTGTAGATGATGGTGGACGGGTTCTCGCTCATGGGGCACCTGTTCGTTGGGGTCGACTTGTCTTGAACTTGTCTACACCATACAACACGGCGTCCGTCGCTCCACAGGAAGCATCGCTCCTACGCCCTCTAACATCGACTGAGATGGACTTCGATTGGACCCCAGAGCAGATCGCGCTCCGAGAGCACGCCCGCAAGGTCGCCACTGCGGCGGTCGAGCGCTACGGGCGCCACAACGACTCGTGGATCAACGGCTTCTCCAAGGACTTCGCGACGGAGATGGCCGCTCACGGATGGATCGGGATGACCTGGCCGACCGAGTTCGGAGGTGGCGGCCAGCCGGCGATCAACCGTTTGATCGTGGGTGAGGAGCTGATCGCCGCTGGGGCCCCAATCGCCGCCATTTGGTTCGCTGACCGCCAGATGGGCCCAACCTTGATCCATTACGGCACCGCCGACCAGCAAGCCGAATTTCTCCCGGGAATCCTGTCCGGTGAGACGACATGGTGCATCGGCATGTCGGAACCGAACTCCGGGTCCGATCTCGCATCGCTCACCACCAGCGCAGTTCGTGACGGCGACGACTTCGTCATCAACGGCCAGAAGATCTGGACCAGCTTCGGTGAACTCGCCGACTATTGCTACCTGATCTGCCGCACCGACGCCGCTGGGCCACCGCACAAGGGCATCAGCGAGGTGATCGTGCCGATGGACACCCCCGGCATCGAGGTCCGTCCGATCACCGACATGACCACCAATCGCCACTTCTGCGAGGTGTGGTTCACCGAGGTCAGGGTTCCGGTCGTCAACCTCGTCGGCGTCGAGGGGAACGCCTTCAAACAGACGATGGTGCAGCTCGAACACGAACGTGGCGGCATCGACCGACTCGTGTCGAACCAGGCGCTCTACGAACTCGCGCTCCAGCGTGCCGACCGCACGGACCCACGGGTGCGCCAGGAAATCGCCGGTATCGAGACGGGCTACCGCATCGGCCGCATCCTGGTGACACGCGAGGTACTGCGTCAGGCTCCAGCAGGCTTCTCGGCAGCGACGAAGTGCTTCTGCACCGAACACGAGATCCGCGTGGCCGAGTTCGTGGCAGCCACGTTCGGCGCCGACGCAATGCTCTGGGACGAGGTCACCCGTGGTCTCGCCTACGCGCCCGGCTACACGATCATGGGCGGCACGTCGAACATCATGCGCAACATCCTCGGCGAACGGGTACTGGGGCTCCCCCGCGAACCCCGCTGACCGCACGCAATTGCGAGTCGACGTTCGGGCATCGTTCGCTGATGCGGCCGTTTGCTACGGTGCCGACGAGCGATTCGACGACGGGAACCGGGGGCGAGATGTACGACAAGATCGTGGTGGGAACCGATGGTTCCGCCGGCGCAACGAAGGCGGTGGAACACGCTGCGTCGCTGGCCGCCACCACCGGTGCACAGCTGCACGTGGCGATGGCCACGCCGTCGATTCCGGTTCTCGTGTCCCCCGACATGATGGTCGCCACCGCCGAATGGTCCAACGCGTCCGATCAGGCCACGCAAACTGCGCTCGGGTCCGCTGCCGAAGCCGCAGGCGCCGCCGGCGCAACAGTGACCACCCATCAGCTCTCGGGCGATCCGGCCGACGCGCTGCTGTCGCTGTGTGACGACATCGGAGCCGACCTCCTCGTGATCGGCAGCCGTGGCATGCAGGGCGCCCGACGGTTCCTGCTCGGCAGCGTGTCGAGTCGCTGCGCCCACCACGCGAACTGTTCGATCCTGATCGTCCACACCGGCTGACCATGACCTCGCCGCTGCCCGACGCAACCGAACTCGCAGCGCTCGTCCGCTCCGGCCAGGCAACGCCCGCCGAGTTGGTCGACGAGGCGATCGACCGCGTCGAGCGACTCGATCCGACGATCAACGCGGTGATCCACGAGCGCTTCGACGCCGCACGTCGCGAGGCCAGCGGCGAGCTGCCCGATGGACCGTTCCGCGGGGTCCCGTTCCTCGTCAAGGACCTCGGCTGCGAGATGGCGGGCGAGCCGCACACCCAAGGCAATCGTGCGCTGCGCGACGCCGACGTTCGCTCGCCGCACGACTCGTACCTGTACGAGGCGATTCGTGGTGCGGGTTTCGTCACCCTCGGCCGCACCAACACACCGGAGCTGGGGGGCACGATCACGACCGAACCCGAAGCGTTCGGTCCCAGCCGCAATCCGTGGAACACCGCTCACTCCACCGGTGGGTCGTCGGGCGGTTCGGCCGCTGCAGTGGCTGCGGGGATGGTGCCGATGGCGCATGCGAGCGATGGCGGCGGCTCCATACGAGTGCCGGCGAGCGAGTGCGGGCTCGTCGGGCTGAAGCCGAGTCGGGGCAGGATCTCTCAGGGCCCGAAGGTCGGCGAGGGATGGGCCGGCGCCACCACCGATGGCGTGGTCTCGCGTTCGGTCCGCGACACCGCAGCGATGCTCGACGTGATGTCCGGGCGGCGTACCGGCGATCCGTACACGGCAGCTCCGCCGACCCGCCCGTTCGGCGACGAGGTGGGTGTCGACCCAGGCCGGCTCCGCATCGGGCTGGCCCCGTCGCACGCCGGCGTCCAGACCGACCCCGAGTGTGTCGCCGCGGTCGATGCGGCCGGATCACTGCTCGAAGGACTCGGCCACGACGTCGAGATCGCACAGCCGGATGCGTTCTTCGACGACGAGTTCTCGAGGCACTTCGTGACGATCGTGGCGGTTGCAACCGCAGTCGACTTCGTGAACATGGGCGCAGCGATCGGTCGGCCGATCACCGAAGGTGATGTCGAACCGAGCAACTGGATCATGGGATCCATCGGCCGAGCGGTCTCGGCCGCCGACTACATCGCATCGGTCAACTGGGTGCACGCCTGGTCGCGGCGCTTGCACTCTTGGTGGGACGACTTCGACGTGCTGGTGAGCCCGGTGATCGCCGTGCCACCGCCACCGATCGGATGGCTGAGCGACCCCGAGCTCGGCACCGAGCGTCTCACGAGCATCTTGCAGTTCACCGCTCAGTTCAACGTGAGCGGACAACCCGCGGTGTCACTGCCACTGCACTGGAGTGCGGACGGGCTGCCGGTCGGTGTCCAGTTCGTCGGGCCCAGCGACGACGAGGCGATGTTGATCAGGCTGGCTGCGCAACTGGAGACCGCGGCGCCTTGGAACGAACGCATCGCGCCGCTCCACGGCTGATCGGGTCCGATGACGCTGCGCGTGATGACGTGGAACCTCTGGTGGCGCTTCGGCCCGTGGGAGGAACGTCGACACGCGATCGTGGACACCATTCGTGCTGCGAACCCTGACGTGCTGTGCCTGCAGGAAGTGTGGGCAGAGACCGGTGGGACCACGATGGCGGCGATCCTGGCGCAGGAGCTGGGCTTACACGCTGTGAGCAGCGCCTCGATCGGGCGCTCCGACGTCGGGTTCACGAACGCTGTGCTCTCGCGGTGGCCGAGCAGTCTGCTCGCCGACGAGGCCCTGCCTCGCGTCGACGGGTCACCCGGGCATCGCCGGATCGTGTCGGCGACGGTGGCAACACCGTGGGGGCCGTGGCCGATCGCATCGACGCACCTCGACCACCGGTTCGACGACTCAGCTACGCGCCAACGGCAATGCCGCCGGCTGCTCGAGTTGGCCGCCGAGTGGCGCGGTGAGCCGTCCACCGATCTGCCCGTGATCGTGGGGGCCGACCTCAATGCGGTGCCCGACAGCGCCGAGGTCCGCACGTTGACCGGGCGCGAGGCCGGCACCGAGGGGATCGTCTTCTCCGACGCGTGGGAGCAGGTGGGCGACGGCCCGGGCGCCACCTGGATCGGGGCCAACCCCCATACGGCTGACAGCGCATGGCCGAACCGTCGGATCGACTACGTCCTGGTGTCGTGGCCACGCCCGAAACCGGTCGGGAACCCGGTCGCTGCGAGCCTGGTCGGTGTCGGTCCGGTCGACGCCGGCGGTGTCGGAGTCTGGCCGAGCGACCACGCTGCGGTCGTCGTCGACGTCACGACCCCCGTCCTGCCACGTTGAGGGGCGCCGGTCCGGTCCGACCGTGACGCCGCCGCAATGCAATGCTCTCACGATGACGACCGCTGAACATCCGGCCGAGGCCACAGTGCGTCCGACGAATCCGCTGGCGGTCCGCGCGTTCCGGAATCTCTGGTTCAACAACGTGGCGTTCTTCCTCGTGGCGAACGCCCAGCGTTTCGTGTTCGGTTGGTTGGTGCTCGACGGGCTGTTGCGCAGCGAGAGCGTCCAGGGTCTCGTCGTGTTCACGCTCGGGCTGCCTGCGGCGTTCCTGGTCCTGCAAGCGGGCGCATGGGCCGACCGGTGGGACCGCCGCAAGATGCTGATCGTCACGCAACTCGCCGGTGGTGCGGTGATGGCCGGGACCGCCGTCATCGTGGGCAGCGGTGCCGTCAACCTCGCCTGGGTCATTCTGGCAACGCTGCTCGCCGGCTCTGCCGCCGCGATCGGCTCGCCGGTGCGGTCGGCGATGATCCCGGCGCTCGTGGCCAGAGAGCAACTCTTCGGCGCCATCGCCTTGAACGCGATCGCGATCACGCTGTCGATGATCCTCGGGCCTGTGCTCGCCAAGGTGGTCGGCGACCAGTTCGGGTTCGAGGGTGCGTTCTGGTTCCAGGCGATCCTGATGTTCGTCGGCGTGCTGTTCCTCCTGCGCCTCGAGGTGCCGCCTCACGACGAGGTCCGCGAGCGCCGTTCCGTGCTCGATGAGACACGCACAGCGCTGCGACACGTGCTCGGCGATCCCCACCTCAAGACGCTGTTCGGGTTGCTGCTCACGGCGAGTTTGACGATCAACCCCGCGATCATGGTCACGATCCAAGCCCACGTGAAGGACGAACTGGGCCAGGATGCGGGGCAGGCGGCACTCCCATTGGCCCTCATGGGCCTCGGCATCGCCATCACGTCGTTCGTGGTGATGCGCAAGGGCGACATGAGGAACAAGGGCGCGATCTTCCAGCGGGCGATGATGTGCGGCGCGGCCATCACGTTCCTCGTCGGCCGCACGACGTCGTTCGGCCAGGTGCTGGTGTTGGCGTTCCTCATGGGCCTGGCCGGCGGGTTCTTCATCAACATGAACCAGGGCCTCGTGCAGGCCAACACTCCCCCGCCCCTGATGGGCCGGGTGATGGGTCTCTACACCCTGGTCAACATCGGGCTGATGCCCTTCGGTGCGCTGACCATCGGCATCGCTGCGTCTTGGATCGGCACGGGCAACGCGATCAGCGGGGCTGCTGCGATCGGCTTCGCCGTGGTGGTGACGACCTACGTGCGCAACACCGACCTCCGCCGCCTCGGTTGAGCCCCATCGCAGCGATGTGCGAACCGCTCGCATGCCGTCGTTCGCATCGCCCGGGTGATGGTGTCGCAGTAGCGTCGATTGCGTGCGAGTCTTCCTCACCCACGATCCCGAGGACCGCGATGCCTACTTCGCACGGGCGCTTCCGCTGCTCGAACAGATCGCCGACGTCGTGCAGAATCCGCTCGACCGCGACCTGTCGACGACCGAGCTGATCGAGGCGGCGCAGGGGTGCGACATCATCGTCGCCCACCGGTCGACACCGGGTGGAGCGGCCGTCTTCGAGCAGGTACCGAACCTGGTTGCCTTCCTTCGATGTGCCGTCGACACCTCCACGATCGACGTCGATGCGGCGTCGGCGAACGGCGTCCTGGTCGCCCGCGCCGCCAAGACGTTCGTGGCCTCGACCGCAGAGTTGGCGTTGGGGCTGCTGCTCGACGTGGCGCGCAACATCACCGTCTCCGCCACGGATTACGCGCAGGGCCGTCCACCGGTACAGCGCACCGGACGACAGTTGCGAGGGCGGTCGGCCGGCATCATCGGGTACGGATCGATCGGTGCCCATCTCGCTGCACTGCTGGTGGCCATCGGCATGGAGGTGCTCGTCCACGACCCGTTCGTCGTCGACCCCCGGGTCGACGGCGTGAGGTTCGTCGGGTTCGAGGAGCTGCTGCGCACTGCCGACGCCGTGTTTCCCCTCGTGCCGGGCTCCCCCGAGACGGAGAACCTCATCGGGGCCACGGAACTCGCGTCGATGCAACCCGGAACGCTCCTGATCAACGTGGGTCGAGGCGAGTTACTCGACGAGACTGCGGTCGCCGACGCACTCCGCTCCGGTCACCTGGGGGGACTCGGGCTCGATGTCGGCCGCGCTGCTGATCAACGCCCCTCCCCCGAGTTGGCCGCGCTCGACGGCGTCGTTGCGACACCCCACCTCGGGGGCCTGACCCCGGAGAACGCCGACGCGCAGGCGGCCAGCAGCGTCGAGCAGGTCGCCGCGATGGCAGTCGGGGACATCCCTCCCCGTTCGTTGAACGCCGAACATGCCACACGCCTGCGCGCCCTTTGGGACCGCAGCGACCCGTGATTCAGCACGAGGGCGGCACTCGGATTCGTTCCCACGAGCACCGACACGCAGTCCGACCACGAAGGAGACCGGAATGACCGATCGAGCCACAACCCCGCTCCCGAACTATGCGTCGTATCCGTCACTGGTCGACCGGACGGTGCTGATCACCGGTGGCGCCGATGGCATCGGCGCTGCGATGGTCGAGCAGTTCACCGCACAGGGCTCGAACGTTGCGTTCGTCGATGTCAACACGACGAGGGCGGCCGAGACGATCGAGCGTTGCCGAGGCGACGAGCCGCGACATGTCCCACGCTTCTATGAGGTCGACCTGGTCGACATCGAGGCCCTGCGCGCCGCCGTCACTCAGATACGGACGGACCTCGGCGGGATCAACGTCCTGGTCAACAACGCAGCGAGTGACGACCGTCATGGGTGGGAGGACATGACCGTCGATTACTGGAACGATCGGCTCGACACGAATCTTCGGCACTACTTCTTCGCCATCCAGGCCGTCGCCCCGGGCATGATCGCTGACCAGCACGGCTCGATCATCAACATCGGATCGAGCAGTTACATGATGCAGGAGGACTTCTTCCCCGGCTACGCGATCGCCAAGTCCGCCGTCGAGGGCATCACCCGCACGATGGCAAGGACGTTCGGGCCGGACAACATCCGCGTCAACACGGTCATGCCGGGGTGGGTCGCCACGGAAGGGCAGCTCACCAAGTGGTGGACACCCGAGGGAGAAGCGGCGACCATGCGCGACCAGGCGCTCGAGCGCCGAATCACTCCGATCGAATTCGCCCAGATGGTGCTCTTCCTCGCCGCCGACGACGGCGCCGCATGCACGGCGCAGCAGTTCCTGGTCGACGGCGGACGGTTCTGACGACTGCAGCGGACCGAACGGTCACCCCAACGCATCGTTTTCGGCGAACGCTGTACTCGCGAGTTCCACCGCCCGACCGCCGCCGTCCGCGACCAGGGCGGTCCCGGACACGATCGACGACTCATCCGACGCGAGGAACAGACAGCACGCCGCGATCTCCTCCGGAGACGCCGGGCGCCGCAGCGGCACTGACGCCGACGCCAGCCGGTATGCATCGTCTCTGGTGATCCCCCGAGCCGCGGCCATGGCGTCCATGTCCTGGTCCCCCATCGGGGTCGAGACCCAGCCAGGACACACCGCATTCGCACGGATGCCGCGCGGCCCGAAGTCGACGGCGATCGATCGGGCGAGGCTGATGAGGGCTGCCTTCGATGCGTCATAGGCGACGGCGCGAGGAGCGTTCGCCAGCCCGTTCACGCTCGAGACCAGCACGACCGATCCGCCTCCCCGATCGAGCATGGCGGGGATCGCCGCCCGCAACAGCATGAGCGGGCCGGTCAGGTTCACGTCGATCGTGCGATGCCAGTCGACGTCCGTCACCTCGACCACGGAACCCGGCCGGTCGATGCCGGCATTCGCCACCACCACGTCGAGACCCCCGAACGCAGCGACGGTTGCCTCCACCACCTGGCTGGCGTGAGCAGGATCGGCAGCGTCTCCCGCAACGGCGATGCCCCCGACTTCGGCCGCGATGTCCTCGAGCGGCTCGCGTCGGCGCCCGGTGACCACCACCCGCGCGCCTTCCGAAGCGAATCGGCGCGCGATCGCCGCGCCGATACCGGACCCGCCACCGGTGACCACCGCCACCTTTCCGGTCAACTGATGCATCGGAGACAACGATAGGCGGGGCAGCGGATCTCAGGCCGGTCGTTCGGCAGAGATCAGGCCCCCGTTGACGGCCTCGGTCGCACGGCCCTCATCGGATCGGCGGCCGACACCGTCACCGATGCGGTCGATGCCTCGATCTCAGCCGTCAGGTCCCGTACGGCACCATCGAACGATGCGGCGCTGTCGGGCTCGATCTCCATGTACTCGGTGGGGAGCCCCATCACGTCGAGCAGGGCGATGAACGGATCGGGATCGAGCTCTTCGACGTTCACCATCGTCCCGGTGTCCCAATCGCCGTTGGCGATCAGTCGCGCTGCGGCCACCGGTGGCACGCCCGCCGTGTAGCTGATGCCTTGCGACTCGACCTCGCTGTAGGCCGCTTCGTGATCCGACACCTGGAAGATGAACATCTCGCGCGGCGCCCCGTCCTTGGTGCCCTTGACGACGTTACCGATGCACGTGTTGCCGGTGTATCCGTCAGCGAGTGTCTGCGGGTCGGGTAGCAACGCCTTCACCACCTTCAGGGGCACCACCTGGCGGCCGTCATCGAGCGTCACCGGCTCGTGGCCGAGGAAACCGAGCGTCCGGAGCACCGTGAAGACGTTGATGTAGTGGTCACCGAACCCCATCCAGAAGCGGATGCTCTCAGCATCGATGTTCTTCGACAACGAGTGCAACTCGTCGTGTCCGTTGAGGTACACCGGTTGCTCCCCCACGACCGGGAACTCGAACGTGCGCTTGATGGCGTGGGTGGGGTACTCACGCCACTGTCGGTCGATCCACGTCCACACCTTGACGAACTCGCGGAAGTTGATCTCCGGGTCGAAGTTCGTGGCGAAGTACCGGCCATGGCTGCCCGCGTTCACGTCGAGGATGTCGATCGTGTCGATCGTGTCGAAGTGGTGCTTCGCTGCCGACGCGCAGTAGGCGTTGACCACGCCGGGGTCGAACCCGGCACCGAGGAGCGCGGTGACGCCGCGCTCGGCGCACTCCTCCTTGCGCTTCCACTCGTGGTTGGCGTACCAGGGTGGGTCCTCGCACACGACGTCGGGGTCCTCGTGGATCGCCGTATCGATGTACGCGGCACCCGTCTGGAGGCATGCCGACAGCACCGACATGTTGAGGAACGCCGAGCCGAGGTTGAGCACGATCTGCGAGCCGGTCGCTTCGATGAGCGCGACGGTCGCCGCCACGTCGAGCGCATCGAGCTGACGGGCGTGCAACTCCTGCGACTCGTCGTTGACGTGGCCCTTGCGACGCACGCTGTCGATGATCGCCTCGGCCTTCGACAAGGTGCGCGAGGCGATACAGATGTCGCCGAGCTCGTCGTTGTGCATCGCAGCTTTGTGTGCTGCCACGTGAGCGACGCCGCCGGCGCCGATGATGAGGAGGTTGCGCTTCATCGAGAAGAATCTTTCGTTCGGGGGGAGGCTCCGGACGTCGTGGTCGACGCCGCTCGGGGACGGTGCTTCACGACAAGCTGCGCTCGAAGTCGTCGTACGTGAACTGCCGGACCGTCTCGACGGTGCCGTCGAGACGACGCACCACGATGGACGGCATGCGCAGGCCGTTGAACCATGAGGTCTTGACCATCGTGTAGCCGGCAGCATCGGCGAAGCGGACTTCGTCGCCGACCCTCAGTGGCGCCGAGAATCGGTAGTCGCCGAAGACGTCGCCGGCCAGACACGTGCGTCCCGCGACCATCACGCGGTGCAACCCAGGGCTGGGCGAGCCGACGCTCGGATTGGTGCCGTAGATCAGATGGTCGAGCATGTGAGCTTCGACCGATGCGTCGACCACGGCGATGTCGACCTCGTTGTGAACCACGTCGACCACCGTGGTGACCAACTCGGCGGCGCCGGTGACCACCGCCTCGCCCGGCTCGAGGTACACCTGCACCCGGTGGCGTGCACTGAACCCGGCCAGCGCAGCGCAGAACCGTTCGAGGTCGTACCCCGGCGACGTGAACGAGATGCCGCCCCCCAGGCTCACCCACTGCAGGTCAGCGAGCACTCGTGCATACCGGTCACTGATCGAGTCGAGCGAGTGACAGACGCTGGCGACGTCGGAGTTCTCGCAGTTGAAGTGGAACATCACGCCATCGATGGTCGTCGACACACGGCTCAGCACGTCATCGTCGATCACGCCGAGGCGTGAGAAGCGGCGCGCTGGGTCGGCGAGGTCGAAGCTCGAAGTGCTCACACCCGGGTTCACACGAAGGCCGATCGACGCGCTGCCGACGACGTCTCGGTGGGCCTCGAGCTGAGACACCGAGTTGAAGATCACCTTGTCGGCGAACGCACACACCTCGGCGACCTCGGCGCGGTCGAAGGCCACGCTGTAGGCGTGGGTCTCGCCACCGAAGTGTTCGTGGCCGAGTCGCGCTTCATACGCGGAGCTGCTCGTGGTGCCGTCGAGATAGCGCCGCATCAGCGGGGAAACGGCCCAGGTGGAGAAGCACTTGAGCGCCAGGACCGATTTGGCGCCCGAGACGGCGCGGACCTGTTCGACCACCTTCAGGTTGCGTTCCAGACGGCGCTCGTCCAGCAGAAAATAGGGGGTCGCTGGTGCGTTCACGAGGGGACGAGCCTACCGACTCTTCGAACTCCTACCGAGGGGGGCGCTCGCCGAGGTAGCTCTCGACCACGAGTTCGTGGTTCGACGCAAGCTCTGACGCCGAGCCCTCGAGGCGGACGTGGCCGTTGCTGAGGACGTAGCCGCGATCGGCAACCGCGAGCGCCATCTGGATGTGCTGCTCGACGACCAGCACCCCGCAGCCGGTCTGGTCGGCGATGTCTCGAACGATCGGCAGCAGCCGCTCCACGATGATCGGCGCGAGCCCGAGGCTCATCTCGTCGACCAGCAGACACTTCGGCTCCGACACGAGCGCTCGCCCCAATGCCAACATCTGTTGCTCGCCACCGGAGAGCAGGCCGGCCTTGCGGGAGCGGAGTGGTCGCAGCGCCGGCAGCAGATCCATCGCTCGGTCGTGTGCAGCACGGCGAGACGCGCGCCGCCCGGTGAGCCCCAGGCGAAGGTTCTCGTCAACCGTGAGGTCGAAGAACAGCGAGCGGTCCTCGGGCACATGGGCCAACCCTCGGCGGGCGATCAGGTACGGAGCAACACCGTCCACGGGAGCACCGAGCACCTCGACCTCGCCACCGATCGGCTCCAACAACCCCGACAGCGTCAGCAGCGTCGTGGTCTTGCCGGCGCCGTTCGGCCCGAGCAGCACCACCACCTCACCCGGCCCGACGCGTATCGAGAGATCGTGGACAACTGCAATGCCGCCGTAGCCGGCGTGTAGCCCACGAACGTCGATGACGGGAATGCTGGGCGAACCGGTCCCGCTCACTGGCCGTGTTCCTGAGTGTGGATCGGCAACTGTTCGGGCGCAGTCGACTCGCCGAGGTAGGCATCGATCACTGCGGGGTCGTCGCGAATCACCTCGGGAGTTCCGTGCGCGATGATCTTGCCGAAGTCGAGGACGTACAGGTCGTCGCAGACCGAGAGCATCAGCCCCATGTCGTGGTCGATGACGAACAGCGAGATCCCGTCGACGACCACCGCTCGCATCAGCGCGCCGAACGCTTGGCTTTCCCTGGTGTCGAGTCCGGCTGCCGGCTCGTCGAGCAACACCAGTTTCGGCCGAGCGGCAAGTGCCCGTGCCATGGCGACCAACTTGCGCTGACCATGGCTGAGCTGGTCTGGCATCGTGTCGACAACGTCGTGCAGGTCCGCCGTGTCGAGCGCCCAGTCGACCCGATCGGCGACGTCGCCGTGCCGACGTCTGGGCCGAACCACATCGCCGACGAACGACCACCAGCTGGAACGCTCGGCCGCGGCCAACAAGTTGTCACGAACGCTCAGGTCCTCGAACAATTCGAGCGATTGGAACGTCCGCGTGAGCCCCAGGCGAGCCCGCGCGCTCGGGGAGGCACTCGCGAGGTCGCGCCCGTCGAACGTCACGGACCCGGCTGCGACAGGCGTGAATCCTGTGATCGCGTCGATGAAGGTGGTCTTTCCTGCGCCGTTGGGGCCGATCAGACCGACGACCCTGCCGGCCTCACAATCGAGATCGATGCCATCGTTCGCACGGATACCGCCGTAGCTGACGGTGAGCCCACGAGCCTCGAGCAGGGCCACCGCTACCTCACCGCCCGGACCGGCGCTCGAAGCGCAGCGCGACGGGTGGCGAATCGGTTGCGGACACCTCCGGCGATGCCCTGCGGGTTGGCCACGGCCATCACGATCAACAGCACACCACCGATCAAGGTCTCCCATTGGCCGAGCGTGCCGGTGATCTGTGACGCCGAATAGAAGACGACGCCCGAAGCGGTGAGTGCTCCCGCAGTCACCGCACCGCTCACGCAGGTGATGCCACCGAGGTAGGCAACGGCCAGCGCCGCGAGCGACGCAATCGTTCCGAACGAGGCGTCGGACACGTTGCCGAATCGGTAGGCAATGAGACACCCGCCGATACCGGCGATGAACGACGACACCGCGAACGCCTGCAGCTTGACGCGTGCGACGTCGATGCCAGCCGCGCTCGCGGCCCGTTCGTTCGATCGCGTCGCAAGCAGTCGTCGGCCCGATGCACTGCGACGAAGGTTCGCCACTCCAATGGCAAGGAGTGCCGCGATCACGACAAGGAAGATTCCGAAAATCGGACGGGAGGCCTGGTCGCCGAGGATCAGACCGAGATCCCAACCGGCCAGATCAGGGTTCGGCACGGGCGCCCCTCCCGTCGACGGATCACCGACGTACTTGGGGTTCTTGAAGACGAACTCGGTGATCGCCACACCTCCGGCAAACGTCACGATGGCCATGTTGGTCCCCCGCACGCGCAGGGCAGGGAGGCCCACGATCACCCCGAACGCGGTGGCGATCGAGGCGGCCAGGATCGGCGCGATCGGGAACGGGATGCTCCAGTTCATCGCCAGTTTCGACAGCGAGAACGCGGCGACGCCTGCGAACGCCATCTGGGCAAGCGAGGTCTGCCCGCCGAATCCGGTCAGCACCACGAGCGACAACGCCAGCACCATGGCGATCACCGAGGTCATGATCGCGCCACGCCACAGCGGTCCGAGCACCAGCAGGGCGATCACGGCGACGGCGATCGGCGGACCGACTGTGGCCCACGTGACCTTTGCATCCGGCACAGTGGGGAGCCGCCATGTCGACACCGATGCCCGGTCGGGCAGGCGTTCGCCGAGCACCACCAGGGCCACGATGATCACGACAAACGGCAGCCCCTCACGGGCGCCGTACTTGGGGAACCAGCTGATGTCGCTCTGGAGCAGCGTGAACGTCGACTGCACACCACCGATCAGCAGGCCGGCGATCACCGTTGGCCACACCGACCGGAACCGTCCGATCATCGCGGCCCCGAGCGCCGGTATCAGGAACGAGAAGGTGAAGACGGTCGACGACAATTGGATCATCGGCGACGCGAGGATCACCACGAGCCCACCGAGCACCGACGCCGCCACGAAGCTGGCCCCGGCGAGGAACGTCGGCGAGTAACCGAGCAGCACCGCGCCCTTCTCGTTCTCGGCCGCTGCACGGGTGACGAGACCGAACCTGGTGAACCGGGAGACCGCCCAGGCCAGGGCCCCGATCGCGATGGCGATCGCGGCAAGCCACAGCCCGTCTCGTGGCACGGTGACGTCGGCCATGATCGTGACCGGTTCGCGCGGCAGGATCGGTCCGACCCGAAGGCCGGCGTTGTCGGCGAAACGCTGATCGATCAGTGCGATGAACACCACGAGCAGACCGATGCTGGCCACCACGTTCGCAAGTGCGGGTGCATGCGCCAGCGGCCGGAAGACGACCGTGTACACCACCGACCCGAGCACCGCGGCAGTGAGGAGTGCGAGCGGCACCGCCACCCAGATACCCACGTCGTCTCCGAAGTGGTACCGCTCGGGCAGGCCGGGAATCGGAAACGGATAGGCGCCGCGCCGAAGGTCGGCGTACACGTAGCCGGACCACGACGCCATGGCGCCGTAGGCAAAGTTGACCACTCCGGCGCCCTGCTGGGTGATCAGCAGCCCCAGCGCGAACATGGCGATGATCGCGCCGGCAGTGGAGCCGAGCAGCAGGTAGAAGAGGTAGTCGCTCACGGCCGTCGGCGTCCGTTCAGCAATCCGCCGGATCGCTGCGGTCGATCAGGGGAGGTAGTCGACAACCGACACCGCTTCGAAGCCGGGAATCGTGGCGATCCCGCCACCGGCGAGGTACTTGCCGATCGGGAAGTGGAAGCTGCACACGCTGGGATACGACGTTGCAGCTCCACACGTGAGCGGGTTGCCGTTGAGGAAATCGACTTCGTCGGTGGCGGTTGCGAGTCGGTCGTAGATCGCCGGCCCGGTGACGGCTTCGCCGGCCGCGGCCACGTTGTTGGCGATGCGAGCCAGGGTCATGACCTGATTGATGCCGAGCGCACCGAGTCCGAGCGAAGTCGCCTCAGCACCGCCGTATGACGGCTCGATCAGCTCGGCGAGCACGGCATCGTCGGGCTGGTCCGACGGTCCCCCGACACCGACGAAACTCCAACCGACGGCGTCGTCGCCGACCACGTCGATCACGTCAGCACTGCCGCAGATCGCCGTGGAGATCGTGGGCGTGTCGACGCCCAGCGACACCCGGGCGCGCATCGCTCCGATGCAGCCGGCATCGGAGTACAGCGACACCAACACGTCGGGACCGTCGCTGTTGGCCTCACGCAGCAGCCCCTGGAACCCGGCGTCCGTTTCGTCGTCGCCGCCCTTGATCGACCGGAACGCCACGCCGGCCTTGTCGAGCGATGCGGTGAGTGCAGCCTCGGAGCTGTTGCCCGCGGCGCTGTCGGCGCTGATGATGCCGACGGAATCTGCCTCGTACTCGTCCACGATGAGCGCCACGATGGCAGCCATGGTGGTTGCGTTACCCCCGGTGAGGAACAACGCGTCGGCGGTGTAGTCGGCGGAGAAGATCGGCAGGGCGCCGAACACCGGGATGCCGGTGGCCGCGAAGGTGTCGTAGCCGGGGAAGAGGTCGAGACCGAGCATCACGAACTCGACTCCCTTGCCGCTCAGTTCCTGGGCGCATGCTTGCGACGTCTCGGGCGAACCGTTGGAGGCACAGTGCTCGAGCTGGATCGGCCGTCCGCCCATGCCGCCGTGCTCGTTGAGGTAGTCGACGGCGAGGTCGGTGTCGGTGCGCATCTCGGGGAAGTCGAGCCCTGGCGTGCCCTCGGTGTTGACCATCCCGATCACGATGGGGTCGCCACTGGGCGGGTCCAGCGATGCGAACCCCTCCTCGGCCGATGCGGTCGTAGTGGTTTCGGTCGCCGTCGAATCGGTTGCGTCGGGCGCGGTTTCGTCCGGGTCCGCTGTCGACGCATCCGGAGCGTCACTCGTCGGCGAGGCCTCGGTCGACGCCGTGGCCGCCGTTGCATCGGTGGCGCCGGTCGACGAGTCGCTGCTGCCACACGATGCGACCACGAGCGTCACGGCGGCCAGGCCGGCCAGCACACCTGTGTGTCGTTGATGCTTCATGTTCCCCCCAGGAAGGTTTGTTCGGCTCGTTGGTGACCGTGTGCGGTTGCGCTCGCTACGCCATGGCGGCGTCGGGCACCCAGCTGCCGTGCGCACCGTACGGAACGCGGCGCGGCAGATGAACTGTGGCCACCGGCGGCGCCGAGAAGTTCTGTGCGTCGATGATCACCAGGCGTGACTCGTCGGAGTTGGTGTCGTGCGACAGGCTGATGATCCAACCTTCGTCCTCGCCGGCGTCGGGTGACGCCGGAGCGAATACCGGCTCGGCGCCGCGCACGCCGTCACCGAGCTGATGCTCGACGCACGTGCCGGTTCGCAGGTCGTATTTCCACAACGCCGAGCCGTAGACGGGCTCTTCGGCGTTGCCCTCTCCGGCCATTGCCATCAGGTAGCCGTACCGCGCGTCGAGACCGATCATCCGATCGTCGACCCGCCCGAAGTCGCCGGGGCGATCGTCGACCTGGGTCTCGGTCACCGTGCCCGCGTCGAGATCGATGGTCCAACGCCAGAGGCGCCCGACCTCGGCGTAGTCGTCGTTGCTCGTACCGAACGCCTCGTGCTGGCGCGACACGTGCAGCACGATCGAATTGCCCTCCTCGTGGGCGTTGACCGGGTGGAAGACGAAACACGGGTCGATCTCGAACCAGCGCACGTCGGCATTGGTGCCGGTGCGCGGCATCACGCCGAGGCGGGCGCCGGCATCGCGGTTGAACTTGAACGGCAGCCCGGTGTCCAATTCCGCGAGATCGAAGCAGACCGGGAGGTCCATGAACACGACGTGGTTCCGGGTGACGTTGAAGTCGTGCATCATCACGACATTGGGGATCTCGATACCTTCGAGCTGCACCAGCTCACCTCGAGGGCTCACCCGGATGTACTGGAGATGGGGCTGGTCGTAGTTGAGGTAGCTGAACGCGATCAATTCACCGGTGACCGGACACACCTTGGGGTGCGCCGTCATCGTGGTGGTCAGGGCGCCGCCGTAGTTCTGCACGCCGAGCGTGTTGAGCTCGGTGTCGGCTCGCCACGGCCAGTGGCCCTCTTCGAGACAGAGCAGCTCGCCGTTGTGAGCGACGACGTGGGTGTTGCCCGTGCCCCGGGTGCGGTCGCCCATGCCCGACATCGGGTCGTCGAGCGGATCGGTGATGTTGGGCGTCTGGACGAAGCGGTTGCGATACCACTCGGCGCGACCGTTGGCGAGGCGGACGCCGTGCAGCATGCCGTCGCCGAAGAACCAGTGCTTGGACGTGCCTGTGGACGGGTTCGGGCCGGTGCGAACGTAGGTACCGAACAGTTCAGGCGGGATCGTGCCGTCGACCCGTAACTCTGTTTCGGTGATCTCGTCGAGAACCGGTGCCCAGTTGTTGCGGAGGTGCCAGGGCAGAGCGGTCGGGATCGGTGCGGTCAGCTGCTCGGTCGACATCCGAGCAACGTAACACAAATTTACTTCCAGTAACATACGACCATGTCAACCGCTGCCGAGCCCAACCCGCGGCGCCGTCCGGGGCGCCCACGAGGTGGCCAGCTGCTCGCCGACCGCGACGAGTTGCTTGCCGCGGCCATCCGAGCGATCAGGGCGCACGGGCCTGACGTGACGATGGAGGACCTCGCGGTCGAGGCGACCGTCAGCAAGCCGATTCTGTACCGAACGATCGGTGATCGGGCTGCGCTGGTGGTCGCGCTGTCGGAGTGGATGATCGATCAGATCACCACTGAGATCAGCGCAGCACTCGAGGGCCACACCGAGCCACGAACCCAGTTCGAAGCAGCCGTACGGGGCTATCTCGCTGCGGTGCACGCCAATCGATCGCTCTTCCTCTTCGTCAATGCCGGCGGACAGCCGACGGACCAGTTGCGCCGCCTCGTCGAACGATCTGCACAGATGATGATCGCGCTGTTCGCCGCATCGCCCGAACTCGCCGGCGACCCAGTCGCCAGCAGAACGTGGGCGTACTCGATCCTCGGAGCGTTCGAGATCGTCACCGTGATGTGGCTCGATGACGACTACTGCGAACTCGACACCCTCGCCGCCGATCTCACCCGAGTGCTCTGGCCCGGCATCGAACGCCTCGACCAGTCGCCCGCCTGACTGCAAGCGTCAGGTCGAGGGTGCTTCGCCGGCAACGAAGGCCAGTCAACGGATGGGCTTTGGTGGTGGGCACGACGGGACTCGAACCCGGGACCTCTACCGTGTCATGGTAGCGCTCTAACCAACTGAGCTACGCGCCCGTAGCAGAGCGGTACGTTACCAAGTCGTGAGCGCTGCACCACACTCTCAGCACCGGGGCATCCCGGTGATCGACGTCGGATCTTTACTGGATCCGCAACGTTCGCCGGACGAACGAGCCGTCGCATCGTCGGCCATCGACCGAGCCTGTCGCGAGGTGGGCTTCTTCGCCATCAGCGGGCACGGAGTCGATCCGTTGCTCCAGCTCCGACTCGACCGGGCGGCGCGTGCGTTCTTCGCGCTCTCCGACCGCACGAAGGGCGAGGTCGCCATGGCTCGAGCTGGATCTGCCTGGCGAGGTTGGTTCCCCGTGGGCGGCGAACTCACATCGGGCCGACCTGACAACAAGGAAGGCATCTACTTCGGCCTCGAACTGCCAGACGACCATCCTCGTGTCGCTGCCGGTACACCGTTGCACGGCCGAAACCTGTTCCCGGACACACCGTCCGATCTGAGATCCGCCGTGCTCGAGTGGTTCGATGCGATGCGCCGGGTGGCCGATGCCGTGATGCGTGGGATCGCTGCCGGACTCGGTTTACCGGCCACGTGGTTCGAGGATCACCTCACTGCCGATCCAACCGTGCTGTTCCGCATCTTTCACTATCCCCCGAGCGAACATCCCCGGAGCAACGAGACCGACACGAATGATGGCGGTCACTGGGGTGTCGGCGAACACACCGACTACGGATTGCTCACACTGCTCGCCCAGGACGACAACGGAGGGTTGCAGGTCCAGTTCCTCGACGGCACCTGGACCGATGTCGAACTCGACTCGGCGCTGCTCGTCTGCAACATCGGCGACATGCTCGAACGACTCACCGGCGGCCGATATCGCTCGACACCTCACCGGGTGCGCAACACCTCGGGAGCAGATCGACTCTCGTTCCCCTACTTCTTCGACCCGTCGTGGGATGCAACGGTGCCGACGTTGCCGCTCGCCGATACCTCAGCGAGTCGCATCCACCGACGGTGGGACGGCGACGACGTACTGGCATGGCCCGGGACGTATGGGGACTATCTCACTGCAAAGGTCTCCAAGGTCTTTCCCGACCTGTTCACCACGCTTCGACCCTGAGGCTGGCGGATCGACAAGACGTCAGGGAGCGGTCGGAGGAACCGGCGGCGGCGCAACCGCGACGATCGAACCATCATCGGCCACACCCACACCCTCGACCGGGGGAACCGGCGGCTGCGCAACCGCAACCGTCGAACCGTCATCGGCAACACCGACACCCACACCCGCCGCCGGGGGGACCGGCGGCCGCGCAACCGCAACCGTCGAACCATCATCGGCCACACCCACACCCTCGGGGAGCGTGACGTCGAGATCGGCAGGTGGCTGAGTGGACAACGCCTCCGTGAGTAGTTGGAGCGAGACCATGTACTCCCATTCGGCTCCACTACTTGCGATGGCGAGTTCGGCCTCAGGTGCTGGCTCGGAGACGGACGGCACGACGACGCTGACCGACGGTTGCGCCGCGACTGTCACCAACTGTTCGGGGAGGTCGACCGTTTCGATCACGGGTGCTGGGTCGCTGGCACTCTGAGCGAACACACCCGCAGGTGCGAGATCGAGCGCGACAGAACCGGTGGCAACGATCGAGAGCGCCCCGACGGCGAACATTGCGAGCAACGCCTTTCGCTGTGCCCGCGTGGCACCCATCCGGTCGAAGAGATCATCGAGCACCCGCTCCTCGGTCGCTCCGAGGTGGTCGGCGAGGGCACTGATGTCGGAACCGCGCAGGGTGATGGTCCGTTCGTGCTGCTGACCACGCAGCTGGCGAACGAGCACCAGATAGCTGTGCAGGAGCGACTCACGGTCGCCGTCGCGGAACGTGGCGTGAACGGGCCCGGCCGTAAGATTTCCCGCCGTGACGACGAGTGGTGTGCGTTGGAACGTTGCGACGGGCATGGGGTGGTCACTTTCTCGACGGCGGTCTCAACCGTCTTCGGCACAGAATTGCACCGACATGAGAGATCTGACGAAGTCTGACCGAACTACTCTGCCACGCCCGGCAGGCATTTGTCCACCACGCGTGAAAAAACCCTCGATCTCAACTCGAGCCTTGGTCTGCTGTCGACGACGGACGGCCTGACTCTCACCGGAATCGGAGCGAGATCTCGTTGGCCATGAGCCGGCCAGCACGGGTGAGCACCAGCCGGTCGGGATCTTCGGGATGGACGATCATCATCGCGTCGAGCAGAGCAATCGTCTCGGGCTCGAACGCATCCCGTTCGACTCCGTCACGCGTCCGTAGAGCGAGTTGGAGCGCCTCGAAGCGGCGGGTGTCGGCGTCGAGGATCTCCGATGAGGCTTCGACCGACGTCCCACGCGAGATCGCTTCGATGTACCGATCGGGTGTGCGCAGGTTCCACCAGCGCCGTCCCGATGTGTGCGAGTGGGCGGCGCATCCGAAGCCGCGATAGTCGTCCTGGTTCCAATACAGCAGGTTGTGGCGCGACTCGTGCCCGGGTCGCGCCCAGTTCGACACTTCGTAGTTGGCGAGGCCTGCGGCCGCCAGGAGATCGTCGGCCAGTTCGTACTTGTCGGCCTGGTCGTCGTCATCTGGATGACGATCCGGCTGTTCTGCGAGCGGCGTGCCGGCTTCGACCGTGAGACCGTAGGCAGAGATGTGCGGCGGGTCGAACGCCAGCGCAGCAGCGACCGTGCAGCGCCAATCATCGACCGACTCTCCGTTCGCCCCGTAGATCAAGTCGAGATTGAAGGTTGGCATGCCCGAACGCTTGATGGCGGCCACGGCGCGCTCGACGTTGCGCTGGTCGTGCGTGCGACCGAGTGATTGCAGCACGTGCGCAGACATCGACTGGACTCCGAGGCTCACCCGGTTCACGCCGGCGCTCCTGTACGTGGCGAGTAGTTCCCCAGTGACGTCGTCGGGGTTGCACTCCACGGTGATCTCGGCTTCATCGGCAACCGGGATGGAAGCGATCACCGCGGCGAGATCGTCGGCCGGCACCAGCGTCGGCGTGCCTCCGCCGACGAAGACGGTGTCGGCGAGGCGTAGCCCATCAGCGACCGCACCGTCGATCTCGGTGCGAAGCGCCTCGAGGTACTGCGCCACGAGGTGGCCTCGATCGGTCCAGGTCGCAAACGCGCAGTAGTCGCACTTCGACGCGCAGAACGGAACGTGTACGTACACCCCGAACGCGCCCGACGGTTCCACCATTCCCCCAGTCAACCCCCGAGCGATGAGTCTTCGCGCGACCTGTCCGCGCGGAACCTCATCGCCTTCGGATGTCTCAGCTGGGTGGGACGAACAGGAGGTCGAGCGCGGCGAGGCGTTCGGCGACCTGGTCGACCGGTACGTCGAGCATCGCGGCGATCGAGCGGGTGTCGTCACCGCGCACGGTGATGACCCGACCGTTGAAGTCCTGGCGTTGCACCTGGATCAACTTGAGGTAGCGGGTGAGCATCTCGAACGGCGACCCTTTGAGCAGCACGAGCTTGGCGACGTCGATGGCCAACTTCTTGTTCACCGCCGAGTCGATCGCCGCCGCGGCCTCGGTGCCGGTGACCTCACGGGGCAGCAACTGATCGACCGGGACCGCATAGAACTGCGAAAGTCGGTCGAGTCGTGGCACCGACAGCGCTCGCTCACCGCGTTCGTAGGCGCCGAGCACGGATGCCTTGAACTCCTGGTTCGACTGGGCCTCGACCTCTTGCAGCGACAATCGCTTCTGCTTGCGGATCACGCGCAGTCGTTCGCCCACCTGCTGGCTGTATGCCGTTGGAGCATCGTCATCGATCATGGTCATCTCGTTCCCGCCTCGCTGTTCGATTGCAGCTGATCACCGGAGGCGCCCGCCTGCCGATCGTGTCGTCATTACCCAGGGGTAACCCGCCAGAGCATAGACGTTCAGCGTTCGAATGCCACGCAGAGTGTGGATACCGCCATCACCGCTGTCTCGGTGCGCAGGATCGTCGAGCCCAGATCGATGCGATCGCGTGCGACTGCCAACTCGGCGTCGCTCCAGCCGCCTTCGGGCCCGACCGCTACCGCCGTGTCGGCCGACATCAAGGCGCGCCCGCCCGGTTCGGCGATCACGTAGTCGCGGAGCACCTCGACCGCCGTCGTCGGCGCGTCGATGCGAAGCCGAACGACTCGCCTGCTCTGGCGGAGCGCCTCATCGGCGATGCGTTGCAGTCGGGCGAGTTGGTGTTCCACCTGATCCGATTTCCACCGCACGACGGAGCGATCTGCGTGCAGCAGCACCAGCCGGTCGACGCCGAGCTCGGTCGCCTTCTGCACCATCCAATCGAGCCGGTCGCCCTTGGGCATCGCCGACGCAACCGTG
>JBBQEU010000021.1:0-34287 GCA_038321235.1 Acidimicrobiales bacterium | reverse complement strand
CCCTCGGAGTACTTGTTGGTGAGCGCCGAGCCGACGGCCGCCATCACCGCCGGCGAGGTGAAGTTCTCGCTGGCGATCAGCTGGATACCGGTGGTCTGGCGTTCGACCTCACGCTCGATGAGGCCCATCACCTCGGTGTCGGGATCGGTGTCGGAGGGAAACGGCATGGAGGTTCCTTGTGGTCAAGTCGTCGTGGTCAGATCGTCGTGGTCAGATCGTCGTGATCAGATCGTCGCGGTCAGAAATCGGCTTCGAGTTGGGTGAGTTGGTCGACTCGTCGGGCGTGGCGACCGCCCTCGAAGTCGGTGGTGAGAAACGTGGTGACGATCTCCTCGGCGAGACCTTCACCGACCACGCGGGCACCCATCGACAGCACGTTGGCGTCGTTGTGGGCCCGCGCCATTCGGGCGGTGTACAGGCAGTTGCAGAGCGCAGCGCGCACGCCGCGCACCTTGTTGGCAGCCAGTTGCTCGCCCTGGCCGCTGCCGCCGAGCACGATGCCGACGTCGGCGCCACCATCGCGCACGGTGCGGCCGACGCCGGCACAGATCGCCGGATAGTCGACCGACTCGGTCGAGTGGGTGCCCTGATCATCGACCTCGTGGCCCTGGCCCAGCAGCATCGTGACGAGATGTTGCTTCAGTTCGTAGCCGGCGTGGTCGGAACCGATCGCAATGCGGGTCATCGTCGTCCGAGTGTAGGAGTTCGAGGACGTTGCTGCGTTCACTTGCGCCACGGCCGCTGGCGATTCGTATGGTGAGCGGCCGTGACAGCTCTCGACCCACGCACGCCGGTGATCATCGGCGTCGGCCAGTACGTCCACCGCGCCGACACCATCGAGACCGGCCTCGAACCCGTTGCATTGATGGAACGAGCGGTGCTCGCCGCGTCAGCCGACGCAGGCCTCGACGGCCCACCGGCCGCCGAAGCCGTTCGAGTGGTGGGCCAGTTGTCGTGGCGATACGGCAACACGCCGAGGATGCTCGCCTCGCGTCTCGGCCTGTCACCGCGTCGCCTCGACTACACCACGATGGGTGGCAACAGCCCGCAGACGCTGGTGAATTCGACGGCGCTCGACATCCAGTCGGGAGCGCTCGACATCGCCGTTCTGAGCGGCGGCGAAGCCACCCGTACCCGGTCGCGAGCTCGCAAGGCAGGCGTCGAACTGCACTGGCCCAAGAGTCCGGACGGTGACGAACCGACCATCGTCGGCGAGGACCTCGAGATGAACCTCCAGGCCGAGATCGACCGAGGCATCTACCTGCCGGTGCAGATCTATCCGATGTTCGAAACGGCGATCAGGGCAGCTTCCGGCCGCAGCATCGACGAGCACCGTGACCATCTCGGCCGACTCTGGGCGGGGTTGAGCGAGGTCGCGTCACGAAACCCGTACGCATGGATCCAGGACGCGAAGACACCCGATGAGATCACCACGGTCGGCGATGGCAACCGGATGATCGGGCTCCCGTACCCGAAGCTGATGAACTCGAACAACGACGTCGACATGGGCGCCGCGGTCATCATGTGTTCGGTCGAGGCCGCGCAACGGCTCGGTGTGCCCGCCGATCGGTGGGTGTTCCCGCATTCGGGCACCGACTGTCACGAGCACAACTACGTCTCACATCGCGACACGTTCTCGCGCACACCCGCCGTCGAGATCGGTGGCCGCCAGGCCCTCGAATTCGCAGGCGTGGGCATCGACGACGTGTCCGTGATCGACCTCTACTCGTGCTTCCCCGCGGCCGTACAGCTCGGCGCCGCGTCGCTCGGGATCGACACCGCCACCCAGCAGTGGTCGCGCACGGGCGGGCTGACGTTTGCCGGTGGGCCCTGGAACAACTACGTGATGCATGCAATCGCCACCGTCGTGGGCGATCTGCGCGAGCAACCGGGCGAATACGGGCTCGTCTGGGCGAACGGCGGCTATGCCACCAAGCACGCCTTCGGGGTGTACTCGACGAAGCCGCCGACGGGTGCGTTCCGTCACTCGAAGCCCCAGGACGAGATCGATGCACTCCCCCGTCGCGAGTTGGCGCTGCCGGCCGACGCCGCCGGCAGGGCGACCATCGAGGCGTACACGGTGATGTTCTCCCGCGACGGCGCCCCGGAACAGCCGATTGCGAGCTGCCTGCTCGCCGGCGGCCGCCGAGCCTGGGGAATGTCATCCGACGCCGAACTCGCGGCAGCGATGTGTGACGGCGAATGGGTCGGACGCGACGTCGAACTCGACAACGCCGGGGACCTCCACATCACGTGACAGTGGTCGAGATCGGGTAGAGCGATGAGTTTCCGCGCGACCTGTCCGCGCGAAAACTCATCGCTCTGGGTGGCTGGCCGATCTGGATCAGTCGATGGCGTCGTTGCCGCCGAGGATGCCCTGGTCGGGACAGTTGGTCGCCAGGAACTCGAACGTCGCTGGGGCTGATGCCTGGTTGACCAGGCTCGGATCCTCGACGATTGCCGGCACGGAGAATTCCTCGACCGCAGCAAGGACGGCATCGATGAGGTCGTCCGGCACCGCGACGTCGATCTCGGGATCGTCGACGCCGGCGTCGGCGAGCGCCCCCAGCCACACGTCACCGAGCAGCTCGATCTCGGCGGGCGACAACCCGACGGCACGGAGTTCGTCGCTCGCCCGATCGGCCCGACGGGCAAACGGTCCGATCACGTCGTTCACGAACACCTCGCGCTCGAACGCGATCGGCGCCGGGAACTCGTCGGCCATCGTCTGAGCCGCCGACGACACCGCTGCGGAGGCCACTACTTCGAGGCGGGCGGCGCCGGACTCGGCGCCGGCAGCGCTCGCGCCGGCGAGCGCCTGGAACGAGCCCGCGAACTCACTCCATGAGCGACAGAACGGATCGTCGCTGTCGATTCCGGGTACGCCATCGTCGGGCACCGGAACGATCGCAACCGTGGACGCAACGACTGCCACCTCGGTGCTCGGAGCCACCGATGTCGTCGCCAACTCCGCCGATGTCGGTTCGGTCGGCGCGCTCGGCGTCGTCGTCACCTTGTCGCCAACACTGCCGCCAACACTGCCGCCGGCACTGCCTGCGCCGCCGTCATCGGTGCACGCGACGGCGGCGAGTGCCATCAGCACGATGGCGGACATCGACCGCCCGATCGATCGATGCAACGGTCGTCTGCCTCCTCGCATCGACCCAGTCTGGCTCGCGGCCCCGCTGAGACCGCGCCCTGATGCCATGCTCGCGCCATGACACCACGCGTGCTCCTCGATTGCGATCCCGGCCACGACGATGCGATGGCCATCGTCGTGGCTGCGCGCTACGCCGACCTCGTCGGCATCACCACGGTGGCGGGCAATGCTCCGCTCGAGCGCACCACCCGCAATGCGCTGGTGATGCGCGACCTGCTCGGCATCGACGTCCCGGTTCATTCCGGGAGCTCCCAGCCGCTGCTCGGTCCCGTCGGACACGGTGCGGCTCATTCGATCGCTGTCCACGGTGAGAGCGGGCTCGACGGCGCCGACCTCCCATCTCCGACCACGCCGCTCGATGGCACCGACGCCGTTGGATTCATCATCGACACGTGCCGCACCGTCGACGACGTGTGGCTCGCGCCGGTCGGCCCGCTCACCAACATCGCGCTCGCGCTGCGCACCGCACCCGACATCGCCGAGCGGATCGCGGGGATCTCGCTGATGGGCGGCGGCACGTTCGGGAACCGCACCCCGACCGGTGAATTCAATGTGTGGGCCGACCCCGAAGCCGCTGCCATCGTGTTCGACTACGGCGGACCGCTCGTGATGGCCGGCCTCGACATGACCCACCAGTTCCAAGCCACACCTGAGCGGATCGCAGCGATCGAGGCGCTCCCCGGAGTGCTCGCTGGCGTGCTCGCCGACCTGCTGACGTTCTTCAGTGCCAACTATCTCTCACGGCACGACCCGGGCACGATGCGCGGCGCGGCCGTGCACGACCCGCTCGCCGTGCTCGCGATCACCCACCCAGACCTGTTCGGTCGCGCCGCTCGCCACGTGGCGATCGAGACCCAGGGCGAACACACCCGCGGCATGACCGTCATCGACCAGCGTGCGATCACCGCCCGACCCGCGCCGAACTGCGACGTGCTCACCACCGTCGACCACGATGGCGCATTCGATCTCCTGACCTCCGCGATCGCCCACTTCACCCGCTGACCCCCGATCGGGTCCTACTGTCGGGCCATGCGCGCCACCGTGATGTCCAACTGGGAACTCCGAGTCGACGATGTCGACATCCCGACCGCAGGACCCGGCCAGGTGTTGACCAAGGTCCTGTCGTGCGGGATCTGCGGCAGCGACCTCCACCTGCTGCGCCACGGCGAGGAGTCGCGGCGGCTGTCGGACGAACTCGCCGAGGAGAACGCCGAGGCCCGGTCGCCCGACGACCCGCCGGTCAACATGTTCGACCCTGCTGGTGATCTCGTGATGGGTCACGAGTTCTGCTGCGAGGTCGTCGAGACCGGCCCCGGTGTCGAGCATCTCGCGGTCGGTGACGTCATCGTGTCGATGCCCGTCGTCTTCGACGGCGCCGGAGTCCATCCGATCGGGTTCTCGAACCTCTACCCCGGCGGCTACGCCGAATACATCGTGCTCAACGAACTGCTCGCACTCGAGGTGCCAACAGGACTGCCGCACGAATTGGCTGCGATGACCGAGCCGCTGGCCGTCGGCGTCCACGCCGTCGCCAAGTCAGGGATCACACCTGGCGACGCCGCGATCGTCATCGGGCTCGGGCCGGTCGGCCTCGCGTGCATCGCCGCGATGAAGATGCTCGGCATCGGCCCGATCGTGGGGGCCGACTTCTCCCCCGCTCGGCGCGCGCTCGCCGAACAACTCGGCTGCGACGAGGTGGTCGACCCGAACGAGGAAACCGCGATCCGCGCATGGCGACGCATCGACGGCGCCAAGCCGCTCGTGGTGTTCGAAGCCGTCGGGGTGCCGGGAATGATCGAACACACGATGCGGATGGCGCCGAAGGACAGCCGAATCCTGATCGTCGGCGCGTGCATGCAGGAGGACCACATCCACCCGATGCTCGGTATCGGCAAGGAACTGTCACTGCAATTCGTGCTCGGATACACCCCGGAGGAGTTCGTCGCGTCACTCGCCGCCATCGCGGACGAACGCGTCGATCTGTCACCGCTGCTCACCGGCACCGTCGACATCGACGACATCCCGCGAGCCTTCACCGAACTCGCCAACCCCGAGGCGCACGCGAAGATCCTGGTGCAACCATCACATCCGTGACACTCGGTCGCCGCTGGTTTCCTACAGTGGACACGTGACCGACACCTTCCCCCGTCAGCACGCGCGCACTCAGCGGTTCACGCTCGGCGAGCCGCGCAACGTGACCGTGTCCCCGGACGGCAAGCGCGTGATCTTCCTGCGCAGCGCCGGAGGGAGCGATCCGGTGAACGGTCTGTGGGTGCTGGACGTCGAGACGGCCACCGAGCGCCTGGTCGGCGATCCCCGGGCTCTGCTCGCCACAGACGACGATGGCGCCGACCTGCCAGCCAACCTGCCAGCCAACCTGCCAGCCGAGGAACGTGCGCGCCGTGAGCGGGCACGCGAGGGCGCTGGCGGGATCACCTCGTACGCAACCGACGCCAACGGCACCGTCGTCGCGTTCGCCCTGGCGGGCCGCCTCTTCGCAGGCGGGTTGCTGTCGGGACGGGTGCGTGAGCTCGCCGTCGCGGGACCGGTCTTCGATCCGCGTCCTGACCCGACCGCTCGACGAGTCGCCTACGTCAGCGGGCGTAGCCTTCGTGTCGGCGAGCTCGACGGGTCGTCGCGTGTGCTCGTCGGCGTTGGATCGACCGACGCCGGATCAACCGAGCCCGACACGGTGTCGTGGGCGAGCGCCGACTTCATCGCCGCCGAAGAGATGGGGCGGTTCCGCGGGTACTGGTGGAGCCCTGACGGCAGCACCTTGGCCGTGTGCCGAGTCGACGACGCCCCTGTCGGCGAGTGGGTGATCGCCGACCCAGCGCATCCCGAACAGCCCGCACGCACCGTCCGCTATCCGGCAGCCGGAACCGCCAACCCGGACGTGACGCTCCATCTGGTCGGCCTCGACGGCTCGACAACCGCCGTCGACTGGGATCGCGACTACTTCCCGTATCTCGCCGCTGCTGACTGGACCGACGCTGGACTGACATTGGTGACGCAGGCCCGCGACCAGCAGGGCACGATGGTGCTGCAGGTCAATACCACTGCGGGGCCCACTCGGGGTGAAACCACCGTGCTGTCCCACGACTACGACGACGCCTGGGTCGAACTCGTGCCGGGTACGCCGGCCCGCCTCGCTGATGGACGTTTGGTGATGACGTCCGACCGCGATGGCGCCCGCCGGCTGCTCGTCGCCGACGAACCCGTCACGCCTCCCGAACTGCAGGTGCGCTCGGTCGTCGCGATCGGTGGCGACGACCGAGCGCCGGTCGTCACGTTCTGCGCCAACCCGATCGACGACGCGACTCAGCTCCACGTGTGGCAGTGGACCGACGACGAGCTCCGCGCTGTCACGACGGAGCCAGGCGTCCACGGGGCCGCCCTCGGTGGAACCACCACGGTGGTTCGCTCGGCCACGCTCGACCGACCGGGGATGGCCACGATCGCCCGCTCACCGTCCGGCGACCACGAGATCGCATCGTTCGCCGAGGTCCCGCTGGTCGAACCGAATGTGCAGCTCCTCACGGTCGGCGAACGCGACCTCGCTGTTGCGGTGCTGCTTCCTCACGGGCTCGATCCCGACGGCGTGCCGTTGCCGGTGCTCCTCGACCCGTATGGCGGACCGCATGCGCTACGCGTCACTCGAGCCCACAACGCCTATCTCACATCACAGTGGTTCGCCGACCAGGGTTTCGCCGTGGTCGTCGCCGACGGTCGCGGCACGCCCGGTCGGGGTAGCGAGTGGGAACGCGCGGTGCACGGGGACCTGGCGGGACCCACGCTCGACGACCAGGTCGACGCTCTCCTCGCCGTTGCCGAGCAGGTGCCAGGACTCGACCTCACGCGGGTCGCCATCAGAGGATGGAGTTTCGGCGGCTACCTCGCAGCGCTCGCTGTATTGCGGCGCCCGGACGTGTTCCATGCCGCCATTGCGGGCGCGCCGGTCACCGAGTGGCGGCTGTACGACACCCACTACACCGAGCGCTACCTCGGCAACCCGGCCGACGGCGCCGATCGGTACGACGCCAACTCGTTGCTGCCACTCGCCAAGGACCTCACTCGACCGCTGCTGCTGATCCACGGGCTCGCCGACGACAACGTCGTGGCGGCACACACGCTCCAGCTCTCGGCGGCGTTGCTGGCTGCCGGACGCCCGCACGAGGTGCTCCCGCTCGTCGGTGTCACCCACATGACCCCGCAAGAGGAGGTGGCCGAGAACCTGCTGTTGCACCAACTCGACTTCCTCCGCCGATCCCTCCCGCCGTCACCGGCCCCCACTACCGACAAGGACCCCTCGTGAACCGACGTCTGGAAGACCTCTACCGCGGTGTCGCCGTGCGCGCCACTGCCGATCTGGAGCATCAGGCAGCGCTCGAGCTGCTGGCGCTCGTGATGCTGTCGGACGACAACATCAGTGACGAGGAGATCGCCCTCCTTCGCGAGATCAGCACCGACTGGCGTGAGGAGGGCGCGACGTTCGAGCAGTACATCCGTCCTGCGATCGAAGCGGCCCGCCACGCCATCGAACGCGATCAGGTCGAGTCGTTTCTCGATGCGATCGACGCACGAATCAGCAGTCGTGTGCTGCGTTCGGCGTTGTTCTCCGCCGCCCGTGACGTCGCCGGCGTCGACCACGACGTCACCCCCGAGGAGGGCACGATCCTCGCCCAGGTCGCCGTCCGCTTCGGCTGACTCAGATCGGTCGTCGGGCGACGGCGATTCGGTCGCGACCGCTGAGGTCTCGATGGACCTCGACGTCGGCCAGATCCGCCTGGCGCAGGATTTCCTCCACCGCTCGGCCCTGGTCGGCGCCGATTTCCAGGACCAGGCTCCCGCCGGGGCGAAGCCGGTCGAGCGCTCCGGCGGCGATCAGACGGATGTCGTCGAGGCCGTCGTCGCCGGCGAACAACGCGCCTGGCGGTTCCCAGTCGCCGACGCCCGGGTCGAGGTCGGACGACCCGACGGCCACGTATGGCGGGTTCGACACGATCACGTCGAACCGGGTGTGCTCCGGCAGCGCCTCGAACCACGAGCCGTGCGCCACTCGTACGTTCGCCGCCGCCGGACCGATACCCGCAAGGTTCGCCCGGGCCACATCGATCGCGTCGGCGCTCGCGTCGGTGATCCACACGACGGTTCCCTGCCGGGGCAGTTCGTGTGCCATCGACAGCCCGATCGCTCCTGACCCGGTGCCGAGGTCGGCGACCGTTCGGGTGGGCGAGCACGACGCGGCGAGACCAATCGCGATCTCGGCGACGAGCTCGGTCTCTGGCCGAGGGATCAGGACGCGCCGATCGACGGCGAGGGTCAGGTGCCGGAAGCTCCACTCGCCCAGCACGTACTGCAGCGGCTCGCCGGTGCGGTACCGCGCCACCATGGCATCGAGATGGGCGACCATGCGCACCGTGGCCACCTCGTCGAGATGCCCGAGGAAGTCGTCGCCGTCGAGACTCGCCGAGGCGACCTCGCACAACCATCGCGCCTTCGCACGATCGGCGACTGCGTCGGCGGTCTCGCTCCACAGCTCACGCCATGTGACCGTGGTACCGCCGTCGGCACCGTCGGCGATGTCGGCACCGTCGGCGTCGACCAGATTCCCGTCGCTCATTCGCCTTCGGCCAGCAGTCGGGCTCGTTCGTCGGCCTGGAGCGCGTCGATGACCACCTGGAGTTCGCCGCCGAGGATCGACGACAGCCGGTACACGGTGAAGCCGATCCGGTGATCGGTGACCCGGTTCTCCTTGAAGTTGTACGTGCGAATCTTCTCGCTGCGGCCGCCGCCGCCGACCTGCGAACGACGTTCGGCCGACAACTCGTCGTTGCGTTCGCGCTCGGCGAGTTCGAACAGCCGAGCCCGCAGCACCAGCATCGCCCGCGCCTTGTTCTGGAGCTGCGAGCGTTCGTCCTGCATCGACACGACCACGCCGGTCGGTCGATGGGTGACGCGAACGGCCGAGTCGGTGGTGTTGACGCTCTGACCACCTGGACCGCTGGCTCGGAACACGTCGATGTCGAGGTCGCGCTCGTCGATCTGCACGTCGATCTCGTCGACCTCTGGCAGAGCGGTCACCGTGGCCGACGAGGTGTGGATCCGTCCCTGACTCTCCGTCACCGGCACCCGCTGCACGCGGTGCGGGCCGCCCTCGAACTTCAGGTTGCGCCACGCCGTTGCGCCACGCACCTCGAAGGTGATGTCGTTGAACCCGCCCATGTCGCTCGCCGACGACGACAGCGTCTCGACCTTCCATCCGTGCGACGCCGCGTAGGTGAGATACATCTCGTACAGGTCGCGGGCGAACAGGTTGGCCTCCTCGCCGCCCTCGGCACCGCGGACCTCCATGATGACGTTCTTGCCGTCGTGCGGATCGGCGGGCAGCATCAGTTCGCGCAACTCGTCCTCGAGTGTTTCGGTGTCGGCGGCGGCAGCATCGATTTCGGCGACGAGCATGTCGCGTTCGGGGCCGGACGCACCGAGGAGCATCTCGCGGGCGACGTCGGCGTCGGCTCGTCGAGCTTCGCGGCGGCGGTATGCCTCGACGACCGGGCCGAGTTCGGTGTACCGCTTGGAGAGCCGACGGAGCTGGTCGGAGTCGGAGAGCACCTCGGGATCCGACAGTTGCTGCTCCAGCGTCTCGTACTCGTCGACGACGTGGCGGAGGCGTTCGAGCATGGCGAGTGGAGGCTACTGGCCGACCTGAATCACCAGTGTCGGTGGTCGTCAGATGATGCGAATGTCGACAGGCGTGGCCAACAGTGCGAGCACGTCGCGTGTGATCGCCACGGCGTCGCGTGATCGCAACGCGACGATCACCGGAGCGTCGACCATCTCTTGGACATCGGCGACGAAACCAACGAGATCGACGTCGACACCGACCGAGCACACGAGCATCGATTCCTGCCCATCGGAGTTCACGGCCCGGGCCACGCACGGGATCGGATCCTTCAGGTTGGGGCGCGGCTGGGGTGGCTCGGCGGGAGACACCGACGACATGGCGACCAGCGCGGGATCCTGTTCGAGTTGCCACCGAAGGTACCGCTCCTGGCCGAGGCGGTTCAGCGGATGCTGCGGCGCGTCCGGCGACCGATGCGCGAGCACCGCATCGACCACGGCAGCGAGGGCTTCGACCGTGGGGATGTCACCGTGCAGCAACCGGAACGCCTCACGGTCGTTGGCTCCCACGCCCACTTCGAGGAGCACGCCCTCGACGGGCGTCGCCGACGGCGTCGGAGCGGCCTCGATGTCGCCGAGTTCGGCGAAATGGCCGACGGTGGGTTGATCGACCACGCGGCACACCTCGAGACCCCGCACCTCGCCGACCACGACCCCGTGTTCGATGTTCGCCGTGGCGCCGGCGGCTTCGATGACGGACACCAGTTCGAGGTGATCCGGCGACGGCGTCGCCGGGTCGGCGAGCGGCTCGGCAACGACGGGCAGGAGCGTGCGTTCCTCGGGGAACCACACGGACACCGGGAAGGAGAGTCGCTGTGCCCGACGGGCCAACAGCCCGCTGTCCTGCTCGACGACGAGGTGCAGCGATGTCGCGTCGTGGCGCACCGCCCAGGCCAACGCCGCACCGAGGGATCGAGCAGCCGGGCCCTCGACGAGCACCCATGCCGACCCGTCGTGGATGAGCGCGGCGCCGCTGGGGAATCCGAGCGATTCAGCGTCGACGGGAGTGCCGAGATGATCGCCGACGAGTGCCCGGAGCTTGATGCCGAGCAAGCGACTGCGCCGGTCGCCGTCGGTCGATGCAGGTGGCCGCGGTACGCCATCGGTGGTGTCGCTCACGGTGCGAACCTACCGGCGATCGAGCCGACGGGTCAGAGGAAGTAGCCGGTGACGTCGGCGATCAGGTGAACGCCACCCGCCTGGTTGTACAGCCGTACACGGCCGTTCGCGCCAACTTTCGCGATGACCAGATTGGCGATCGTCGCTCCCTGGGCGACGTTCAGGCTCGATGCATCCGGTCGGGCGACGCCGTCGGGATACACCGTCACGAACGTCTCCTGCGTGGTTCCCGTGGCGGTGACGTTGAGGATGACCGCCGTCGCTGCGGGATCGACGCCAGCAACGCCGACAACGCCGACATCGATCTCGGATTCCGGACCGACGAGCCCGGCGGGCGCACCGGTTCCGTGGCGAGTGTCGAGGAGCCTCGACGGTGCGATCGACACCTGGCTCGCGCCATCGCCGGTGAAGCACCCGACGACGTCGGCGATCACGTCGAGTTCGCCGGCGTTCGCGACGAGGCTGACGGCTCCGTCAGGACCGAGCTTGCACACCACGAGGTTCGGTACGTTCCGGCCGGGGTCGTAGTTGAGATTCGAGATGTCGGGCATCGCCATCCCGGACGGGCAGACCGACAAGAAGCCGGGGGCCGTCGGGCGAAGCGCCGCGACATTCAAGACCACCGCGTCCACACCGGTGGCCGGGACACCGCCGTGTCCGGCGACAGCGAGATCGACCCGTTGACCGCCTCGCATGCGAGCGAGCGGTACTCCCACGCCGGTTCGAGTATCGAGGAGACGAGTCGGAACGAGTGGCAGGAGCCCGGACCCGGCGCCGGCGCCGGCGCTCACATATCCCATCACGTCGACGATGCAGTCGGCGGTTCCAATTGCATTGAAGACACCGATCTTGCCGTCTGGGCCGACGCCGACGATCGCCATGTTGGGAACTGCCCGGCCGGGCACGGTGTTGAGACTCGACGACCCCGTGGCAACGACGTTCGACGGGAACACACTGAAGAATCCCGGCTCTGAAGGATTCACCGAGGTCACGTTGACGGCTACGCCGAGGACGCCACGTGCGGGTATGCCGGCGAGGCCGGCGATCTGCACTGCCACCGTCTGACCGGGTCCGATCGGACCCCTGTGGCCTCCGAGCCCATGACGGGTGTCGCACACCCGCTGCGGAGCGAGCGCCACGAACCTCCCGGCCGCGGTGGGCGTGAACTCGGGCGGCACGGGCGTTGTGTTCGCGATCGGGGTTCCGCCGGTGTTTGCACTCGGGATTCCGCCCGGCGGGAGCGGTGCCACGGTGCCGGGCGATCGGGCGAAGAGACCCAGATTCTGAACTGGTCGACCTCCGAGGACCTCCGACGCTCCACCTCCGAGCCAACCGTCGATGAGGCTGCCGTAGTAGTCACGGAAGTCGACGTGGAACGGCATGCGGTCCCATCGTCCCAGCCCGGCGAGCGACGGGCGTTGCCCGTAGCGGCCGCCGCGAACGTTTGCACCGAGCACGAAATGTGGCGCAGCGGTGCCGTGGTCGGTGCCGGCACCGTCGTTGCTCCAACTCGTTCGGCCGAACTCGGAGAACGTCATGATCGTGACCCGGCTCGCCCAAGCGGGCGACAGCACCTGGAAGAATCGAGCGACCGCCGCGTTCAGTTCGCGCATGCGGGTGCCGTGCTGGTTCGGCTGCCCGGCATGGCTGTCGAAGTCGCCCCAACCGGCGCTGAGTACCCGCAGTCCGAGGTTGGCGTTGACCAGTCTGGCCATCACCTCCAACTCGGCGACGAGCGGCACGTTCGACATGTCGTCCTCGTCCGGGATGAGCGGGGCGAGCGTCGTGGCGAGGTCGAGCTGGTCGATCATCGCGCCACCCACCCGGCCACGCCAGGTGGTGGGGTCGCTAGCGCCCATGCGCCGAAGCGCCGTGTAGATCTTGCGGTCGCCAGCGTCGGACGATGCACCGAACGCGGGACGTCCGGCGGAGACGGCGGTGCCTCGTTGCACGCGTCCGACGAGATGCAGCGGCACCGACTGACCGATTTCCGCAGCGGCGTAGAGGTTCTTGGCGCCCCCGAGGTAGTCGTCGAGCCAGCGGCCGAGCCACCCCGAGGTCGGGATGCCGGTGGGGCTGCCGGCCATCCACTTCGCCATGGAGTTGAAGTGGCTGAGGTCGGGGTCGGGGTAGCCGATGCCCTCGACGATCGCGAGTTGCCCGGCGTCCCAGAACTGCTTGAACGTGGTGAGTTCGGGATTCAGCCCGGTGGCGGCGTCGATCGGCAGGGCGGTCTCGGGGCGGATCGCCAGGCCGCGGTGCTGGCCGTAGTACTGCTGGTCGTTGATCGGCACGACGGTGTTCAGGCCGTCGTTTCCGCCGAACATGCCGATCACGATCAGCACCCCGTCGTCCGGCCCGGCTGGGCCCGCTGCCCAGACCGACGGATCGAGGCCGGGCAGCGACAAATCGAGCAGTGAGCTGGCCGGGCCCGTCAGCGCACCAGCACCGACGCCGAGGCCGACGAGTTGGAGGAAGCGTCGCCGGTCGAGTGCGTTGGGGTCGACGTCGGCCACGTGGAGGTGGCGCAGGGCGTCGGCGGTGGAGATGTCGGGGTCGAGCATGATCAGGCCAGGTGCATCTCGGGAGCGAGCATGAGCAGGACAATTGCGTTGTTGCGTTCCCAGACGCTGGCGCCGTTGGCGTATCGAACGATCTCGGCGACGGTCGACGCCGGGAGTTGGAGACGCATGAGACCGAGGAGTCGGTCGATCAGGGCGGCGTTGGTGAGCACAGGGAGCTGTTCGGGCCACGGCGTGCGGGCGGTGATTTCGTCCCTCGAGATCGAACCACCGGCCACGGTGATCTGCCCGCCAGACTGCCAGTAGTTGCGGCTGGCCGTCCAGGCGACACTCTGGGCGGTGCGGGCCCGGCCTTCCATTGCGCTGGCGTTGACCCAGTAGCCGTTCGGCCGCCAGCCGCTCACGTTCGGCGGGAACAGCAATCGCTGACCCATTGCTTCCATCAACCAGGTCACGTTGGCGTCGCGCGACCGCTTGCCGGTGGCCACGAGCAGCGCAACGACGTATTCGACGGGTGTGCGCACGAGACCCTGTTTGACCGCATCGGTGTAGAAGTCGGGATGGGTCAGCATCGCTGTCACCCAGTGTCGAACGGAGAAGTCGTTCGAGGTGAGCGCTGTCCGCATGGCGTTCAGCACTCCGGACGGTGGGGGCGTGTCGGTGGCGAACGACGTCCAGAGCTTGCGTGACAGGAACTCCGCTGCCACGTCGCGAGTGGGCCGGCCACGGTTGGGGACGTTGGCCGCACCGGACGGCACGACGCCGGTTCCGAGCACGACCGAGATGGTCTCGGGGCCGTGACCGGCCCATGCGGTCGGTGCGGGGTCGGTGTTGATGCGCTGTCCGAGGAAGTTCTTCGGGTTGGCGTCGTGCCACTCGGGGCGCCAGCGATACGGGCTCACTGCGTCGTTCCACTGGTCGCTGTGGCCCGTCCACGCCGCAGTCGAGGCTTCGACGTCGGCCTCGGTGTAGTTGCCGACACCGAGCAGGAACAGCTCCATCAGTTCGCGGGCGAAGTTCTGGTTGGGTGAACTCTTCCGGTTCTCGTTGTTGTCGAGGTAGCGGATCATCGCCACCTGGGTCGACATCGTCGTGGCGAGCGTGCCGATGCTGCCGAGACCCCCGCTCCGCCAGAGGTCTATTTGTTCGCGCATCAACATCGACGAGCCGACCTTGCCGAACTCGCTGCAGAAGTGGCCGTGCCAGAAGAACGCGAGTCGCTCCTGGAACGGCCGGGTCGAATCGTGAGCCATCCGGTCGAGCCAGAAGTGCGTGAGATCCTGTCCTCGGTCCCAGTCGCGATCCGCAGGAGCGGTGAAGGTGACAGACGGCGGATTCGCCGCGACGGCGAGGACATCGGCGACTGCGGCATCGATCGAGGCGAGCGCCATCAATTGCGCGACCCGTTGCGGTCGGTCGACGAATTCGGTTCGACGAAGAAGGTGCCGAACGTTCGCTTCGGTCAGTGATGGTGCAGCCATGTCGAGGAGTCCGTGTCGTTCATCGGCCGGCTCCCAGGAGACGTTGAACCACTTTCTGTGTGTTCTTCGTCAAGGAGGGCGACAACGACGAAGTCAAGGAGGGCGACAACGACGAACGCCGCCCCGGATCGGAGCGGCGTTCGGTCGATTGGAGCTCGGGCACCGTGGCCCGGTGGGTGATCAGTCGTCGGCGGGGGTGGCCGGCGCGTTCTTGCGCTGGCCGTAGCGCTTGTTGAAGCGCTCGACGCGTCCACCGGAGTCGACGAGCTTCTGCTTGCCCGTGAAGAACGGGTGACACTCGTTGCAGAGTTCGACGGTGAGGTCGCCCTCGCGGGTCGACTTGGTCACGAAGGTGTTGCCACACGAGCAGCGAACCGTGGTGTCGGCGTAGGTGGGATGGATGTCGGTCTTCATGATGGATCTCCTGTGGATGGCTGAGCGGGTGGGCCCTGTGCCCCCAGTCGTCACCCAGATCGGCGACCTACGCTACCAACGGCGAACCGAAATGAAACGACGGGCACTCAAGGGGCCTGATCCTTCGGTTTCATTTCGCTCACTCAGGGTTGTTTGGCGATCTCGGCGAGGAACTCGTCGTTGGTGCGGAACGTCTTGAGCCGGTCGATGAGGAGCTCGAGGCCCGCAGCTGCACTGCCGTCCTGGGCGAGGCCCGAGAGCACTCGACGGAGTTTCCACACCTGCTGGAGTTGCTTGCGGTCGAACAGCAACTCCTCGTGGCGGGTCGACGACGCATCGACGTCGATCGCCGGGTAGATCCGGCGCTCGGCGACCTTCCGGTCGAGGCGCAGCTCCATGTTGCCCGTGCCCTTGAACTCCTCGAAGATCGCGTCGTCCATACGGCTGTTCGTGTCGACGAGCGCCGTGGCGAGGATGGTCAGCGAACCGCCCTCTTCACAGTTGCGTGCCGAGCCGAAGAACTTCTTCGGCGGGTACAGCGCACCGGCGTCGATACCGCCCGACAGGATCTTGCCGCTGGCCGGCGCAGCCAGGTTGTAGGCCCGGCTGAGACGAGTGATGCCGTCGAGGATGATCACGACGTCCTTGCCGGCTTCCACCATGCGGCGGGCCTTGGCAATGGTCATCTCGGCAACGTGGGTGTGCTCGTCGCTCGGACGGTCGAACGTCGAGGAGATCACTTCACCCTTGACGCTGCGACGCATGTCGGTGACCTCTTCGGGCCGCTCGTCGATCAGCAGCACGAGCAGTATCACTTCGGGATTGTTCAGCTCGATCGACTTCGCGATCGTCTTCATCACCGTGGTCTTGCCGGCCTTGGGCGGCGACACGATGATGCCACGCTGGCCCTTGCCGATCGGTGACACGAGGTCGATGATGCGCGCCGTCATGTTCGCCGGATCACTGGGGTCCTCGAGCGTGAGGCGCTCGTCGGGGAACAACGCGGTCAGGCTCTCGAAGTGCGGACGATTCTTGGCCGCATCTGGGTCGCCACCGTTGATGGTGTACACCTCGAGCAGGCCGGGGTTCTTCTCGTTGCGCCCGGCCGGACGCACCTTGCCGGTGACGAGGTCGCCCTTGCGCAGGCCGTACTGGCGGGCGAGCTTCAACGGGATGTATGCGTCCTGCTTGTTCGGGAGGTAACCATCGACACGGAGGAAGCCGTAGCCCTCGTCGCGGATGTCGAGGTACCCCTCGACGTCGACGGGCTCGGTGCTCTCGAAGCCGGGCTCCTGCTCGACCAACTCGACGTCTTCGCCCTGGGGGCCATCTTGGCCACCGCGGCCCTTCCGGCGGCGGCGACGGCGCTTGTTGGCGTCGCCCGATTCGTTGTTGCGGTTGTCGTTGCGCTGGCCGCCACCCTGCTGGTTGCCACCGCCCTGCTGGTTGTCGTTACGCTGGCCGCCGCCCTGCTGGTTGTCGTTGCGCTGGCCGCCGCCCTGCTGGTTGCGGTTACGGTCGGATTGGCCGCCCTGGCCGCCCTGTTCCCCGCGTCCGGCGGCGCCCGACTGGTCGCCGCTCTTCTGGTCGCCGCGTTCTTGAGCTCCGTGATCGCCTCGGGTGCGGTCGTTTCGACTTGCGCCGTTGCGATTACGGTCGCCGCGCTGGCCCGATGCGTCGTCGCCTCGACTCGAATCGCCGGACTGGCCACTCTTCGCCAGTTCGATCTCCCAGTCGGCGAGGGGCTCGCCGTCGGGGCCGAGCACCACGGCGGGCGCATCGCTCACGGTCGGAGCCCCGTTGGTCGCAGCATCCTTGGCCGGAGCGGTCTCGACGTCGGCGCCGCCTCGCCGACCGCTGTCGGAGCGGGTCTCTGCTGGAGGAGCGGCCGATGCGGCTGGCGCGCTCGGGCCGGTCGTGTCGAGGATCTTGTCGATGATGTCGGACTTCTTCTGGCGAGCGGTGACCTTGACGCCGAGCGCCTTGGCCATCTCCAGCAACGTGTCCTTGTCCTTCGATTCCAGCATGGACTGTTCGAGTGCGGCTGCGGCCACGGGGATTCCTCTCTTCTCGTTCGCCGCTGTTCGGCTGGACGAGTCATCGAGTACCAGAGGAAAGGGGTGTGTGGAAGCGCGTCCCGCGCCGGTCGACGGAATCCCCTGGCAGTGATTCGCACACGACCGAGATCTCGGGGTGCGGCTCGGGCGAACCGAGCGAGCGTCACTGTATCACCGGCCAGTCGAACAACCACGCATCCCCTCTCCCAACCTCACCCTCCCAACCTCACCCTCCCAACCCTCCAACCCGACCCAGAACCCGACCCAAAACTCGAAATCCGGGTTGGGAGGGGGCTCGGAGGGATCAGCGGCGGGTGAGTCGCTCGACGATCGCCTGGACCGCGGCGAGATCGTTGGCGACGGTCTGCGTGTGCTCGGGACGCTCGAACAGATCTGCGAGATGGGCCGGAAGTGGCGGCCGCTGACCGATCGCCCGCTCGACGGCGTCGGGGAACTTTGCCGGGTGGGCAGTGCCGAGGGTGATGACCGGATGATCGTCACGATCGAGTCCAGTGAGCATCGTTGCCGCAGCGGTGCCGGTCGCCGTGTGCGGATCGAGCACGACCCCAGTGGCGGCGTGCACCCGAGCGATCTCGGCGAGCGTCGCGTCGTCGTCGAGCGCGGCCGCCCGGAAGTGCCCGGTGATGTACTGCTCGCGCTGATCGGCCTCGATGTCGAGCCGACCTGTCGATCGGAACCGGCTGAGCTGCTCGGCGGTCATCCCACCGTCGCGGCCGTTCATCTCGAACAGCAGCCGCTCGAAGTTCGACGACACCTGGATGTCCATCGACGGACTCACCGTCGGCACCACGTCGCGGGCGCTCATGTCGGCGTCGTTGATGAACCGGGTCAAGATGTCGTTGGTGTTCGACGACACGATGAAGTCGTGGATCGTCGCCCCCATCTCACGGGCGATCCAGCCCGACAGCACGTTGCCGAAGTTGCCGGTCGGCACACTGAACGTGACCGGGTCGGCGAACGTCTCCGACGCGGTCACGTAATAGACGGTCTGGGCCATCACCCGCGCCCAGTTGATCGAGTTCACGGCCGACAGCTGGTTGCGCTCGCGGAACGCAACGTCGTTGAACATCGCCTTCACGAGATCCTGGCAGTCGTCGAACGTGCCCTCGACGGCAACGGTGTGGACGTTGGGCTGATCGACCGTTGTCATCTGTCGTCGCTGCACCTCGCTGGTGCGTCCGAGGGGATAGAAGATGACGATGTCGATGTGTTCACACCCTGCCACGCCGTCGATGGCGGCCGAACCGGTGTCACCGCTGGTGGCTCCCACGATCGTGACTCGTTGGCGGCGTTCACCGAGCACGTGGTCGAACATCCGCCCGACCAGCTGCAACGCCACATCCTTGAAGGCCAGCGTCGGGCCGTGGAACAACTCCTGCACCCACTGACGATGATCGAGCTGCACCAGCGGCACCACGGCGGGGTGGCGGAACGTGTCGTAGGCCTCGGCGCACAGCCGGGTGAGCGTGACCTCGTCGATGTCGGGCTCGACGAACGGCAGCATCACCTCGACGGCTCGTTCGGCGTAGGTGTGCGCGCTCGACGGCCCGATTTTCGGCCAATGTTCGGGCACGTAGAGCCCGCCGTCGGTGGCCAACCCGGCGAGCAGGACATCGGCGAAGCCGAGCTCGGGTGCCGAGCCACGGGTGGAGACGTAACGCACGACTCAGTCGCCGATCACACGCAGCAGGCCACCGACGTTGCGGACCACGTCGAGTTCGCGCAGTTCGCGCACGGTTGCCTGCACGTCGGATTCGCGCGCCGAGTGCGTGATGAACACCAGTCGAGCATCGGGGCCGTTGCCCTCCTGCTCGGCGACGCGAATGCTCACTCCGTGCGAGGCGAACACACCCGTGACTGCATGGAGCACGCCGGGCTTGTCGGCCACGTCGAGGCCGAGCAGGTATTCCGCCGACGTCTCGTCGATCGCGCGCATCGTGGCCCGCTCGAGCGAACCGAGCGACCCGTGCGTGCCGTTGCGTAGGTTGATGGCGGCGTCGACGACGTCGCCGAACACGGCGCTGGCTGTCGGAGCGCCGCCGGCACCGCGGCCGTAGAACATGAGTGAGTCGACGAAGTCGCCTTCGACGAACACGGCGTTGAAGCTGTCACGGACCGAGGCGAGCGGATGATGGATCGGCACCATCGCCGGGTGCACACGGACGCTGATGTCACCGCTCTCGCCGTCGCGCTCGATGATGGCGAGCAGCTTGACGACGTAGCCCAAGCGGTGGGCGATGGCGATTTCGGCGCCGGTGATGCGGCTGATCCCCTCGTGGTACACGTCGCCAGCGACGACCTTCGCCCCGAAGGCCACCGTGGCGATGATCGCTGCTTTGGCGCCGGCATCGAACCCTTCGACGTCGGCAGTCGGGTCGCGCTCGGCGAACCCGAGCCGCTGCGCTTCGGCCAACGCCGTCGCGTAGTCGGACTCTCCCCCACCGGCGACTGCATCGGTCATCTTGGTGAGGATGAAGTTGGTGGTGCCGTTGATGATGCCGAGCACCCGAGTGATCGGCTCACCATGCAGACTCTCGCGCAACGCCCGCATGATCGGGATGCCACCGGCAACCGCTGCTTCGAACAGCAGGTCGCGGCCGGCCGCATCCGCGGCGGTGTAGAGCTCGGCACCGACGTTGGCGAGTAGCTCCTTGTTGGCAGTGACGACCGGCTTGCCGTTCGCGAGCGATTCGAGAATCAGCTCGCGGGCCGGTTCGATCCCACCGATGGCCTCGACGACCAGGTCGATGTCGGGATCAGCGACCACGGCGTGGGCGTCACGGGTGAGTACGCCGTCGGCAAGTTCGACATCTCGGGGCGCCGACAGGTTCCGCACCGCCACCCGAGTGACCTCCAGCCGCAACCCGGTACGCCGCTCGACCGTGGTTCGCTGGGCCTCGACGAGCTGCACGAACGCGGCCCCGACGTTGCCGCATCCGAGTACGCCGATCCTGACGGTTTGCACGTTGCTCGTCACGGGGATGGAGGCTACGGGATCCGGTACCGTCGACCCATGACCGATTCTGGCCGATCAGCGAAGCGCCACTGGGCGGGGTCGCAGTGAGCGGTCGTGGACTCGTGCCCGCACGTCGCCTGATGGTCGGCGCCCTGCTGGTCGTCGGCTCGACGTCGGCGTGCGCCACATCCGACGACGATGCCGCCACCTCGACTGATGGACCGAGCGTGTCCACATCGGTCGAGGTGACCGATCCCCCGGCGACGGCGACGCCGACGCCGACTCCAACACCGACACCGACACCGACGCCGACACCGACACCGACACCGACGGGCACGGTGCCCACCCGGCCTTACGACTTCTCGGTTGCCGATCTGATCATCGAAGAGTTCGTGAACGATCGCGACCTCACCGGCGCCGGCCTCGTTGTCGTGGATCGCGACGACGGCGTCGTCCACGAGCAGTACTGGGGCGACATCGGTCCCGAGCGAGTCTCGTTGATCGCGTCGGCGAGCAAGATGATCGTCGCCGGTGTCTTGATGCGCCTCGACGACCAGGGAGTGCTCGACGTCGATGCACCGGTGGCCGCGGCGGTCGAGTGGGGAGCCGGCAACCCGCACATCACCCCCGCTCAGCTCGTCTCGAACAGCTCGGGGCTCGTGGGTCTCGCCCCGAACCCCGGCTACGCACCGTACGTCTGCCAATTCCTGGCGCAGGGTGACCTCCAGAGCTGCGCAGCGAGCATCTTCACCACCATCGATGACGACGACGACATCATCGATCCGGACACCGAGTTCCGCTACGGCGGTGGACAGTGGCAAGTAGCGGGGGCTCTCGCCGAAGCAGTGTCGGGACGGTCGTGGGCCGAACTGGTCGACGAGACCTACGTCCGTCCGTGCGGCGTCGACTCGCTCGGTTTCAACAACCACTGGATCCAATTCGGCCCCATCGGGTTCTCCTACCCCGCCGAGTTCGACGGCGACCCAGGTGTGCTCGCCGACACCGCGAACCCGAACATGGAGGGCGGCGCGTACATCACCGCCCCCGACTACGCGCAGCTGTTGTTGATGCATCTCCGTGGTGGACGCTGCGGCGACGTCCAGGTGCTGTCGGCCGACGCGTTGGCGCAGATGCACGCCGATCGGATCGGCGATGTCTACGGCGGGTCGGCCGGCTCGGCGGGCTACGGGATGGGATGGTGGATCGACCGGACATCAGGACGGCTCAGCGATCCCGGCGCGTACGGTGCGGTTCCGTGGCTCGACCTCGCCAGCGGCCACGGCGCCTACCTCGTGATCGAAGCCGATGGCACGACCGGCACCGCCTTGGCAGACGAGCTGTTCGACCCGGTCGCCGACGCCATCGCCGTCGGTCGCGCCGGCGCGCCGCCAGCCACGTCGACCAGCGGGCCCTGATCTGCTGCGCGCGGCCTCAGTTCGAACTGAGGTCGTGATGTTGGCCGACCCCGGCGACGACAGCATCGAATCGCTGGCGGTCGAGCACCGATCCCTCGCGGCGGACATCACGTTCGCGCACGACGATCAACTGGTCGACCTTCGCGTAACTGGGTCGGCCGCTGCGATCCCAGCCACCGGTGCCGACAGCGACGACGCCGTTGCCCTTGTTCTTCGACGTGAGCGGCACGCCAGCGAGATCGTTGCCGGAGCGTCCAATGATCACCACCGGTCGGTCCTTGCCCTTGGAGGGGTCGTCCTCGTAGGGCACCCAGGTCCACACGACCTCACCGGGGTCGGCGTCGCCGTCGATGTCCGGCGAGTACTCGACCACGGTTCCGGTGGCGACCCGCCGAGTGGTGGGCTGCGACTGCTTGCGGGTCGTGCCGGCGAGGCGATCGCGCTCACGGAAGAGTGCGACTCCGGCCGCAATCAGCCCGGCGACGAGTCGGCGGTTGTTCGACATCGCGGCGAGCGTATTCCGTCCGGGCCAACCACGTTTGTGTTGCGTACTGGGCGGTCCGAGTCAACAGGTGGACCGGATCACCGGGAATGCAGCACGAGCGTCGACCGAACAGGAGGGACGACGGTTTCAGCCGAGGTCAGTGGTGAGGAGGTCGTCGTAGTTCTCGCGGCGCACGACGAGACGGGCCTCGCCGTCGGCGACGAACACCACGGGCGGCCGGGTGATCTTGTTGTAGTTGGAACCCATCGAGTGTCCGTACGCGCCGGTGACGGGCATCGCCAGGAGGTCGCCGACAGCCAGGTCGGACGGCACCTGCGCGGCGAATGCGAGCACGTCGCCGGATTCGCAGTGCTTACCGACGAGGCGCACCGTGAGGTCCCGCTCGGCGTCGACCGAACGCGGCAAGAACGATTCGTAGCCCGAGCCGTAGAGCACCGGCCGAGGATTGTCGCTCATCCCGCCATCGACGGCGACGTACGTTCGAACGTCGGGGATCTCCTTGATGGTGCCGACGGTGTAGACCGTCATCGCCGCCGCGGCGACGATCGCACGACCTGGCTCGACGCTGACCCGCGATCGCACGCCGAGCGCCTGACACGCATCGAGCAGCACACTGCCCCACTGCCCGATCGTCGGCGCCTCCTCGCTCTCGAGGTACGCCACGCCGAGCCCACCGCCCAGAATCAGCTCGGGTAGGTCGAGCGGCACGGCGAAATCCGCCATCACCTCGGCCGCCTTCGCGAACGACGACGCCTCGAACACGTTCGAACCGATGTGGCAGTGCACGCCGACCAGTTCCATGGCCGGCGAGCGCCGGGCGTGGTCGACGGCTCGGAGTGCATCGCCGTTGGCGAGGTTGAACCCGAACTTCGAGTCGTCCTGACCCGTGGCGATGAACTCGTGGGTGTGGGCGTGCACGCCGGGGGTGATCCGCAGCACCACCTTCGGTGCCGGGCCGACACCGGCAGCGGCGAGCACATCGAGCCGATCGAGTTCGTCGAAGGAGTCGACAACGATGTAGCGGACCTCAGCCTCGATCGCTTGACGGAGTTCGTCGCCCGACTTGTTGTTGCCGTGCAGCGTGCAGGCACTCGCCGGGACACCGGCGGCCAACGCCACGTGGAGTTCGCCACCGGTCGCGACGTCGAGGAGGAGCCCTTCGTCGTGGGCGAGCTTCGCCATCGCCCGGCACAGAAATGCCTTGGTGGCATAGATCACCCGCTCGCGGCCGAACGCCGCGACGGCCTCGCGGCAGCGAGCGCGCAGGTGTGCTTCGTCGTACACGAACAGCGGCGTGCCGAACTCCTCGGCCAGCGCCTCGACCGACACCCCACCGATCTCGAGCCATCCGTCGTGGCCGACCTCTGCCGTGTCCGGCAACAGCCGTCGCTGGATCGCACTCATCGCCCGCTCCAGTCCAGAGCCAGAACGTTTGCGTTGCACTTCCGGTGACCCGGCCCACTCGAAATGCAACCCAAACGGGATGGAAGCGCAGTGCTCGCGCTCACATCTGCTCCGGGGCGTCGATGCCGAGCAGCCCGAGCGAGTGGGCGAGCGTGCGGGCGGTGAGGTCGGCGAGCGCGAGCCGACTCGAGCGCACCGGCTCGTCGGCCTTCAACACTGGACAGTGTTCGTAGAACGCCGTGAAGTCAGAGGCGAGGTCGTACACATACGTGCAGAGCTTGTGCGGGCTGTAGGTGTCGAGCGTGCTGTCGATCGCCGTCGGATAGGCGAGCAGCCGCAGCGCCAGTGCACGCTCCTGGGTTGCATCCACGGCGATCGACGTCGACCGCACGGACGACCGGTCGATACCCGCACGCCGGAAGATCGAACAGATCCGGGCGTGCGCGTACTGCAAGTACGGACCGGTATTGCCGTCGAACGACAGCATCCGATCCCAGTCGAACACATAGTCCTTCACCCGATCGGTCGAGAGCTCGGCGTACTTCACCGCGCCGATGCCAATGGTGTGCACCACGTCGGCGCGCTCGTCTGCGGTGAGGTTCGGGTTCTTCTCGTCGACAGCAACCGCGGCCCGTTCGAGCGCCTCGTCGAGCAGTTCGACGAACTTCATCGACTCACCGGTCCGGCTCTTCAACATCTTGCGGTCGGTGCCGAGGACATTGCCGAACGCGACGTGCACGGCCTCGCGAGGCGGCGCCAGCCAACCGGCCATCTCGGCGACGGCGAAGACCATCTGGAAGTGCTGCTGCTGCGGTGCACCGACCACGTACACGATCAGGTCAGCGTCGAGGCGCTCGACGCGGTCGATCACGCATGCCAGATCACTCGTGGCGTAATTGAAGCCGCCGGCACCCTTCTGCACGATGAGCGGCAGCGGGTCGCCATCGCGGTTGGTGAACCCTGGCGGGAACACGACGTCGGCGCCGTCGGATTCGACGAGCAACCCGGCGGTGCGGAGCCGCTCGACCACGTCCGGCATGAGCGGCTGGTACGCGCTCTCACCGGCCAAATCGTCGTCGGTGAGGTGCACGCCGAGCATCTCGTACACGGTGTTGAAGTGCTGCGTCGAGAGTTCGACGAGCATGGCCCACAACCGTCGGGTCTCGGCATCGCCACCCTGGAGGAGGACGACGCGCTGTCGCGCCCGATCCTGGAATTCCTCGGAGACATCGAATGCCTGCCGCGCTTCTTTGTAGAAGCCATCGAGGTCGCCGAGCGAGAGATGCTCGGCGGCCCGCTCTTCACCGAGGTCGACGAGGTGCTCGATCAGCATGCCGAACGGGGTGCCCCAGTCGCCGATGTGGTTCTCGCGGATCACGTCATGGCCGAGGAAGTCGAACATCCGAACGAGCGCGTCGCCGATCAGCGTCGTGCGCAAGTGACCGACGTGCATCTCCTTCGCGACGTTCGGCGCTGAATAGTCGACGACGACGGTCTTGACGTCGGCTGCCGGCGCCACCCCGAGCCGGTCATCGATGGCGACATCCGCAAGTTGGGCCGCCAGGAACTCCGGCGAGAACGTCACGTTGACGAACCCCGGCCCGGCGATCTCGAGTTCGCTCGCCACGCCGTCGAGGGCTCCGGAGTCGACGACGCGTTGCGCGATCTCTCGCGGGTTGGTGGCGAGCTTCTTGGCGAGCGGGAGCGCGCCGTTGACCTGGGCGTCGGCGCGCTCGGATGGCCGCACGGTCGGGTCAGCGGGCGCGCCACCGTTCAACTCGGCGAAGACCGGTGCGAGCAGAGCCGTGATCGTGGCAATGGGGTCCGACATGGTCGCAACAGTCTGCCGGACGAGAGCCGCTCGATCACACGTTGTTGTCGCGGCATGCTGCGACTGTTCGTTCGGAGGGGCGGCCGGCGTTGTTGCGACACGCCGACGGTCTCCCCAACGCTCATTCCTGGTGCTGTGTCGTCGCACCGACTGAGACTGATGAGTCAGACCCCCCCCAGATCCGGGGGTTTCGCTCATCGGCGGTCGGTCGATTTCCCCGGCAACGACGATCGTCGTGGTTGCCTGGTCGAAGCTGGCCGGACGCGACGCTTCTCGCTCGTCGGAGGAAGAGAACGCGACCGTGCAGCAAAGTAGGGTGACGCGATGGAACGCTCACATGTGCGTGGTGAGGCGTTCGTCGAGTTGGTGTCGTCGCGTGTGAACGACCCGCAGCGTCTCGCTGCGGTTGCAGCAACTGGTCTGCTCGACACGGATCCCACGACCGGGTTCGATCGGATCGCATCGATGGCCGCGCGGCTGTTGGAGACGCCGTTCGGGTTCATCACGGTGGTCGACGAATCCCGCTCGTTCTGGAAGGCGTGCATCGGTGTGAACGCGACCGACCCGGCCGAACGCCAGAATCAGGTCGAAGAGTCGTTCTGCCAGTACGTGATCGGTCTCGACGACGCGTTGCTGGTCGACGACACCCGCCTCGACGAGCGCACCGCTGCAAATCCGTCGATCACGTCGATGGGTGTGCTGGCGTGGGCGGGCGTTCCCTTGCGTGCACCCGGTGGCGAGGTCCTCGGAACGGTGTGTGTCGTGGACACACGGACACGCTCGTGGACCGATGCCGACGCTGCACTGTTGCATGAATTGGCCGCGATCACTGTCGATGAGATCAAGGCGAACCAGACGGCGGTCGCTGCGTCGCGGTCCGAGGCGCTCCTGGCTTTGATCCTGCAGCGCGCACCGATCGGGTTCGCGCTCGTCGATGGAGACTTGCGCTACGAGATCGTCAACGACGTACTCGCAGACATCAACGGTGCGACGATCGAGAGCCACATCGGTCGCACGATAAGCGACGTCGTACCAGACGTCGCCGACGAGGTCACCACGATGCTTGGTCGTGTGATCTCGACCGGTGAGCCCGTCATTGGAGTCGAGGTTGTCGGGACGACTCCATCACAACCGAACGTCCAACGCACGTGGTCGACGAACTACTACCGGTTGGATCTCGACGGCGACATCCGCGTCGGGCTGTTCGTCGAGGAGGTCACCGAACGGGCCAACGCACGGCGCCGGGCTCAACGCCTTGCCACGATCACCGAACTGCTCGCGAAGGCCGATTCGACCGACGAGGTCGCCAACGTGATCGGCACGCATCTGGCGCAGTATTTCGGTGCCGACGCCGCCGCCGTCGGCGTCATCAACCGCCCGGGACCGTCGATCTCGATACTGGCCGGCTCCAACGTGCTCGCCGCGCTGGGCGACACCACGGTCACCGCCGGGGACGACACTGCATACGGTGCCGCGCTCAGATCGGGCGAAGCGGTCTTCGTGACCGATGCACAGGACCGGGCAACCCGGTTCGGTTCGGACCTCCAGCCACCGATGGGGGCATCCGCAGCTCTGCCGTGTCAGTCGGCGGACGGATCAACCACGGCGGTGATGGTCGTCGGGTGGGCCCCGCGAATCGAACAAGGTCAGTTCCCGGTCGACCAACTCAAGACCATGGCTGCGCTGATCGGCAACGTGCTCGAACGCAACCGGGCCGCCGACGACCGTCGCGACCTGATCGATTCGCTCCAGACGACGCTGCTCGCTGCGCCCGCACCGATCAACGGACTCGACATTGCGGTGCGCTACGAACCCGCCGGCGACGCGCTCGGTTTCGGCGGGGATTGGTACGACGTCGTCGCACTCGACGCACATCACAGCGCCCTCGTCGTCGGTGACGTCGTCGGGCACGACGCCACCGCGGCCGCCCACATGACCCAGATCCGCACCACCCTGTCCGACTTACTGCTTCTGAACACGCCCCTCGAAGACCTCTTCGAACGCACCAACCAACTCCTTGTTGCGCGGCGTTCCTCGGCGATGGCCACGATCGGTGTCATCGTGGTCGACACGAACGAACGTACCCTCACGGCACTCTCGGCTGGGCACCTCCCCGCCCTCGTGGTGCAACCCTCCGGTCTCGTCGAGATCCTGGCACCCGCCGTGCGACCACCCATACTCGTCGCCGGCTCGCCGCTCACGATCTCACCCGTCAGCTACCAGCCGGGATCCACCGTCGTCATGTACACCGACGGACTGATCGAGACACGCAGCGGCGACATCGACGACGACATCGAGGCCTTGCGGTGCTACATCCATGCCGCGAGCGACGTCGACCCGCACGATCTCGCCGACCAACTCCTCGCCGATTTCGCCGACCGGACCAACCGCTCCGATGACATCGCGATCATCTGTGCACGCCTCGCGTGAAACTCCGCGCCGCCCGTTCCGGAGCCGAGTCGGCTCGCAAGGATGGCTGCTGCCGAGCGGGTCGTCGCCTTCCGACGGGTGAGCGTTCTCGAATGGCGGTCGTCGGTCAGGCCTTGAGGGCTGCCTGATAGGCCTCGCCGAAACGTTGGGCAAGGCCAGGATTGCCCTTCATCTGACTCCGCCACGCCGCTTCGATCTCGCTCCACCGGCCCGGAGGGACCCCACGCATAACGTGCGCTCCGTAACTCGGCCGAGGCCGCTCGAGTCGCGCTTCACTGCGGCCCAAGCCGAGCACCGCATGTTCCGGTGGCCAAGCGTGGAGGTCCGGTCTGGAAACCGCGCAGGGCGGTTCAGCGCCGTGCGCCAGCGACGGTCGTTGGGATGTCGTCGGCGGCCGCAACTAGAGTCAATAGCGAGGGGGTGCCTAAATGGATTCCATCGGTCGGCATGTCGCCGTGGCAATGGGGCTGGGCTCGCTTCTCGTGGCCGCGTGTGGCGATCCCGAGGCCGGCCTTCCTGAGGAGGTGGCACCGCCGAATGCAACCTCGCCGTCGGAGAACGCCCCGCAACCATCGGACCCGGCGCCGGTCACCGACCCATCGCGTGAGATCACTCCGGTGGAGACGCCTTGGACGCCTCCGTCGATCACCTCGCCGACGATTCCATACACCCTGCCACCCGACTACGGCGAGGCACCCACTATCACTCGAGACATCACCGCACCACCACGATCGACCTATCCGCCGGATGCGATCCTCCCACCCGTTGAATGGATCGTCGACGACACCGTCACGGTGCGGTTCACGCCACCGGCCAACTTCCGCCAGGACCCCAGACCACTGAACGCCATCCAGGACTACGACCGAGCAAACGGTCTCTACGTGCTCGAGCGATGGTGGGTGCCAGAGGAGGCCGCTATGGCGACATTCTCGGCACAGGCGAATCCGGGCGACGAATCACCGCTCCTCAGTCGTCAGGAGTTCCCCGACAGCATTGCCACGGATGACCTCACCTGGTACCTGTGGAACAACGAGACCGTCGAGCAAACCGGCAAGCCGTCCAACATGGGCCTTGCTGTTACCAACGACTACCTGTACATGGTCTCGGGCACGCGCGCATCCATGCAAGCGGTCATCGAGGCCCTCACGATTGAGAGATAGCGAACCGCATGCCCGATAGAAGCGCCTGACACAAGTGTCCACGTCCCAGGGGAGACCGCGGGTCTGTCAGATTCGAGACCGCTCGGTATCTGCACGCATAATCACGGCGGCGTGGCCACCGATGGCGACTGAGTTCGGCCCAAGCGTGACGCAGCACTTTCGCAGGCAACAGTGCCCGAAGTTCTGCAGCGACGCACCGACGGGATCAGCACTCAGTGACGCAGAAGTCGTTGCCTTCGGGATCGACCATCCACGTGTGCCTGTCGAACTCCTGGCGGACCTGAGCGCCGAGTTCAGTGAGCCTGGCGACCTCGCTCTGACGATTCGTTGCGGTGAGGTCCAGGTGGAGTGGTCGCTTGCCAGTGCTCTCGACGACGACCTGCTGGAAGCAGATCTCCAGCGACGGACCGTCGACAAGCACGGTCGGGTCCGACTCTGGTGTGAGTCCGAGCGCTGCGAGGCGATCAATCTCGTCCTGGTCGTAGGCGCGTACCTCGAAGTCGTCGAGTGCCGCAGCCCAGAACCGGGCGAGCGCTGGCGGCGATGCGCAATCGACAACGATCTGTGTGAGACGCGCCATCTGGCCATTATTGCGTGCAGTGGGCGCTCGAATTCGCACGCTCAATCACGGCGATGGATCGCCCGAAAATGACCGGGTTCGGCCTCTCTGCGCCGCCAAGCGACTCCTCCGGAGGCGCTACTCAGGCCGGGCCGGGAGACGTCGTGAAGTCGACCCGGTCCACAAGATCTTCGACTGCGGCGAGTACCGCCACCGGGTCGGTGAAGATCGAAAGATGCGAGCCATCGAGGATCGACGTCGGCCAGCCGAGTTCGTTTGCGAGCCGGGATTCTTCGTCGTAGGCGGGACTGAGTTGCAGGTAGGCGCACGGGCTGCTCGACCAATCGTCCGGCATCGGGATGAGGGCGTCGTAGAACGAGCGAGGCAGTCGGGGCATGTCCGACCGCAGCTCCTCGAGCTGCTCCAATGACCTCACCAGCTCGCCGACGACCTGTGGTGGCCACCAGTCGAGCCACGGCAGCAGGCGTCCGTCGATCGTCTTGTCGTCAAGGAACCTCGAGAACTCTTCCGAGGTGCGATGCTCCCCGGCGATGGGCGGAACGATGGCATCGACGAACACGATCGCCCGCAGGCGATCTTTCAGGCGATGACTGATCGCCGGCAAGAGCGCTCCAGCACCCGAGTGCCCAACAACGACGAGATCCGTGCGGTCCAACGCCGAGTCAACTGCGGTGTCGACGAGATAGCGCCACTGGGGCCTTTCGGCATCCACCACCCCGGTGAGGTCCGGTCGAACGACACCAAACCCGCGAGCGCGAGCGGCGTCATCGAGTGGCCGCCAAGACGACGACCCAACCAACGGGCTGTGCACCAGAACAAGCGTCGACGACACCATCTCCCGACTCTATGGTCACTCGCCGCGCCGCATACTCACCCCGATAATCACCACCGCCGACGCCGACCAACCACCGCATAGACCATGGACTTCGAGCGGATCACGATCGACCCGGGCCAGATGCGCGGCGTGCCGTGGATTCGCGGGTTGCGGATTCCGGTAGCGACCGTGCTCGGCCAACTCGCTGCGGGGGTTTCCTCCGAGGCGATCCTCGTCGACTTCCCGGACCTCGAGCCAGCTGACATTCCCGCCGCTCTCGAATATGCCGCTGCTGCTGTGCAGGAGCGCGAGCTGCCGCTGACGCGACCCGCGTGAACTTCGTCGTCGATGCAAATCTGTCGCCCCGTCTCGCAGGGCTGTTGACAGCTGCTGGTCTCGATGCCGTTCACGTCCGAGACATCGGGATGCGCGACGCTTCCGACGACGACGTTCGCTCGTGGTCATCTGAGAGTTCGTCGACTTCCATTGCGACGGTGATCGCCGCGCCCGCCCGATCGAGCGCCCGATGTTCAGGAGCGAGACAGATCCGCAACGCTCAACAGCGGGATTCGCCTCGGTGGGCTCCCGCTCCTCCCGTGCTCCTCCCGCAACTGGCGGGGAACAGGGGTGAACAGCCCGATACAGCGGTGAAATCGCCACCGCTCTGATCAGGGCATTTCTCGTGATCAGAGCAGAAAACCAGTGGCGCCCTCGGGAGGATTCGAACCTCCGCACACGGCTCCGGAGGCCGATGCTCTATCCCCTGAGCTACGAGGGCTGGGAGCTGCGAGGCTAGCGCCGGTGTGGCTGTTCGAGATGTGCCTGCCACATCTCGAACAGTCAGTAGGGGGAGGTGGAGGGCGGTGGCTCGCTGCCATCGACAACGGCGAGGAGAGCGTCGAGGACACCGCTCGCGCCGTAGCGGAACGTGGCCGGGGTTGCCCAGCCGTCCCCCATCACGTCGTCCGCGAGATCGAGGTAGGCCATGGCGTCGTCGAAGCTGCGGATGCCGCCCGACGGCTTGAGGCCGACTGTGCGTCCGGCTTCGGCCGCCTCCTCGATCGCTCCGAGCATGGCCCGGGCCGCGTCGAGCGACGCGCCTTCGGCGATCTTGCCGGTCGACGTCTTGACGAAGTCGGCGCCGTTCGCTATCGCGAGACGCGCCGCGGCAGCAACCGACTCGGTGCCGGTGTACGCGCCCGATTCAAGGATCACCTTCAGCAGCCTCGGCGGCTCGACCAGCGCGGCAACTGCAGCAACCATCTCGACTCCAGGATCCGACTCACCGTCGAGGAACGCCCGGTACGGCAGCACGAGGTCGATGTCGTCGGCGCCGGCAGCGAGCGCCGCCTGTGCCATGGCCATCACGTCGGCGACGGGTTCATCGCCTGATGGGAAGTTCACGACCGTCGCCACACGCACACCTGATCCGTCGAGCGACTCGGCGCAGCGGCCGACGAACTCGGGCCACACGCACACCGCAGCGGTGCCGTGCTCGCGCGCACGGCGGCACAACTCGTCGATGCCGTCGGGGGCGTGGTCGTCGGACAGGTCGGTCAGGTCGATCAACCCGATCGCACGGTGGGCTCGGTCGGTACGTTCGCTCATGTTTCGAACGTACCCGACTCCGACGTGTCCAACGCCGGGTCGAGTTCGATCCGCGGGATGCTGCCGGTGTCGAGACGGAGCTGTCGCTCTTCAGGGGTCAACGCCAAGACCCCTGCGAGGTAGTCATCGAGAGCGTCACGGGTTCGCACCTCGCCGCCGCGACGCTCGGCCATCAGATACCGGTGTTCGAGCAACTGGTGGAAGATCTCGGCCGCCTCGAGGTGCGATCGGAGTTCGTCGGGGATCGCATCGATCGCCGGCTCGTACACCTCGGCGAGCCACCGCGCCGTGGCCACGGCCCGAGGAATCGAACACTCCTCGCGTCGCTCCAGCCATGCTCGATGCTGGTCGATGTCGGAGAGAAGACGGCGCGCCTGATTCTCCTGCACGTCGAGGCCCGTGCGCCTTCGCAGCTCACGGGCATGATGGCCCTCCTCGATGATCACCGGCTTGACCGACAGTGTCCGGCCGTCTCGGTTGATCGACAGCTCCTCTACGTCGAAGCCCAACTCGTTGATGCGGCGGACGCGCTGTTCGATCCGCCAGCGGTCGTCCAGGTCGAACTCGTCGACGCGGGTGAGTTCGCTCCACAGCTCCTCGTAACGAGTGCGCAGGTTCTCCGCTATTGCCACCGGGTCGACGTCGGCGTCGATACGCCCGCTCGCCTGCAACTCGAAGAGTCCGCCAGCGATGTTCTCGACGGCGATCTCGAGGTCGTAGGTGCGCATCCGATCACTGATGGTGGCATTGCGTTCGGTGGTCTCGGCGTCGACGAGGTACGCCATCATCTCGCCGGCATCGCGACGCCACAGGATGTTCGAGAGCGAACAGTCCCCCCAGAACACCCCGTCGAGGTGCAGTCGCACGAACAGCACGACACCGGCGTCCATCAGTCGGTCGGCAAGTGAAGCGTCACCGCGCCCGAGGAGATACCAGTAGGGCAACGAGTAGTCGAGGTACCGCGTGATCAGCACGCCGTCGCCCGGGTTCGGCGCGTCCGACACCACACCGACCGGCTCGACCACCGGGAGGTGATCGTCGCGGAGGTCGCGCAGCACCCGGTACTCGTGCTGGGCCGCCACGATTCCGGTGGCCTTCAGGGCATAGACGCGATCGTCGAACCGGACGAAGCGCACGACATGACGGCTGATGCCGTGGGCCATCTTGACGAGGCGTGGATGCTCCCACTCCACCAGTGGCGTGTCCCACGGAAGATCGAGGAAATCGGGGTGGTCCTGCTTGGTCACGATCTGCATGCGTCGGACCCCTGATCGTTCATGAGATCCAGACCGCCGCGTCCGGTGGCAGCTGACCATCTTGGAGTGGCCACGACGAGAGCAACACCTCGCCGTCGGGGAGCGCCGCGGCCGTGTCACCCATGTTCACGACACACAACACATCGCGCCGCCGGAAGGCGAGCACGTCGGCTCCGAGTTCGACGAGTTCGAAATCGGTTTCGGCCTGCAGCCGGCGTCGCCTGAGCTCCACGGCACGGCGATACAGGGTGAGCATCGAGCCGGGATCATCCTCCTGCACGGACGCCGCAAGCGCGGCGAACGAAGCCGGCTGAGGCAACCATCCTGCGCCATCGCCGAACCCGAACGACGGCCCGATCGGCTCCCACGGGATCGGGACCCGACAACCATCGCGGCCCTTGACGGTCTCACCCGAGTCGTGCCAGATCGGGTCCTGCAACACGTCGGTCGGCAGGTCCCACACCTCGGGAAGGCCGAGCTCGTCACCCTGGTACACGTAGGCCGATCCCGGCAACGCCAGCGTGACCATGGCGGCTGCGCGAGCACGGCGGCGCCCACGTCCCGCGTCGAGCAACTCATGGGGGCCATCGAGGAGCCACCTCGACGGATCCACGTCGTTGGGCAGGCCATACCGCGTGGCGTGGCGGACGACATCGTGGTTCGACAGCACCCACGTGGGGTTCGAACCCACGGCGTGAGCCGACGTCACACTCTCACTGATGATCCTGCTGAACTCCGCTGCATCCCACGGCGCGGAGAGGAGATCGAAGTCGAACGCCTGGTGGTACTCCCCCGCACGCAGATACATCGGCCGACGGCTGGCGTGCACCCAGGCTTCGGCCACCATCATGCGGTCGTCGTATTCGTCGA
>JBBQEU010000020.1:0-34743 GCA_038321235.1 Acidimicrobiales bacterium | reverse complement strand
GAGCCCAGCGCGTCGGTCTCGACTCGCTCGAGACCGACGCGCTGCTCGCGTTCACGTCGGCACGATCGGATCGGCCCCCACCGGTACCTCGCACCCACCTTCTCCTGGCCTGAACCGGGGCCCTGGCAATGGATTGGGCCGGCAAGTCAGGTGTCATCGCGGTGAACCGCGGTGCGCAGCCACGCCGTTTGAGTCATCGCCCATCACCCGCTCCGGTGAGAGTTGTAGGCACCTGTGCCACTCACCTCTCACCGCAACTCCGTTCGTTGATCTTCCGGTGAGAGTTGTAGGCACCTGTGCCGCTCACCTCTCACCGCAGCGGTGACCGGTCGGTGGCGGCTTCGGCGGCGCGGGGCCAGCGTCTCGCTACGAGATCGGTATCGGTTCGGCTCGCAGCGGGCGCACCGGGCCGACGGCCTGCGCCTGGCGAAGGCGGTCGACAGTGCGGTCCGGCGGAACGGTCACGTCGGCGTAGGTCAGCACACTGTCCGCAGCAACGTGGCGCAGCAGCGTGCAGCCTTCCGCCGCGCCCATGGGCAACAGGTTCTCGCCAACGGTGATGTCGGCCCGTTCGGCAAGTCCGTACGTCATGTAGCCGCCGAGGCCATCAATGGTCTCCCCGGCATGCAGGTCGATCTTGGCCGTGGCGACCACCTCGACTCGGGGTGGACCGAGCGGTTGCAGCGTGGCGTCGCCCAGCAGCGCGGCGCGGGCAATGGAGTTCGGCACCTCGAAATGGCAGAGGTGGTAGGGCGTGTAGAACGAATACAGCGGACCCTCACCCAACTTGTAGAGGTGCAGGTAGTGACGCTGCCGGGGATCGTGATGGGTGGCCAGCACGAAGACCCCGGGGCCTGGCCGGCTACCGACGACGTAGTCGACCACACCGCCCAGACGCTCCAACTCCTCGACGTCGTAGGCGCTGGTCAGGTCGTCGACGTGACCGTCGTGGTGGCTGCCGCGCATGCCGCGGCGCTCCACGGTCATCCCGGTGGCGTTGGCCACGATCGCCTGCTCGAACGAGATCTTCGTACCGTCCGCGAAACTGGTGACCATGGCGGGGTCCTGGCCCCACTGCTCTGCGAACCCTCGCTGGGTCGTCGGGTTCCGATACGGGTCGTGCAGACCCTTCACGTTGCCCGCCACCAAGGGCTCCAAGCCGATTCCCCTCACGAATCGGATGAGATTCATCTGCACGCCGGGTTGGTCACCGTCGCACCCGGTGTACACCACACCGGCAGACCTCGCCTGCCGAGCCAGGGCCCACCCCACCGTGCCGTCGACCTCGGCGTTCATGAGGACCACGTGCTTGCCACCAGCGACGGCTCGCTCCGTCACTTGGCACCCGTACTCCACCGCACCGGTCGCCTCGACGATCACGTCGACATGGTCGGAGGCGCAGACCGCCTCCATGTCGTCGGTGACCACGGCTCGGCCGCTCTCGAGTGCTGCACCGATCGATCGCCGGCCCTCGGCGGTGACGACGTCGGAGACTCCCGCCTCCTGATAGGCGCGAACACCGTTGGCGACGGTGCGGTTGACGATGGCGGCCATTCGCATGCCGGGCACCGAGTTGATGATCTGGTTTGCCAGACCGCGGCCCATGAAGCCGGCGCCGACCAGCGCCACTCGGACCGGACGCTGCTCCTCCTGGCGGGCTTGCAGCAGATCGTCGATGATCATCATCGCGTAGCTCCTTGGTGGTCGGCGTGCTGGTGGCCGTCGTGTGCCTTGGCGGCGAGGGCCTCGATCGACCCCACGAGGGGCCAGGACCGGTCCTTGTCGCTGATCACCCGCACGTCGCTCGGCCACTCGATCCCGAGCGCCGGGTCATCGAAGCGCAAGCCTCGCTCGGTGTTCGGCGTGTACGGCTGGCTCACCTGGTAGCTGACCTCGGTGGCGGCGTGCAGGGTCATGTAGGCGTGGGCGAACAGCGGCGGTACGTACAGCGCGAGATGGTTGTCCGCTGACAACTCGACCGCCACGTGCCGACCGAGTGTCGGCGACGATGGGCGCATGTCGACGACGACGTCGAGAATGGCTCCACGGGTGCACCTGACGAGCTTGGCCTCGGGGGCATCGGCGGTCTGGTAGTGCAACCCGCGCAGGGTTCCGGCGACGTGGTTGTACGACACATTGCACTGCGCGATGGCAGACTCCAGCCCGGCGTCGGCGAATTCCTCCGCGCAGAACGACCGGGCGAAGAATCCCCGTTCGTCGCTCAGTTCGTCCATGCCGACGAGGTAGGGACCGGGGATGGAGCACGAGGTCAGTTGCATCTCACCACCTCCATCGCAGCAAGTCGTCGACCTGGTCCGTGGCGCGCAGGTGCCGGATCTGCGCGAGCCGGATACGGCCTCGCTCGGTCGTGTCGCAGGTGCTCAACCCGACTCGGCGGTACACGTCGAGCAGTTCGTCGATCCCTCGTCCCACGTTCCAATCGCACGAGAAGTCGGGAAGCAGAGCGTGAATCTTCGTGAAGTCCGCTCGGTAGTCGCGCGAGTCGGCGCCCGGCGGTCCGAACTCGAGATCGCACCCAGGCACCCGCTCGGCGACGAGTTCCGCCACCGATCTCACCTGGAGGTTCTGGTCGTCCGAGCCGACATTCAACACTTCGCCACGCACCGTGTCGTCGTGGGCATCGAGCACGCATGCCACCGCCTTGGCGATGTCGAGGATGTGCACGAACGGTCGCCACGGTGTGCCATCGCTGGTCATCGAGATCCGTGAGGTCAGAAAAGCGAGTGCCGTCAGGTCGTTGACCACGAGATCGAGACGTTGATTGGGTGACGCGCCGTACGCCGTTGCGTTGCGGAGAAACGTGGGAGCGAACCCCTCATCCGCGAGCGCTGCGACGTCGTTCTCGGTTGCGAGCTTCGCCCGCGCATAGGCGGTCAGCGGGTCGGTGGGGCTGGTCTCCGAACTCGCCTCGACGCTGCTGGCGCCGTACACCGAGCAACTCGACATGTGAACGAAGCGGCGGACACCGGCCGACCTCGCGATCGTGGCGAGGCGCAACGAACCGGCGTGGTTCACGCACTCGGTCACACGGGGGTCCAGTTCACCGACGGGGTCGTTGGAGATCTCGGCGAGGTGGACCACGGCGTCGAACCCTTGAAGGTCGTCGACCGTGAGGTCGCGTGTGTCGACATAGATCATCGGGGGCCGGTGGTCGCGGCAGGGATAGAACCGGCTCACCGTGTGCAAGCCCGAGTCGAACCCCACGATGTCGTGTCCTCGGGACTTCAACACATGCGCCATGCGGCTCCCGATGTATCCGTCGGCCCCGGTCAGTGCGATCTTCATGCCGCGCCGCTCCGCTCGTTTCGTGGTGCGGTCATGCCCGCAGTCCGGCCGCCGTGCGAGTCCAGTCCGCCCACGGGCGCTCTCCGCTGTCCCACAGGCTCTGCAGGTACATGCGGTCCCTGACCGTGTCCATGCACTGCCAGAAGCCTTCGTGGCGGTAGGCCCGCAGCTGATCGGCGGCGGCGAGGGCCTCCATCGGGGCGCGTGACCAGTCGCAATCGCCAGGAATGAAGTCGAAGACGCCCGGCTCGAGGACGAAGAACCCGCCGTTCACCCAACCGGAATCCAGCTGGGGCTTCTCGCTGAACGAGCAGACCCGTTCGCCGTCGAGATCCATCTGGCCGAAACGGGCGACGGGGTGCACAGCGGTGACGGTGGCGAGGCGACCGTGTGCTCGATGGAACCGCAGCAGTTCGTCGAGTGGGAGATCGGACACGCCGTCGCCGTAGGTCATCATGAACGTGCCGTCTCCGAGGAACCCGCGAGCGCGCATCATGCGCCCGGCTGTTTCCGCGTTCTGGCCCGTCTCGATCAGGTCGACCGACCATGAGTCTTCGTGGACGTCGTGGCGTCGTACGAACCCGTTTCCGAGCTCGACGGTGAGGTTGCCCGACAACGAGCCGTAGTCGGAGAAGTACTTCTTGATCTGCTCGCCCTTGTAGCCGAGCGCGACGACGAAGTCCGTGAAGCCGTGGACGGCGTACGACTTCATGATGTGGTGGAGTATCGGTTGGTCGCCGATCTGGACCATCGGTTTCGGACGAACTTCGGTTTCTTCAGCGAGTCGTGAGCCGAGGCCGCCTGCCAGGATCAATGTCTTCATGGGCGAGGTCTGCCCCCGGTGGCGCTCAGATAATCACAACCGGGCAAATTCGACGGTGTTGGATCGCGCCTCGTCGGGGTAGGAGTCGGTCGTGAACATCGACTCGCACTCCACACACCGTTCGTCGCTCCTGGAGGAACCCGGAGTTCCCGCCGAGCATGCAACAACGCCGTCGGTAATGAGCACCGTCACGGAGTGGCTCCGCCGCGGCGCCGCCGAGCACCCCGACACACCCGCCGTCCACGATGATCGCGTGCAGCTCAGCCACGTGGAGCTGGAGGTGATGAGTAACCGGATCGCACATCGCCTGCAGGCCGAAGGTGTCGGACGTGGTGACCGAGTCGGCCTCTGTGTCACCCGTTCGGTCGAGTTGGTCGCGTGCCTCGTGGGGATCTTGAAGTGCGGCGCAGCGTACGTACCGCTCGACCCCAGCTACCCCCGGGATCGCCTCACGATCATGCAGGAGGATGCCGATCTGCGAGCGATCGTCGCGAGCGCGGCGCATACGTCGAAGCTGGGTCCGTCATCGGTCGGCCCCCGAGCCGGGCGGACTCCGTCGGTGCTCACCTGGGAGTCGATGGCGACCGAACTCGACGAGTTCCCTGCAACGGCACCTGCCGGCGACATCCGACCCGACGATGTCGCGTACGTCATCTTCACATCCGGCTCGACGGGGCGGCCGAAGGGCGTCGAGATGCCACATCGCGCGCTCGCCAACCTCATCGAGTGGCAGCTGGACCGAGCGACGTTCCAGCCACAGGCCCGCGTGCTGCAGTATTCCAGTATCAGTTTCGACGTGTCGTTCCAGGAGATCGCCACCACGATCGCCTCGGGCGGTCATCTGTTCATGGTCGCCGACGACCGCCGGCGCGATCCCCGCGAGCTGTTGACACTCCTGCGGGCGTGGCGCATCGAGCGGCTGTTCCTCCCGTTCGTCGCGCTCCGGAGCCTTGTCGAAGTCGCGGCAGCGACCGACGGTTTGCCACCGGATCTGACCGAGATCATCACCGCCGGCGAACAGTTGCGGGTCGACGACGCACTGCGCGAGGTTTTCGCACGCAGCAGTCGGCTGACACTCGACAACCAGTACGGGCCATCGGAGACCCACGTGATCACCGCCCACCTGCTCGACGGGCATCCCCGGACCTGGCCCAACCTCCCGCCGATCGGGCGAGTGCTGACGAACTGCTGCGCGCTCGTGCTCGACGACGACCTGCGGCCCGTCGAAGACGGCGAGGTCGGGCAGCTCTTCCTCGGCGGGCGGAACCTGGCACTCGGCTACTTCGCGCGTGAGGATCGCACCCGGGAGTCATTCGTCGTCGATCCGCGCGATCCGGACGGGATCGCCCGTCTGTACCAGACGGGCGATCTGGCGAGCGTCGACGAGCATGGCGACATCCACTACCGTGGCCGCTCCGACCACCAGGTCAAGATCCGCGGTCACCGGGTCGAACCCGGCGAGGTCAACGCCCAGGCGAGCCGGCTCGACGGTGTGGCGCAGTCCCTCACACACACCTTTCACAAGCCGTCTGGTGCTCCCTACCTCGTGACCTACTTCACCACGGGTGGCGACAGCAGCGTCGACGCAGGGTTGCTGCATGCCCATCTCCGAGACCATCTGCCCGAATACATGGTTCCGGCATTCGTGATCGAACTCGACGACATCACACTCGGCCCGAGCGGCAAGGCCGACCTCACCGCGCTGCCTGATCCCCGAGCAGCGGGCTCGCTCGAGAGCGCCTTCTACGAGACACCCACCGAGTGCCGCCTGGCGTCGATCTGGCGCGACGTGCTCGAATTCCCGACGATCCCGAGGGACGCCAGCTTCTTCGATCTGGGTGGTGACTCCCTGGCGGCGGTCACGCTCTTCTTGCGCATCAGCGAAGAGTTCGGACACGAACTCCCGCTGGCGACGCTCGGTCATTCGCCGACGATCGCTGCGCTCGCCGACCGCATCGACGAGCGGGCGACACTGCAGGCGGACGGCTACCGGTCGCTGCAGCTACTCCAGGACGGGCGGTCCGATGTTCCGCCGCTCTTCATGGTGCACGGTGGAGGCGGCAACGTTCTGATCTTCTCGGAACTGGCGGCTCGGCTCGCACCCGAACAAGCGGTGTACGCGCTGCAATGGACGGGTTGGGACGGAGGCCGCGGAGAACGCACCGTGCCCGAAATGGCCGCTGCATACAAGCGCGAGATCCTCGAACTCGCACCTGCCGGGCCGTACCGGATCGGCGGCCACTGCATCGGCGGATTGATTGCGATCGAACTCGCACAACTCCTGGTTGCCGGTGGAGCAGAGATCGACGGGCCACTCATCGTGTCGGACGCCCCGAACCTCCACGCCACCTCGTACCACCGAGAGGACCCGCACGATGTACCGGCATCGCACGAGCGGTTCGAGGCAATGGCTGACGAACTACTCGATGAGGTACCCCCCGAATTGCGCACCGACGGCTGGCGGGGCCACAAGAGGACGCCGCCGTCCACCGCAACGGCCGCGGAACCGGAGGCTCAATCGCCCGTGCGTGCGCTGCTCGGGCGCAGCCCGCGTCTCATCGAGTTCCTCAAGTGGGGTCGCGACCAGTTCCTCACGAGACGCGCGAGCGTCATGCTCGCGCTGGGACGAGCGGTACCGATGCAGTGGCGTCTCGACTACTGCACCGGCACGTTGCGCCGCGCCGCCGCCACCCACCGAGCCACCCCTTGGTCGGGCGACGTCGTCTATTTTCGAACGGCCACGTTCGAGGGCAAGGAGATGGCGCTCGAAGGATGGTGGGAGGACGTCCACATGGGGTTCGCGGAACTGACGGAGGGCCGCTTCGACGGCCACGTGGTCGGCGGAACGCACAACAAGCCGTTGAAGCTGGCACACGTGGCCGAGGTGGTCCGTCAGGCGTTCAGCACGCCCGAGCGGGCGGACTGAGCATCGTCCGCCCTGTCTCGCATCACGAACCGGGCGGCACGAGCGAGGTCGCGGCGCAACTGACCCTTGGACGCCCACGCCGACGCCCACACGCCGCCGAGACAGCGGACCCGGTCGGTCATGGCCACGTCAGGGACGGCCACCAGGCTTCGGGCGTACTCGCCGAGGATGCGCCAATAGGGAAACCCCAAGCGATCCTCGTACTTCGGGTCGAACCACGATCGCCACGCCAGGTAGTCCACCATGCCCGCGGCGCTCTTCACGCCGTATGTCGTCGATGCCTGAGCGAGGTGTTCGCGCATCAGTTGTAGCGGCTCGTCGATGTGGAGGAAGGGGCCGAGCATGATGAGCCGTGCGAGGAGGACGCCGTCGGCGTGGGAGTAATCGCCATACGCCGGGACACGCTGCAGCGCCTCGCGACGCATCAGCCCGAAGATCAGGTGGCAACGGCCCTTGTAGAGGACAGCGTCGTGGAATCGCACGTGGGCCTGGTCGGCGCTGCGCCGCCACGGAGGTGGCTCGTAGCGACCGGCGTTGGCTCCGTCGCCGTCGATGATCTCGACTGCGGTGTGACACAGGACGGCGTCCGGTCGGGCGTCGAGGGCCTCGACGCATCGCTCGAGGTACGGCGGTGCCATCACGTCGTCGTGGGCGGCCCAACGGAAGTACTCGCCGCGGGCGAGTTCCAACACACGGTTGAAGTTCCAGGTGCCGCCGAGGTTGTCGTTCGAGCGGTGGTACCGGACCCTCGGATCTCGCCTGGCGAACTCCTCACCGATGGCGGACGTGGCGTCGGTCGAACCGTTGTCGGAGATGATCACCTCGAAATCGGTGAATGTCTGCGACAGGATCGATTCGAGGGCCTCGGCGAGATAGTTCTCCCCGTTGTGCACAGGCAGACCGACACTGACTCGCGGTACCTGGCCGCCAGGGACGAACTTCATCACGGCGGCCTCTTACCCGATGCGGCGTTCTGTCAAACGCAACGTCGGTTGACGTGGCCAGGAGTCTGGACCGCGGAACCCTACCGGTCACGGGCGTCGACGGCGGTGTGACCCTCTCCACAACCGTCACGCGTTTCGGGTCGGTGGGCCGGGGGTACGTGATCGGCACTACCGGTCGAGTGACCGGCCCCCCCAACTGTCCACCAAGGAGATCTCATGAGAGTAGGCGTCGTAGGATGCGGATACTGGGGAGCCAAGCATGTCCGCGTGCTGAGCGGCCTTCCTCAGGTCGAACAAGTTGTCATCATCGAGCCCGACAAGGAACGTCGGGAGCGAATTCACCAGGCTCACCCCACCACGGCGACGGCGACGTCACTGTCCGAGGGGCTCCCGATGGTCGATGCCGTGGTGATCGCGACACCGGCACGGACCCACGCGACGCTCGCGCACATCGTCCTCGACGCGGGCAAACATGTGCTCGTCGAGAAGCCGATGGCAACGTCGGCGAGCGACGCCGTGAGCCTCGGACGGCTCGCCGACGAGCGAGGCCTGACCCTCATGGTCGGGCACACGTTCGAGCATCACGAGGCCGTCCAGACTCTGCGGTCCATCGTCCAGTCCGGCGAGCTCGGTGAACTCAAGTACCTCACGTCCACACGCTTGAATCTCGGCCTCTACCAGAGCGACGTGAACGTGGTCTGGGACTTGGCGCCCCACGACGTGTCGATCATGAACTACGTGCTCGGCGAACCGCCCACGTCGGTCAGCTGCTGGGGATGGAAGAACCTCGACCACGAGGTCGAGGACATTGCGCACCTGGACCTCATGTACCCGAACGGCTTGAACGCGCTTGTGCATGTGAGCTGGCTGCACCCGACCAAGGAGCGCCAGATCACGGCCGTGGGCTCCCAGGGAATGGCGGTGTACGACGACCTCGCCCCCGGGCACCCCATCCGGGTCCACGACAAGGGCGCGACGATGAACGGGCCGGGCAACCCCGTCTCGTACTGGGACGGCGACGTCCGGATGCCCCTCGTTGGGCAGCGCGAAGCCCTCGTGACAGAGGACGAACACTTCATCCACTGTGCGCTGACCGGAGAAATTCCTCGGACGGGCGCCATCAACGGACTGGCCGTGACGGCGACCCTCGAGGCGGCCCAACGGTCGCTGGCCGAGCATCGTCCGGTGGATCTCGCCGAGATCCTCGCCGAGTTGCCCGCCCTGGAGCATTCGGTGTCGCTCTCGTGAGACAGTCGATTCCGTTCCTCGATCTCGTCGGCCTCCATGCCGAACTACGAGACGAACTCGACGAGGTGTGGGCCCACGTTGTCGACACCGCGGCCTTCGTCGGGGGCTCCTTCGTCGAGACCTTCGAGCAGGACTTCGCGTCCTACTGCGGTCGCGAACACGCCATCGGGGTAGCGAACGGTACCGACGCGCTCGAGCTGGTGCTGAGGGCACTCGGTGTGGGACCCGGCGACGAGGTCATCGTGCCGACCAACACCTTCTACGCGACGGCGGAGGCCGTTCTGATCGTCGGCGCGACGCCGATCTTCGTGGACGTGGATGCTCACACGCTGCTCACGACTCCCGCACTGGTCGAGCAGGCGATCGGGCCGCGCACCGCGGCGATGATTCCGGTCCACCTCTTCGGGCAGACCGTGGATCTCGACGGATTCGAGGAGCTGAGTCGCCGGACCGGCGTCGCGATGATCGAGGACGCCGCTCAAGCCCACGGTGCGACATGGAATGGCCGTCGGGCGGGCTCCGTCGGTGTCGCCGGCTGCTTCAGCTTCTACCCGGGAAAGAACCTGGGCGCGCTCGGCGACGGGGGCGCGATCGTCACCGACGACGCCCAGCTCGCCAGCACCATTCGCTCGCTCGCCAACCACGGCCGCGACAACACAGCGTTTTCCGGTCATGGCCGGGTGGGGCGGAACAGCCGCCTCGACGGCCTCCAAGCCGGCGTACTCACACGCAAGCTGCCCCGTCTCGACGCCTGGAACGAGCAACGCCGAGCGATCTGGAAGATCTATGAACAGGGCTTCGAGGGCAGTGCAGCGCGACCGGTCAGCGTTGCCGCTGGCGCGACCAGCGTGCACCACCTCGCCGTGGTTCGAGTTCCCGAGCGTGATCGGATTCGCGAGTTGCTGACCGCGGAGGGGATCGGCACCGGCATCCACTACCTGGTTCCCTGCCACCAACTCCCCCCGTACGACGCCTCGGCCCGTGGCGTCCACCCGAACGCCGAGTCGGCGGCGTCGGAGATCCTGAGCCTGCCCATGTACCCCCAGCTGGATCCCGAAGACGCCTCCTCCGTTGTCGATGCCGTCCTGTCCGCACTCGACGCCGTCATCGACACCTCGAGCCGTGTGGGAGCAGCCCATGGGTGAGCACACTGCCGCACTCGAGCTCGGCACCGACGGACAGCGCGATCCCGGTGTGGTGCTCGGCTACCGGACCGGCAGACCGGCCGAGCCCCGGCTGACGATCGGGCCGCGTCACCATCTGCGCAGCGGCACCATCATCTACGAGGGTTCGTCCATCGGTGCCGGATTCCAGACCGGCCACCACGTGGTCATCCGCGAAGAGGCCACGATCGGCGACGACGTGTCGGTCTGGTCGAACTCTGTCGTCGACTACGGCGTCACGATCGGCGACGGTGTGAAAATCCACACCAACTGTTACGTCGCCCAGTACTCGGAGATCGGCGCCGGGGCATTCCTGGCGCCCGGGGTGTCGTTCGCGAACGATCTGTATCCGGGCGACGAGGAGTCGGCCGCTCTGATGCGTGGACCGATCATCGGCGCCGGGGTGCAGCTCGGCGTCAACGTCACCGTGTTGCCGAAGGTGCACATCGGCGAGGGCACGATGGTCGGAGCGGGTTCGGTCGTCACCCGCGACCTGCCTGCCGGAGTGATCGCGTACGGGAATCCGGCTCGCCCACACGGGCAGGTCGCGGACCGTACGCCCATCACCGAGCGTTGGGCCGCCACAACAGGGCGGAGCTGACCGTGCTCGAGTTCAGTGCCACCGCCCCCGACGAGCCGTCCCCGGCCACCGTCAACGAGCTTGCCCGCCCCAAGCACATCCGTTTCGAGCGCCTCGAGCGCGCAATCGATGTCGCGGTCGCAGCAATCCTGCTGATCGCCACGGCCCCGCTGATGGCGATCGTCGCCATCCTCGTACGGGCGGAGACCCCGGGTCCCGCCATCTATCGCGGACGCCGGCTCGGCCTCGGTGGCCGACCGTTCACCGTCTTCAAGTTCCGTTCGATGCGCACCGACACCGACGACGAGCTGCATCGCCGCTACGTGCTCGGGCTGTTGCGCGCCGACAGCACCGAGCACCAGCCCGCCACGGGCGCACCGCTGGATGACAACGTCGTGGCGTTCAAGCTGCACGACGACCCCCGCGTCACCCGGGTCGGTCGGTTGATCCGCGCGACGACGCTCGACGAACTGCCCCAACTCGTCAACATCCTGCGCGGAGAGATGAGCCTTGTCGGGCCCCGGCCCGAAGTGCCCTACGCGCTCGAGGGTTACGAGGCGTGGCAGCACGAGCGCTTCTCCGTACACCCCGGACTCACCGGACTCTGGCAGGTTTCTGGACGCGGCGACCTCTCGCCTCGCGAGATGCTGGCGCTCGATGTCGAGTACGCCTGCCGCCGCAGCCTGCGTCTCGACATCGGAATCCTGGCACGGACCATTCCAGCGGTTCTCCGACGCAAGGGCGCCAGCTGATGGCCACCGCACAGCGTCGCGACGTGTTGGTGGTCGGGTGGACCCGTCGGGGTGATCGCCTCGTCGAGCTTGCCGAGGAGATCGGTGGAGAGGCCCGCGTGATCTTCACGCCACGGCTGGCTGCGCGACCGCTCATCCCGCTGCGGTACCTGGCGTGCGCCGCCTTGATGATCGCCCATCTCGCGCGCGAACGACCCCGCATCGTCGTGGTCGTCAATCCGCCGCTGTGGCCGGGGGTGATCGGCTGGTTGTACGCCCGACTGGCCCGCGCCCGCTTCCTGCTCGACAGCCATCCGGGCGGTTTCGGCGCCCAGGGACACACACTCGAACAGCGTTTCCAATGGTTGCACCGGTTCCTGGTCGAGCGATCCGACGGCGTTCTGGTGGCGAGCCCGCCCTGGGTCGACGTCGTCGAGTCGTGGGGTGGCCGGGCGCGCGTCGTGCACGAGCCGCCGCGCGACCGCGCTGTTTCCGAGTCGCCGCTGCCCGTCCCGACAGCTGAGGGCGCCACGCGACCGGTGGTGCTCTTCGTCTGCATCTTCGCGCCCGACGAGCCGATCGCCGACGTGGTGGAAGCGGCCCGAGCCCGACCCGACTGCGACTGGTGGATCACCGGAGACCCCTCGAGAGCACCCGCCGGCGTGCTGTCGGACGCTCCCCCCAACGTCTGCCTGACCGGCTATCTCGGCCCGGGCGAATTCGACGCCGCCCTCCGCCGGGCCGATGTCGTGCTCGCATTGACCACCGAGCCGACGTCGGTGATGCGCGCCGCCTTCGAAGCCGTCGACGCCCGCCGTCCCCTGGTGGCCAGCGACTTCGCAGCCGTGACGGACCCCTTCCCGTACGCCACGCCCACGGCCAACGACGGCGCGTCGATCGCACGAGCGGTCGGCAGCGTCGTCGACGATCTGGAGACCGCGAGGGCGACCACCGAGCTCGCCCATCGCCACCACGTCGAACGCTGGGATCGTCAACTGGCGGAACTGTGCGAGCTCATCGACGGCGGAGACCGCGCCAGGTGACGGCCATCGACACCCAACCGCTGCCGGGAGCGAAGCACCCGAGCGGCCAAGGCCCCGAGCACAACCGCGTCCCGCATCCCGCGTTGATCGTCACGGGCGTCGTGGCCCTTGCACTCATCGTGTCGGGCGCAACCTTGATCGGACCGGTCGCCGCGGTCGCCTTGGCCGTGCTCGGTGCCGGAACCCTGGTCGTGCTGACACGGCCGGCCACTGCGGTACTGATCGTCACGGCGCTCGTGCCGGTGACCTCGGGCGTCCAGCGGGGCTACCCGATACCCGGCCTGCGGTTCTCCGAAGTACTCCTGGTCCTCTTCCTCGGCACCGTCCTGCTGACCGGGTGGAACGGATGGCGGCCCCGATGGTCGGCCCTCGAGTGGGGAACCCTCGGATACACCGTCGCCACCGTCGTGTTCGCATCGGCCGGGGCGGCCATCAACGCGATCAGCGTCGGGCCGGGCACGTTGTTCGCATTGCTGCTCCCGGTGCAGTTCCTCCTCTTGAGCAGGGCCACGAGCGTCACCCTCACCACCTACGAACTCCGCCGCTCGGCGCTCCGGCTCATCTTGATGGCGAGCGTGCCGGTCAGCATGATCGCCCTCCTGCAGTACCTCGACATCGGCCCGGTGCGCAGCATGATCATCGAGCTCACCGGGGCCCAGAACTTCGAGCGAGCGCAGGCACTAGGATTCGCGGCACGAGCGACGGGTCCGTTCGACCACTGGCACGTGCTGGCCGGGTACCTGCTCCCCGTGGTGCTGCTGGGCGTGGCGCTGCTGTTGGATCGGACCCAGCAGATCATGTCGACCGCCGGCCTCGCTGCCTGTGTCGGTGCGTCCATCATCGCAATGACCCTCACCTTCACGTTCACGACGGCGTTCGGCCTGCTCGTCGGCATTGGGCTCATCGCGGCGAGGGCCGGACGACTCGGTAATGTCCTCAAGGTCGGTGTGCTCGCCGCCGTCGTCCTCGGGGTGTTGCTGGGGCCGTCGATGGGTGAGCGGATCTCCGAGCAGTTCGAACCACGCGCCGGACGCAACCGTGCATCATTCGTACCCGAGACGGTCGACTATCGCTTCGAGGTGTGGCAGGACCAGTACCTCCCTGCCGTCGCCGACAGTCCGGTCCTCGGCTACGGGCCGGAACTTCCCGCGTCGATCACCTGGGTCTACACCGAGTCGATGTACCTCAGCCTGCAACTGCTCGGTGGCCTGCCGCTCGTGCTGGCGTTCGGGGCGCTGGTCTGGACGTTCCTGGCCTCCATGGCACCGGGCCAACGGTCGCGTGACCCATCGGTGCAGGCGCCGGCCCGGGCCGTGATCGCCGTCACCATCGTTCTCATCCCCATGCATGCCATCTTCCCCTACTTCGCGAGCCCCGGCCTCCCCCACCTCGTGTGGCTCCTCGCCGGTGTCGCCCTGGGCGGTCGATGGGCAGAACAGGAGCACCACCGATGAGCCGAACCGACCAACCCGTACGGAATGACATCGCCAGACGGGCGCCGAGTCACCTCCCGTCGCGACCGAGACCACTACGAACGTCGGTCGTGATGATCACGCACAATCGACGGCACCTGCTCGAACGGCACCTGCCGATCCTGTTGAACGATCCCGCCGCCACCGAGGTGATCGTGGTGAACGACGGCTCGCGCGACGGCACTGCCTCGTTCCTCGTCGAGTTGGCCGACCACCATCCCCAGCTCATCGTCGTCAACATCGCCAACGGGGGCATGGACAACGCCCGCCGCACCGGGGTCGATCGCGCCACAGGTGACCTCCTCGTGTTGATGGACGACGACGTCGAGCCCACCGAATCGATGATCACCGCGCATGTCCGCCACCACGAACAGGGGGACGACCTGGTCGTCGTCGGATACATGCCGATCGGTGACAGCGCCGCCAACGGCCAGAACCTGGCCACTGCCGCCTACGCGCTCGATTACGAGAGCGTCATGACGCGTTACGAACGCGATCCCCGTCGGATTCTCTTCGACCTCTGGAACGGTCATGTCTCCCTGCGCCGAGATGACTATTTACAGGCCCGTGACGGCGACGACACCTGGCCACGCCAAGCCTTCTTCGAGGATCGCCACCTCGGGCTCCAGCTCCATCGGCTCGGTCTCGTCGGTCGATTCGACCGGGACCTCAAGGCGTATCATCGCCACGCCGGCGACCTGAGCAGTTTCCGCCGCAACGCCCGCTCGATGGGATACGGCGACCACCTGCTCCACGAACGCCACCCGGATCTGCTCGGACCGTACGACCGCGCCGAATGCATCGATGACCTTGCGTTCCCTCTCCGATGCATCGTTCGGCTGGGTGACCTGCCCGGTTCCGAGGCGCTGACGGCCATGCTCGAGCAAACCGCCCGTCTGGTCGACCGGGCCGGGTGGAACCGGCTGGCCGACCGCACCGCGCGTTTGATGCGCCGAATGGAGCTGCGGATAGGGGCCCGTCGCCGCTCACGTGACGCGCGGAAGGGTCGCCGTCATGCGCGCTGACCATCGGCTCGCTGCGCTCCTCGTGGCCATGACGATGGTCGCGGCGTGCACGAGTGACGGCGACAACTCCGCCGAAACTCCGCCGGCCGAGACGCAGTCCGATGACCGCGCAGACGGCAGTCGAGACGACGGGACGACCTCCGACGAAGAGACCTCCGACGAAGAGACCTCTGACGAAGAGGCCAATGGCGGCGACGCCGATCCCGACAACCCCGAGGTCGAGGCCCGGCTACGCGTCGAAGACCAGCGACTGGTCGATTCGAGCGGCGAACAGGTCGTGCTGCTCGGGTCGACGCTCTACGTCTTCCCCTTCTACCTGTCGGATGGCTGGATCGACTGGCCCGTGATGGTCGAGTCCCGAAGGAACGTCGAGCAACTCGACGAGATCCTCGACCGCATGACCGAAGTCGGCTTCGACACCATCCGGGTGCCGCTCGGTACCGAAGCGTGGGCAGAGCCCATCTACTCCCTCACGTCCGAAGAATGGCTCGATCGGGTCGAGTGGATCGTCGCCGAAGCTGCCGAGCGAGACATCTACGTGATGTTCACCTGGTGGGACGCGCTCACCAGAGGCAGCGAATGGCCAGAACGGTACGAGGAGTCGTTCGAGTTCATGGGGGTCGTCCACGAACGCGTGGGCGACGAACCCAACGTGATGTTCGAGCCGATGAACGAACCCCGCGAGATCACGTGGGATGAATGGATCGAGGCCACCTCGGCAACCGTGCGGTACTGGCGAGAGGACCTCGGCTACGAGGGGGTACTGGTGCTCGACACGATCGACTGGTCGTGGTCATTCGATCCCGACGCTGCCGACGAACTGCTCGAACTGGACGCCGAGCTGCTCGGACAGCCGAACCTCCTGTTCGCGATCCATCGCTACGCCAACGATCGCACCTGCTTCTGTGACGACGAACCCGCTCAGTGGGAACGCAACGTCGGCCAGTACATCGACGAGTACCCGATCATCGTCACCGAGGTCGGCAACGTCAACGAGGGATTCCCGCCCCAGCCACAGTGGGTCGAGCAGTACGTCGATCATCTCGTCACCGACGGGGTCGACAGCGGACTCAACGGGGTGTTGGCATTCACCTGGCGCTGGCAGGACCAGAACACGATGACCGAATCGGACGGTGTGACCCTCACACCCTTCGGCAACCAGATGATCGATCTGATGCTGTCGGGATCGGAGCCGTCATGAGGACCGACACCATGAGGATTGGTCGCAACCCGCTCAGGGTAATTCACCCGTCGTAGCACCGTTCACCCGCATTGACCGTGCCGATACCCGACGAAACCGAGGAAGACCATGAATTCGATTCAGCACACGTTACGCCGCCGCTGGTGGTTGATCGTGCTCGCTCCTGCCCTCGTACTCGGTGCCACGCTGTTCGTCCTGCCCGAGCCGACTGCCGAGTACCAGGCGACAGCCATCCTCTTCGTGCCCTCCGGCGCCGGACAGGACGGACCCGGCGGAGCCAACGAAGCCGGTCGTCTCGCGCAGCAGTACACCCGGCTGATCCCAGCCGATCAGCGCATCATGTCAAGCGTCGCTGACTCCCTGGGAACCGACCTGGAGACCGCTCGGTCCAATCTGGAACTCGAGGCCATCCCCGATTCATCGCTCGTCGAGATCCGTTTCTCCGGCGACACCGAGTCCGAGGCGATCGCCGGGCGTGATGCCGTCATCGTCGCCGTGGTCGAGGGAGTGGTCGAAGCGCGGCCCGCCACGACCGCACCCGTGACGGATGGCCCGCCGACGATCGGTCCCGCAGAGAGCGATGTGGTCATGATCGACCAGAACGCCATTCCTCTGAACTTCCTGCAGGTCATCAGCCGAGACGTCACGGCGACCGAAGGAACAGGGGGATCAGCGGCGCTCGCTGTCGCAGCACTCATCGGTGGCATCGTCATCGGCATCGCTGGGGCAATCGCGCTCGAGCGCGCCGACGTGCGCGTCGACGACATCGAGCTCGCCGTGCACCGCACCGGGGTGCCCGGTTCCGACCTCGACGACATGCCGGATCAGTCGATCTCGGTACTCGTGCGCCACTGGGCCGACCTCGGCTCGACCATCCCGGTCAACACTGCACTGCTGGGCGTGGAGCGCGACCGCCATGCAACCACCAACGCAGCCGCTCGGCGCCTCCAGCGCGTGCAGCAGAGCACCATGAGCACGAGTCGCCGAGACGCCGAAGGCGGCGGTGCCGAGACGACCAAGCAGGATCCGGATCTCGTCATCCGCGTCGGTGGTGCACCGGGCACGACCGAGTCGGGTGAGTGGGTCGCAACCGACTGCACCGTCACCGTGCTGGTCGTGCCACGAGGTACCCGCCTGCGCAGCGTGGAAGAGGCAACGTCGGCGCTGCGCCAACTGGATCTCGGTCCGACCTGGCTGCTGCTGACCGACCGCGCGCCACGGGACTCGATGCCGGATCTCGACCCTGAGCCGGCGACCGGCGCGCCGCTGCACGACGCACCGGTCACATCGTGACGGCGCCCTCCCTCACGGTGCTTCGGCGCAGCAGCGTGCTGACTTCGGTGGAGCGCTTGGTCCATGGGTGGCGACGGATGCGGCCCTTCGTCGGCATCTCGCGGGTCCAGCTCGCTGTCCTCGTGGTCGTCTCGCTCGCCGCAGGCTTGGTCGAGGCGTCGCTGCTGGCCCTCATCGCCACGATCGGTACGGCACTCGGCACCGGTGCCGACCAGCTCGACATCGATCTCGGCATCTTCGAGATGCACATCGGCCTGAACGGCGCGTTCATCGTCGGGTTCCTCCTCGCCGCTGCACGAGCCGTGCTCAACGCCGTCGTGGCCTACCTGCCCGCAGCGATGAGCGCTAACGCAATGGCATCGCTGCGCCAGCAGCTGTTCGACGCCTTCCTCGGCACCTCATGGCGGGTGCAGGCCACCGATCGGCTCGGACACTTCGAAACCGTCATGACCGGCCACGTCGGTAATGCGTCGATGGCCGTCGTTGCGCTCGGCCAAGCGCTCAGCTCGTTCGCCATGTTCAGCGCGCTCCTGGTCATCGCCGTCACCATCAGCCCGCCGACCGCAGGCCTCCTGGGGCTGCTGTCCATGTCGCTGTTCTTCGTCATGCGGCCGCTGTCACGCCGGACGGGCGGATATTCGCACGAGCTGACGAAGCAAGGAACCGAGTACACACAGGTCTCCCAAGAGATCGTTCGCCTCGCTGAGGAAACCCAGGTCTTCGGTGCCTCGGCGGACTACCGCGGGCGCTTCACCGACCAGATCGAACGCGTCCGGTTGCCGCTGCTGCGCACGAGATATCTGTCGCGTCTGGTGCCGGTGCTCTATCAGAGCCTGGCGTTGACGATCCTGCTCCTGGCCCTCTTCGTCGTCTCCCGGGCGACTGATGCACCCCTCGCCTCACTCACCGCTGTGGTGCTCCTCCTCGTTCGGTCGCTCGCCTACGGCCAGGAGATGCAGGCCTCGTTCACGAGGATGCACGAACTGATGCCGTTCATGGACCGCGTGCGAGAGACCATCGACAGGTACCGGCAAACGCCCCGCCAGACAGGCCGGAGCCCGCTGCCGATGATCCGCCGGCTCGGCATGACCGACGTCGGCTTCTCCTATACCGACGCGCCTGTACTGCGCCACATCGATTTCGAAGTGCGCGCCGGCGAGGCGATCGGCATCGTGGGCCCATCAGGGGCCGGCAAATCGACACTCGTGCAGATCCTCCTGCGCCTGCGAGAGCCCGATGGCGGGGCGCTCGTGGTCAATGACGACCTCGACGTGCGCGACGTGTCGCTGGCCGATTGGCAGCGCGCAGTGGCCTACGTACCGCAGGCGCCACAGCTGATGCACGGCACGGTCACCGACAACATCCGCTACCACCGCGCCCACGTGACCTTCGACGACGTGGTGCACGCTGCTCGGCTGGCCCACGTGCACGAGGACATCGTCGCCATGCCCGACGGATACGACACGGTGCTGGACGACCGCACAGCCCCTGTCTCGGGGGGCCAGAAGCAGCGCCTGTGCCTGGCACGGGCGCTCGCCGCACGTCCCGCTGTGCTGGTGCTCGACGAGCCGACGAGCGCACTCGACGTGCGGTCGGAAATGCTCGTACAGCGGTCCCTCGAGTCACTCAAGGGACAAATGACGCTGTTCATGGTCGCGCACCGGATGTCGACGCTGTTCATCTGCGACCGCGTCATGGTCGTCGTCGACGGAGGCCTCAACGCATTCGACACGCCGGAGCAACTTCGCGACACGAATCCCTACTACCGGGATGCCACCGAACTGACCCATCGACAAAGCGGCGCCGTGTGACATGGTTGGCCCAACTCCCAATCACCTGCTCGCCCATGGGCGACGAACTGCAGCACGTCTCGCACAGGCTGCCGTAGCCCGAGGTCTCCCGCCCCGGCTGACCGGCTACCGCGCGCTCCCGCGGATTCCGGCTCTCGAGCTTGCGAACGCGGAGATCGTCCACGAAGCAGGCGTGGTGTCGAACCCGCTGCCCGGCAACGTCGCCGACCGCGACGAACTGCCCGGCGACGCCGGCTGGTGGGGTTACTCGATGTGGGATGTGCCAGAACGTCACAGCGGTCCCACCGCCGTCGTCCCCGTTCACCCTGCCACCATCGTGGGATACCGAGATGAGCAGCGCAACGGCGACTACGTGCCCGCCATCGTGGCATCCGGCGGCCGCACGATCGAAGCCCGAGAACTGCGCTTCCGACGAGCGCACGCGCGCCAGATGCGGGCATCGAACGGTGCACCTCAGCACTTCACTCGGGCGACGTGGATCGTCGAGCGCGTTTACCACAACCATTCGCACTGGCTGACCGCTCACCTGCCGAAATTGCTGCTCCTGCGCGAGCGTGACGAACTCGACGACGTGATTCTGCCCGACGACCTCAGCCAGGCGATCCTCGACTCGATCCGGCGTGTCGGCATCGACCCCGAACGCTTCCGTCGTGTGGATCTGGGTCGCCGGATCGTCGTCGATGAACTCCGGCTCGTGGTGACGGATCGATTCCGCCCTGAACTGATCCAGCTCGCACAGCAGGCACTCACGTCCGACTCGGAGTGCGCATCGGCCGGCCGCTCGGGCCGCGCCATCTTCATCAGCCGGCGCCAGGCCCCGTCGCGACGTCTCGTGAACGAGGCCGAACTGCTCGAACACCTGGCGCCGCTCGGCGTGGAGGCGGTCGTGATGGAACACCTCACGTTCGACGAGCAGGTCGACCTGATGAACGAGGCGTCGCTGATCGTGGGCCCGCACGGGGCTGGGCTCACGAACATGATCGCCTGCCATCCGGGGACCCGGGTGGTGGAAGTCGCCGACCTGTCGTTCCCCAACCCCAACTTCTACGCGCTCGCCTGTGCCCTGGATCACCCGTACAGCATCATCGGTGCAGCGTCGATCGGAGACGGGCACCTGTTGCGCAGAGACCTCGTCGCCGATGTACCCGCGGTGTACGACGCCGTCGCTGCCGAGCTCGCCCATACGGAGGCGTCGTGACCGCTCCGACCCGCAGGCCAGCACTGGCCGTGATCATCCCCATGCGCAACGCCGAGGCGTACATCGCCCAGTCGATCGGTTCCGTGCTCGAACAAGGGCACCTTGCGCCCGACGAAATGCCCGAGGTGGTCGTGGTCGACGACGGCTCGACCGATGCGAGCTGCGTGGTGGTGCGTCGACTCGTCGATCGCTTCCCGCACCGGATCCGTCTCGTACGGACGTCGGCGGAAAATGCGGCGACAGCCCGCAACATCGGGGCGCTCGCCACCGAAGCCGACAGACTCATGTTCCTCGACGCCGACGACGTCATCGCACCGGGCACGATCGCGGCCCTGACTGCCGCGCTGCGAACGGTGACCGACGGCTTCGCCGTCGGCCCATGGTTCCGCCTGGAGTCGGTCGACGGGGCGTGGAGGTCAGCACCGCCGTCGTGCCGGCCGCGCCTGGCCGACGAAGATCCGTTGGCCGCATGGCTGAGCGGGTGGTACCACCCTCCCTGCTCGGTGCTGTGGAGCCGGGAGGCATTCGAACGTGCGGGCCGGTGGGAAGACGGCCTCGCCATGAACCAGGACGGCGACTTGGCGATGCGAGCGCTGGTGCTCGACACCCCGCTGGCTGTCACCCGGGCCGGCGCGTCGTACTATCGCCGGGCGCGGCAGGGCGCGACCTCGTTGAGCGACAAGCGGTCGACCGCTGCGGGTCTCGATGCCCGCCTCCACGTCGTCGAGAAGATCGGCTGGTGGCTCGAGGAGACCGGAGGCTCGACTCGGTCCCGGCGCGCCGCTCTCCGTTCGGCTGCGGCTCGGATCGCTCGAGACGGACGCGCCGGCGCACCCGAATTGATCGAGCGGGCCGACGAGGTCGCCAGGCCGTCGACTCCACGAACGCTGCGCCCGTTCGGTCGACGGTGGGACCTCGCGACGACTCGCATCGGCGAGCGCCGACACCAGGGTGTTGCCCCAGGTGACCACCAGGCGCTCGACGTTCCGACCACGGCCACCTGGGATGCCCGCACCGCGGCCACCGCATCTCCCTCACTGCCCGCAGGAGCCGATGGGCCACCTCGCGACGCCGAGTACGTCGAACGACCCACCGTTTCCGTCGTCATCCCCACCTACCAGCGTGCGTATTCCGTCGGGCGCGCCATCGACAGCGCCCTCGCCCAGACCTTCTCCGACCTCGAGGTGCTCGTGATCGACGACGGCTCCACCGATGGCACCGACGCACAGGTGATGTCGATCGACGATCCAAGGGTCCGCTACGTCCGCGTGCCTCGCAACGCAGGCGTGGCTTCGGCGCGCAATCGCGGGATCCGGGAGAGTCGGGGCCGGTACCTCGCATTCCTCGATTCCGACGACATCTGGTTCCCCGACAAGATCGCCCGCCAGCTCGAGCGATTCGAGCACGCCGGCGACGATCTCGGCCTCGTGTACGGCGGCGTGGAGCAGCACGACGGTCGAGGCGCCACCGAGACGACACGACCGAGCCATCGCGGCCGGCTCCACCGCCAACTCCTCGAACGAAACGTGATCCACGGCGGCGGCTCGAACGTGATGATTCCTCGCCACGTGGTGGCTCGAGTCGGCTTCTTCGACGAGTCGCTGCCCGCCATCGAGGACTACGACTACTGGTTGCGCATCTCCCGTGGCCACGAGATCGACTTCGTGGACGCCGTGGTGATGCGGTACGAGAACCCGGTGGGCGTCGAACGCAAGTCGCTCCACCAGGCCTCGAACCACGAGGCGCGAGCACAGTTCCATCGCAAGCATCGGCGGCAGATGCGATCTGCAGGTGTCGAGCACCTGTTCCTCGCTGACAGCGCTCGTCGGCTGGTGGGCGGTGATGCCGCCGACCGGCAGGCTGCACGTCGAGTGGCCGTGCGGTCATGGTGGGCCGCGCCGTGGTCGTCGATCGGCCACCGGATCGTTGCGCGCACCTGGTTGCCGTGGTTGCGGCGGATACTGCGCAACGAACCCGCAGCTCTGCATCCGGCACGGTCCCGGCGGCAGCGCCGGATCCTGCTCTATTCCCCGACGCCCGAGAACGAACCGGGAGGCGTCCAGGCCACTGGTCGTGTGCTGGCAGCGGGTCTTCGAGAACGGGGCAACGAGGTGACCCAGCAATGGTCGGAGACGGCCAGCGGCGACGCCTTTCGCCTCCACCTCCCCCAGTTCGCCGGCCTCTCGACGTTCCCATCGAGCGTGGCCGCAACGGTGTCGTCGTTGCTCCGTCTCGCGCGCGAGATGTCACGTCTGCGACCCGACATCGTCCACCTGCACTACATCGGTCCCGAGGTGGTGCACTTCTTGGCGCTGCGCCCGATCTTCCGGTATCGGCTGATCCTGTCGGCGCACGGCAGTGACGTCATGGCACCGACCGGAGAGCGCACACGACGATGGGCGCGTCACGCCGTCACGAAGGCCGACGCCGTCACCGCCGTGTCCGAGCCGCTGCGGCAGCGTCTCGCCGACTATCCGAAGATGAGAGACGAACTCATCCACTTGATTCCCAACGGCATCGATTGGGGCTTCTGGTCGGCGAGCGACCGGCAACCCACTGGCCGACCCATCATCGTCAGCGTCGGACGTCTCATCGATGTGAAGGGCCACGACGTCCTGCTCGAAGCGATGCAGCAGATCATCGAGCGCGTACCCGACGCGCTCCTCCTCATCGTCGGCGACGGTGAGCGCCGCGACGAGCTGGAGACCACGGTCCTGCGCACACTCCCTGCCGGATCGGTGTCCATCACCGGCCCTCTGGAACCCGTGGCGATCCGAGAGCTCCTGGCGACTGCGGCGCTGTTCGTACTGCCGTCGCGCAGCGAAGGCATGCCGTTGGCGTTGCTCGAGGCAATGGCGGCAGGCCTCCCGACGGTCGCCACCGATGTCGGTGCCGTGAGCCATCTGCTCGGCGGGGGCGACACCCACGAGAACGCTCGTCGCGGCCGCACGGTGCCCGTCGACGACACCGACTCCCTCGCTGCGGCAATCGTGGACCTCCTGCTCGATCCTGACATGGCGCAGGAGATGGGACGTCGAGCATCGACGACAGCGCGCGACTACGACATGACGGCCATGATCGATCGCTACGACGCGCTGTACGCCGAAGTCGCCGAAGTCGCCGGGCAGGGGCTTGCGAGATGACCGAGCTGGTGACCGCCATCGTTCCGACCCATTTGCGTCCCACCACGCTGCGCCAGACGCTGCGGAGCATCGCCGCGCAGCGCGGGGTCGATGTCGAGATCATCGTCGTCGACGATGCCGACGACCCACGCACCCACGAGGTTGCGAGCGCAATACCCGCCGATCGGCTGAAGGTGATCGACAACACGGGAGGAGTGAGTGCTGCATCGAGCCGCAATGTCGGCCTGGCCCACGCATCGGGTTCATGGGTCGCCTTCTGCGATGACGACGATCTGTGGGCGCCCGACAAGCTTCGCCACCAGCTCGATGAGCTCCGCAGGAGCAACGCCGTCTGGTCGTGTACCGGCGCAGTCACCGTCGGCCCGGACCTGCGCCCCATCGGCCACGAGCGGTTGGATCCGCGCGAGGAACGAACCATGCGCGACTGGAATCTCGTACCCGGGGGTGGATCGAGCGTGATGGCCGCGGCCGACGTCCTGCGGGACCTGGGCGGGTTCGACGAGTCGCTCTCCAACATGGAGGACTGGGAACTCTGGATCCGCTTGGCGGACCAGGCGCCGGTGGCCTCGGTGGACCGCCCGCTCGTCGCGTACCGGCTGTGGCCGGGGAGCAAGTCGGCGCGGGTCGACGGCATGCGCCGCTCAGCGCGCTCGATTCTCGAACGCCACGATCAGTGGCCCCCGTCACCACGTGTCGCCTACGACCTCGAGTGGTACGTCATGTGGAAGCTGACCAATGCAGGCCGTCGGCGGGATGCGGCTCTGCTCGCCTCCCGTCTGGCGACGCGTCATCGCAGTGTGAAGTGTGCGCTGCGCGCCGGCGCGCTCCTGGTGAGTCCCTCCGCGGTACGCGAGCTCGATCGCCGACGACGGTCGAGGGCCGTGCCAGACGACTGGCGCACGGAGATCGATCAATGGCTGCCAGCGCTTCGGGCCGCCGTGGAGCTGCCATGACCCGGGTCGGGCCCAACGCCTCAGCCCGCGCCCCAGGGACGTCATCCGACAAGAGCTTCCGCGACGTGGGGGTGCGCAGCGGGTTGCTGCTGTCATCACGCGAAGCCTTGGGAATGGTGATCCGTCTGGTCGGTGTGGTCGCTCTCACCCGCATCATCGGACCGGCCGACTACGGCATCTACGCCGGGTCGGTGGCGATCGTTTTCCTCGCGACCGTGCTCGCCCAGATGAGCACCGAGCTGTTCCTCGTCCGCCAGGTCGACGACCTCGACCAAGAGCGATGTGACGAAGTCTTCACCTTTCTCGTGGTGGTCACCCTGGCCACGACCGTCGTGGCCCTCTCCGTCACCGAACTCGTGGGCCGGGCCACCGGGCTTCCGGTCCTCACGCTGCAGGTGCTGTTGCTGTCGGTCCCCGCCAGCGCACTCTGGGCGCCGGCACAAGCATTGCTCGAGCGATCGTTCCACTTCGGACGGCTCGGCGCACTCGAACTCGGTGGCGACGTCGTGCTGTACGCAGTGGCGCTCCCGCTCGCCGCCGGTGGACTCGGGGCGGTCGGCGCCGCGATCGGCTACGTCGCATGGCAGGTGTACCTCCTGCTCGGGAGCTGCCTGCTTGCCCGGTACCGGCCACGCTGGCGGTGGTCGACATCGGTCAACCGCAACATCGTGCGCTTCGGCGCCGGGATCACCCTCGCCGAATGCCTCCGTCGGTCGAGGGAACTCGTCAACCCGATCGTGGTCGGCGCCCTGGCCGGAGCCGCAGTCGTCGGCATCGTCGCGCTCGCCTTCCGCCTCGTCGAGACCGTGCTCGCTGTGCTGCGAGCCGGTTCACGAGTGGTGTTCGCCGGATTGGCCCGAGTGCAGGGGGACCAGAGGCGGTTCGGATCGATGCTCTCGGAGGCGATGGGACTGCAGACGCTCGTGCTGGGCGTGCTCCTCGGGGCGTTCTCGCTGGCGGCGCCGACATTCGTGCCTCTCCTGTTCGGTGATGAATGGACCGAGGTGCTGGACGTCCTCCCCTGGCTCGCACTGGCGGCGTTGGCGATGGGAATCTCGGCCACGCTCGCCCACGGCTTGACGGTGTTGGACCGCACCAACCTGGTCGGCACCGTCGAGCTGTTGCGGGTACTGATGCTCCTTGCGGCCGCCGTGCCACTCGTCGCAACCATCGGCGCGGCCGGCTTCGGAGTGGCCAGTGTCGTCGCCGTCGCCCCAACGCTGCTCCTCGTGCGGGCCGCTCAGCGGTACACCACGCTCTCGTGGGCCGCGTCGATCGCCTGGCTCATCGGATTCTCTCCCGTCATGTTCTCGCCGATGGTGCCGTCGCCCTGGCGCTGGCTGCTCGTACTCCCGGCCTGTGCCGCCGCCCTGTCCGGGCCCGGCCGGGCCCAGATCAACGCGCTGGTGCTGACCGCGCGCGGCCTCGTGCGCCCACCCCCGGCCGCGACATGACCATGCCCGATCCACGCCCCGATTCCGAACCCGAGGAGATGAGCCGATGACCGACACACGATCATCCACGTCAACCCCCACGTCCAGCACGAGACCGACTTCCACGTCCCGCACATCCACTCGGCCCCGGGCGTGCATCGTGCGCCAGGTTGATCGCATCGAAGTGCCCCTCGTGCGTGACTGCGAGGCACTCGTCGACGCCGGCTACGACGTCGACCTCGTCGTGATGCGCATCGACGACGAACACCATTGGTCCGACCTCCCGGCGGGCGTCGATGTCGTCACCTTGCCGGTGCGACGGCGGCGAGGAGGCATCGCCGGTTACCTCGTCGACTATGTCGCGTTCCTCGCCATGGCAACAGCCGTCGTTGCCGTTCGACATCTGCGCCATCGTTACCGTCTCGTGCAGGCGGTGTCGCTCCCCGATCCCCTGGTGATCGTTGGGCTGATCCCGAAGCTCCTCGGTGCGGCCGTGCTGTACAAGGCGAACGAGCCGACGCCGCAGCTGAGCCAGGCGCTCGACCAGCCGGAGTGGCTCCAACGGTTGTTGGGAACGTTGCAGATCTGGTCGGCTCGACGGGCGGATCACGTGTTGACCGTGACCGACGAGCTGGCCGATGATCTCGCGTCACGAGGTGTCGACCGTTCGACCATCAGCGTCGTTCTGAACGTGCCGGCAGCCTCGATGGCTTTGGCCGGCACCGCTGCCACCCCCGATCCCGATCATTTCACCGTGATCAGCCACGGCTCGATCTTCGAGCGATACGGCCACGACACGATCGTTCGAGCCATCGCGCTGGTGCGGCCGTCGGTGCCTCAGATCCGGCTGGTCCTCACCGGCGACGGACCCCACAGGCACCGCGTGGAGTTGTTGATCGACGAACTGGGGATCACTGACGTCTGCGAGCACCATCTGTGGCTGTCGCTTCCCGATCTGGTCACGTTGCTCGAACGATCCGATGTGGGCATCGTCGCTCAGCGGGCCAATTCGTACTCCCACCTCGTCAACACCAACAAGATGTTCGAGTTCCTCATGATGGGGGTGCCAGCCGTCTGCACCCGGCTGCGCGCCACCGAATCGTTGATCCCCGAGCGGGACGGGGTCGTTGCGTATTTCGACTCCGACGACGAAGTGGAGTTGGCCAAGGTGCTGCTCGATCTCGCTGGCTCACCGGACCGGCTCGCCGAGATGGCAGCACGAGGGCGAGCAGTCACCGAACGCCTCGGAGTGCACGTGCAACGCCAGAACTACATCGAGGCGGTGCGCCGCGCGGTCGAGCACCGACACCGCACTCGGCCGTGAAGAGCACGAGAGCGCCCGGCGCTGCCCGCCGTCGACAGACTCAAGACGCCTCACGTGTCCGCGGCGACGACCAGATCGGCTCGTTCTCTGCTCGCCTCGACGAGGGCCGAGTTTCTCGCGTCGGACCGATACACGAACTCCTCCGCCCCTGCGCTCGTCCGACCGAACTGGACGTGGCGATCGACGAGGCGCTGGAGGCGAAGCTCCGCAGGCACGTCGAGGTACACGATCGAGTCGAACAGGTTCGGCAATGACGACCACGGAGGTTCGTCCAGTAGGAGGTAATTGCCCTCGATGATGACGACCACGTCATCGGGAACGACCTGGATCTGGTCGGCGACTGGTTGATCCGCCGCCCGGTCGAACACTGGGCACGACACCATCCGCGTCGGTTGACGGAGCCGACGAACGAGCTCGACGAAGTCGCTCGCGGCAAACGTCTCAGGGGCTCCCTTCACGTCGAGATTGCCGCACGCTGCCAACAGCTCGTTCGAGAGATGAAACCCATCCATCGGGACCACCGGCGCTCCGAGCTGCGCCCCGAGTTCGTGAGCCACTGTGGACTTGCCGCTGCCGGGAGGGCCAGCGATCCCCAGCAGGAAGCGGTCGCAACCCGCCGACCGTTCGACGATCCATGTTGCAAGGTCACACATCACGGCAGTCGACCTCGGCACCACGGGCGGAATCCGCCCTGGCCCGCCGGCGGTGGGTCCGGAGTTCATGGCCGCCAGTCTTCACGATCGGTAGCGTCGGAGCCATGCGGATCTTCTTCACCGGCGGCAGCGGCAAAGCGGGCCGACACTCGATCGCCCACCTCGTCGACCAGGGCCACAACGTCACCAACGCCGACCTCGTCGCCGCCGAACTCACCGATGTCGCCGACCTTCGTGTCGATCTCACCGATGCCGGGCAGGTGTTCAACGCGCTGTCGAGCTATGCCCGCCACAGCGAACTCGAAGTAGGAACGGGCGTCCCTCGATACGACGCGGTCGTCCACTTCGCAGCGATCCCGGCGATCCTGATCCGCCCCGACAACGAGACATATCGCGTCAACGCTCTCAGCACGTACAACGTCATCGACGCCGCCGTGAAGCTCGGCATCCCCAAGGTGATCTTCGCCAGCTCCGAAACCACCTACGGAATCTGCTTCGCCGACGGCGAACTACGACCCGAGTACGTGCCGATCGACGAAGAGCACCCGACGATCCCCCACGACAGCTATGCGATGTCGAAGGTCGTCAACGAGGCGACCGCACGATCGTTCCAGGCGAGATCCGGCATCGACATCTACGGACTGCGCATCAACAACGTGATCGAACCTCACGAGTACGCCACGAAGTTCCCGGCGTTCCTGGCTGACCCGGCGCTGCGACGACGCAACATCTTCGCCTACATCGACGCCCGCGACCTCGGCCACATGGTCGACCGCTGCCTGCACACCGACGGGCTCGGATATGAGGTGTTCAACGTGTCGAACGACGACACCTCCGTGGGCATCGCGAGCGCCGAGGTCTACGAACGCTTCTATGACGGCATCCCCATGCGCCGCGAGATGGGCGAGTTCGAGACGTTCTACGCGAACGACAAAGCGAAACGTCTCGTCGGATTCGCTCCACGACACTCGTGGCGCGACCTGCTCGGCCAGCCTGGTCAGTAGCTCCTACTGATCGACGCGAGAGGAGTTGCTCGCTCAGATCCCAGAGGCGCTCGGCGGGGGCAGCGGGCCACTTCATCGATGCCTGCGAGCGCGTCGTGTTCCCGAAACGTTTCGCCGTCGAGAAACGCCAGCACAACGGCTGCGAGCGCCTTCGGAAACACGACTGCACAGCCGAGCGCAGCGCGGTGTGCCGGGCGTACGTTGCGCGGCGTCCCGACTGGGGCCTCGACCGAACCAAGGAGTTCACCATGCGTACCCGTACACCAGCCGCACTCGCCATCGTCGCAGCACTCGCACTCGCCGCCTGCGGCAGTGACGACAACTCGACCGACGACGCCACCGCCAGCCCAGCCACCACCGAGGCAATGTCCGACGACGAGATGACCGACACCACCGACGCGATGTCCGACGACGAGATGTCCGACGACGAGATGACCGACGACGAGATGACCGAGACGAAGGACGAGATCTCCGACGACGAGATGTCCGACGACATGAGTGACGAAGAGATGGCGGCCGCCGAGGGCGACATCGTCGTGGTCGCCGCCGGGCGTGACGATCTGACCACATTGGTCGCCGCACTCGAGGCGGCGGGCCTCGCCGATGCCCTGTCCGCTGACGGCCCCTTCACCCTGTTCGCTCCGAGTAACGCCGCGTTCGAGGACTATCTCGGCGAGATGGGCATGACCGTTGACGACGCGCTCGCCGACACGACCTTCTTGTCCACCCTGCTCCAAGGCCATGTGGTCGAAGCCGCCGACGACTCGTCGATGGTCGCGGGCATGGTCGACAATCCGTTCGTCAGTCTTGCCGGCACCGAACTCCCGGTGACCGTCGACGGCGACACGATCACGATCGGCGGCGCCGAGATCGTGGAGGCCGACATCTTTGCCACCAACGGTGTCATCCATGTGATCGACACCGTCCTCGCCCCCTGATCGCCGACGCCGCTGCCGTCAGGACGACGATTCGTCCGCGGCAGCGGCGCCAACGCCGGCCAGCGTCTGCTCCATGCCGGCGCGATTGTGAGCGACCCGGTCGTCGACCCCGCTCGCCATACCGCCGAGCTTCTTCATCAGCCTGCCTCGGCGATCGGTCCACGACTCGGTGACGCGACATCCACCAGCGGTTGCCTCGATGTCGAAGGCCCACTCGGCGATCTTGAACGGCCCGACCTCCACCAGGAACGAGAAGCGCTCGCCCGGTGAGGCATCGACCACGGTCGAGACCGTCGACCACGACTTGGAACCATTGGCGTTGCGGCCCTTGAACTTCGCACCGACCGCAGGCCCGGTCGCACCCTTGACCCACTCGCCACCATCGTTCTCGGGCGACCAGTCGCCCATCCGTGGCAGGTCAGACACCAGCCCCCACACCACGTCGGGCGTCGCTGCGATCTCCCGCTCGACCTCGATTCGATCCATCGTGACCCACTCCCCCTCGTCAGTGGCCGAACGTAGCACCCGTCTCGTCGACCGACCCGTGTGACCGAATGCGAAACGCTCGGTAACGCACCCGAAACTCACCCCCGTCGCCATCGACGACCGACCTCGGTGGGCGTACGGTCCTCTTCATGTCGATCGACACCACCGAACCAGCGACGAACGCTGGACCGCCTGACGGCCCCCCGCCTGACGGCCCCCCGCCCGGCAGCCCCCCAACCGACGAGGTCGTCGCACGGCTCGTCCACCCCCGCGCGATCCGCTGGCTGCACTGGATCAACTTCCCGCTGCTGTTCGTGATGATCTGGAGTGGGCTGCGGATCTACTGGGCCGAGGACGTCTACGCCTTCGGGATCGGCAGTTGGCAGTGGTTCGCGTTCTTCCCCGATGCGGTCTACGAGACGCTCGGGCTCGATCGTCGCCTCGCCAGGGGAATGGCGTTCCACTTCGTGTTCGGCTGGCTGTTCGTGATCAACGGAGTGATCTATTCGATCTATCTCCTCGCGACGAGAGAGTGGCGACACATCCTCCCCGATCGACACGCCGCTCGCGAAGCGAAGGACGTCGTGCTGCACGACCTGCACCTCCGCAAGAATCCGCCACCTCAAGGCAAGTACAACGCCGCGCAACGCATCTCGTACACGGTGGTACTCGTCATGACGTTCGTGATCGTGTTGAGCGGGTTCGCCATCTACAAGCCGACCCAGCTGTATCCCCTGCCCTTGCTGTTCGGTGGGTACCAGGGTGCCCGCCTCGTGCACTTCACGATGACGATCGGGTTGTTGCTTTTCTTCGTGGTCCACGTGCTCCAGGTCGCCCGATCGGGTTGGGGCAACTTCCGCTCGATGATCACGGGCTACGTGATCGAGCGCCGATCGCCGAGCGTCGTCGCCGAACCGGCCTCCACCACGACCGTCGACGACGCCGAGGTGTCCGCATGACCGACGACCGCACCGACCGCGAGCGGCGCGAGCGTGAGCTGCGCGCGCAACTCGACGACGCCCCCACCATCCCCGTCGGTGAACTCCGTACGCGGTCACGCCGGTCATTCCTCACCGGTGCCGCCGGTCTCGGTGCGGCCTACCTCGGGTGGCAGTGGCTGCAGGACCAACCCGATGTAGGCGGCATCCCGAAGCCGCTGCGCGACAGCTTGGAATTCAACGAGGACGTCTGGCGGACCGTGTCCGAGGACCGATCAGCTCCCGAACATCCGGTCTCGAAGGCCACACCGATCCAGGTGAACGGGCGCATCGGGATCCGCAACGAGATCGACCTCGCAGCGTGGACGGTTCGGGTCGAGGGCCCTGACGGCGACGTGCTCGACGAACTCGACATCTCCGCCTTCGAGGCGCTGCCGCAGCGCGACATGGTGATCGAACACAAGTGCATCGAGGGATGGTCGAGCATCGTCCATTGGGGCGGCGCCCGCTTCAGCGACTTCCACGCCCGATACGCCGACCGCGTCGGTGACGTGCCGTACGTGAGCCTCGAGACGCCCGACGGCCTCTACTACGTCGGCTGGGACATGCCCTCGATCATGCACCCCCAGACGATGCTGGTGTTGCGACAGGGTGACGACCCGCTCGATCAGGATCACGGCGCACCGCTCCGCCTCGCGACACCGAACAAGTACGGCATCAAGTGCCTGAAGCGGATCGGCGTGATCCGCTACGCCCGCGAGCGGCCGGCCGACTACTGGGCCGAGCGCAGCTACGACTGGTACGCGGGGCTGTGATGGGTCCCAGTCGCATGCTCGCCATCGTCGGTCTGATCGCCGTGGTTGGCGCCGTAGGAGCGTCGTTCGCCCTGGATGGCTCCGATGCAACGCCGGCGTCGAGCGTCGACGCGGCCCCGGCACTCGACGCCACCTCCACGACGATTGCCGTCCCCGATCTCCCCGATCGCGGCGCGCACCCCGCACTCGTCGACATCGACGAGTGGCTGCAGAGCGACGTCACGTCGTTGGAGGAATTGCAGGGGAAGGTCGTCGCCGTGCAGTTCTGGACGTTCGGTTGCAGCAACTGCCGAGCCACGCTCCCCCACATGCAGGAGCTGTACGAGAAGTACCAGGACCAAGGCTTCGAGATCGTCGGCATCCATGCACCTGAGTTCAGCTACGAGGCCGAGGTTGCCAACATCACCGACGCAGCCGCGGAACTCGGGGTCACCTGGCCGATCGCCCTCGACCCGACCAAGCGCACATTCCATTCGTGGCAGGAGGGACCCACCGCGCACTGGCCGAGGGTCTACCTGCTCGACCGCGAGGGGCACATCCGTTACGACCACATCGGCGAGGGTCGCTACGCCCAGACCGATGCAGCCGTCCAGGCTCTGCTCGCCGAGCCTGGCTGATGCTGCCCGCGTTCGCCGAGGCGATCCGGGCCACGACGCAGCCCTGCACCCTGCTGCTGCTCCTGCCTGCCCTGGTGGCGGTGGTGATCACACGTGGTCGGTGGGCGCCGTTTGCTGCGATCTGCTTCGGTGCCGTGCTCGGAGGTTGGCTGTTCATCGCGAACGTGGTGGCGTTGTCGGATCTTCAGCTCCAGCTCAGCGGCCTGTTGGTCGCGAGTGCGATCGCGGTCGTCATTGCCGCTCCAGCGGTTTCGTGGCTGGCTCGGGCTGCAACCCGTGCCGCCCAGACGGCCACCGCTGGGGTCATCATGTTCATCGCAACGCTCTGGTGGCGCCCGTGCATCGGCGTCGAGCTCGGCTCGATCCTGACCGGAGCGCGCCAGGGCCTTGGGGGCCAACTCCCGGGAATGGCCGCCTACATGCTCGGCGCCCTGGTGCCCGTGCTGGCCGTGGTGCTGGCGATGCGGGCGATCGACCCGCCGCCCGTCGCCGCCCGGCGAGCCGGATGGGTTGCCGGCGGCGTCGGGTTCGTGGTCGCTGGAGCGCTCGCTGTCGGCCGCCACGACGAACTGGTCACCACGCTCACCCGCTGGACGACGAGCTGAGTGCGCGCTCCCGCAGGAATACTCAGCTGTCCGACCCGGTTCGACACCGCATGCGCCAATTTGTCGATGCGACCACACGCCGAGCGTTCTCCACGCTGAATGCCGTCGTGCGTCCGGCCGTCCAGGCCGGCCTCGGCAACCCCTTTGCGATCGGGGCCGGACCCGTCGTGCTCGAAACAACCGGGCGACGGTCGGGCCTCGCCCGGCTCGTCCCCGTCCTCTCGACTCGTGCCGGTGACACGCTCATGGTGAGCACCGTTCGCGCCGACTCACAGTGGATCCGCAACGCAGAGGCCGACGCAAATGTCGCGGTCTGGCTCGGCGGCCAGCGCCGCTCGGCGATCGCAACCGTGCGCCGCGGTCCGCTCAACACCGTCAGGCTCGACCTCGCCGATCGGGCTGCCTGATCATCGCCCAGCGAGCGCAGCCGGTCGGTCCTCAGCCCCCCGATGGACCGACCGGCTCGCAATCGTTCCCACATCCCGTGGCCGATCCGGTGAACCCGGCTGGTGCCGGTCGGTGGAGCACCGCCCCGGTCGGCGAGAAGCGCACGGTGGCTTCGCCGTCCACCGACGCCACACCGTCGACGATCAAGCTGTAGCCCCCGTCGTCCACCGGTGGGTAGCACAGCGAGATCGCCACACGAGCCGAGGCGTTGCGCGCTGTCCCTCGGCCAACGTCCATCACGAGCTGCTCGCCGTCCCACGCTGGAGTCACCGCCACGATGTGCGGTCGGAGATCGTCGCGGACGGTCAACAGATACGCCCAGCCATACCCCCCGATCGCCTCGGCCAGATCGTCGATGGCAACAGGGATGCTCATGATCGAAGCGTAGACCCGCGCCCCGAAACCCGCGTGTGTTGGATTCCGGATGGGCCGGGTCACCCGGAATCCAACACAAGCGGGTGATATACCTGACCGGGTTGGTCGGGTATGCCGGTAGCGTTCGGCGCTGCGTCAGCCCGACGACCGCACCACTGCAACGAGGAGATCCATCATGTCCGTCCGACTCGGCGACATCGCCCCCGACTTCACCGCCCCCACCACCCAGGGCGACATCAGCTTCCACG
>JBBQEU010000019.1:0-35508 GCA_038321235.1 Acidimicrobiales bacterium | reverse complement strand
CGAGACCGAACGTCTGGCACGTCTCGCCGACCAGGTCAGAGCGTCGCGAGTGAAGGCGATCCGGCTGCGGAGTTGGTTCGAGGCGGTGCTCGACGTGATGCCGTCGCTCGCCAACATCCTGCTCGTGGTGATCGGAGCGGCACGGGTGAGTTCCGGCGACGTGACCGTCGGCGAGTTCACCAGCGTGATCTTCCTGTTCACACTGCTGGTGTTCCCGCTCCGCCTCATCGGCTACACGTTGTCGGAACTGCCGCGTTCGATGGCGGCCTGGCAGCGGATCCGGACCGTGCTCGACGAGCCCGTCGAGCCCGACCCGGCCAATCGCATCGGGGTCGCCACCGACGACAACGGGGTCGAGTTCCACTCGCTGTCATTCGCTCATGAGGGCAACGGCCCACCAACGGTGAGATCGGTCGATCTCGCCGTGCGGCGGGGGAGTGTGACGGCGCTCGTCGGGCCGACCGGGTCGGGCAAGTCGACGATCGCCCAACTCGCCGTCGGACTGATCGGCCCCACACAGGGCGAGGTACGCCTGCAGCCGGGAGCGCGTTCGATCGTGTTCCAGGAGGCGTTCTTGCTGAGCGGCACGGTGCGCGACAACATCGAGATCGGGGCCACGTTCGACGACGACGAGGTGTGGGACGCGCTCGACCAGGCCGCGGCGAGCGAGTTCGTCAGTCGGTTGCCGCAGCAGCTCGACACGGTGGTCGGCGAGCGCGGTGTCAGCCTGAGCGGCGGTCAACGCCAACGGTTGGCGCTGGCGCGCGCGTTGGTGCGTCAGCCGAGTCTGCTGGTGCTCGACGACACCACCTCGGCGCTCGACCCGGCCACCGAGGCGCTGATCCTCGAACGGCTTCGCTCACGGCTCGCTGGTTCCACCGTGCTGATGGTGGCGTCGAGACCGTCGACGATCGCCCTCGCCGACGATGTCGTGTTCGTGGTCGACGGCCGGATCGCCGCGCATGGCACCCACGACGAACTGCTGGCGTCCGAGCGCGGCTATCGGGAGCTGGTCGAGGCGTTCGAATCGGACCGGACGAGCGGGGCGGCCGGATCATGAGCATCGATCCGACATTGGCCGCGCGAGTCGGCACGATCGTTCCGTCGAGTCAGGACTCGGCGGTACGAACGATCAGCCGCGGGCTCGAGACGGCCCCGATTCTTCGCCAGGGCCTCGGGGTCACGTGGCTGTTTGCTGCCGTCGGAGCGGCTGGGCGTGTCGTGGTGCCGATCCTGATCCAGCAGGCGATCGACCGTGGGATCGTCGACGGTGAGGTGCGCATGGGCGTCATCGTGCAGATGGCGGTGCTCGGTGCCGTCGCGGTGATCGTGTCGGGCATTGCGTTCCGTCAGGCGGCGATGCGGCTCGGTGAACGCAGCGAGCGCGCCCTGCACGACCTCCGGGTGCGTCTCATCGGACACATCCATCAGCTCAGCCTGGCCGACCACAACGACGAACGGCGCGGAGGCCTGGTCGCACGGGTCACCAGCGATATCGAGACCCTCGCCCGGTTCTTCCAGTGGGGTGGCCTCGCCTGGCTCGTCGATGGCACGCTGATGGTGCTGGTCGCCGGCGTGATGCTCGCCTACGACTGGGTGCTGGCCCTCGTGGCGTTTGCCGTGGCGATCCCGCTGCTGTTCGTGCTGCGCGCCGTGCAGTCGCGCCTGTTGGTCGCGTACGATCGTGCCCGCCACCAGAATGGCCAGTCGCTCGGGGCGATCGCCGAGCTGGTGTCGGGCGGCCAGACGGTGCGCGCCTACGGCGCAGGCGACACGTTGGCCAGCCAGGTCGAACAGTCGGTGGAGATCACCGCTACGGCGCAGGTCAAAGCCGCACTGATCGGGGCGTTCCTGTTCCCGTCCGGCGAGTTGTTCTCGGCGTTCACCGTGTCGGCGGTGGTGGGCGTCGGCGTCTGGCGCGGTCCGGCGAGCGGGCTCACCGCCGGAGCGCTCGTCGGATTCGTGTTCCTCACCTACAAGTTCCTCGAACCGATCGCCGAATTCACCGAGGTGATCGACACCACCCAGATGGCCGTTGCGGGTCTGCGGCGGGTGTTGTCGGTGCTCGACATGCCGATCGGGCCGCCGCAGCCCGAGCACCCGATCCCGCTGCCTGACGGCAAGCTGCAGATCGACATACGCGAGGTCACGTTCGCCTATCGGAGCCGCAGCGACGAATCCGCCGACGCGGCGGTGTTGAAGGACATCGACGTCACGATTCCGGCCGGCCAGCAGGTGGCGATGGTCGGGGCGACTGGCTCCGGCAAGACCACCCTCGGGCGGTTGATCGCGCGGTTCGCGGACCCAACCGTCGGTGAGATCGACCTCGGCGGGGTGCCGCTGCGTCAGGTCGACCGCGCCGAACTCCGGCGCCGGTTGGTGGTGGTGTCGCAGGAGCCGTTCCTGTTCGACGACACCGTGGCCGCCAACGTCGCCTTCGCCGATGAGCGAGCCGACGTGCGAGACGTCGAGCGGGTGGTCGACGATCTCGGCGTGCGCGACTGGGTCGACTCGCTACCGAACGGGTTGGCGACGAGCGTCGGCGAACGTGGCGATCAGCTCTCGGCGGGCGAGCGGCAGTTGGTGGCGCTGTTGCGTGCGGGCCTCGCTGATCCCGACATCTTGATCCTCGACGAAGCGACGTCGTCGGTCGACGCACTCACCGAGGTGCGCATCGCCCGAGCACTCGAGCGTCTGGCGGCGTCGAGAACGACGATCGCGATCGCCCACCGCCTGTCGACAGCAGCTCGGGCAGACCGCGTGCTCGTGCTCGATCACGGACGCCTCGTGCAAGATGGCCACCACGACCAACTGCTCACGCAGGAAGGCCCCTACCGCACGCTCTACGACGCTTGGATCTCCGCCACCACGGTCTGAGCGTCACCCATCTGTGGAGATTCGTGTCAGCCCAGATCTCTACTCCAGCGATAAGTGCTGACACAAACGTCGGACCCTCGATTCGTGTCAGCCAGAATGCGCGTTTCGCCCGTCTGCGCTGACACAAATTGGAGACAGGCTGGGCTGCGAGTGCGCTCAGTCGAGGGAGAGGCCGAACGGCAGGGGGCCGGTGACCTCGATGACGATGCATTCCACCTCGTCGAGGTCGACCTGGCTCTCCGCCTCGAACTTCGCACCCTCTCCGGCGGCGACATCGTCGAGGACCACTCGGCTCGTGCGGTGAGGGTTGTCGGTTCGAGGTCGGACGAACCCGATCAGTACCGAGAAGTCGGCGGCTTCGGTGCCGAGGTTCGTGAGCGTTCCCGATGCCGAGGCTCGCGACCCGACGATCTCGCACGACGTGACGGTGATCTCGTTCGGGCCTGGATCGACGTAGGCGTCGTAGACGTCGAGCACGGTGAACGTCAAGACGATCCCGAGGATGGCGACAACGAGCGCGCTTGCCCCGGTGACGAGCCCCACCGTTGCCCGACTCCGCCCGTCTCCCGCTGGCCCAGCTCGCCGGAGCCCGACGGTGCCGAACACGATGGCAAGGATTCCAGCTGCTGCTCCGACGACCACGATGAAGGGCAACCAGGCGATCGCGACGGCGATGATTCCCAGCACCATGGCGGCTGTAGCCGCAGAGTTGGAGTTGGAATCCCCGGCTGATCCGGCGACCACGCCGGCGCCACGCGGTTGGGTGGCCGGACCGATCTCCAATCCCATCGGATCGACGAAGCGATCGCCGCCGGTGGACACGTCGGCGGTCCACGCCGTCCCGTTGTAGTAGCGCAGCTCGAAGCGCCTGAGTGGATCGGCGTACCAGCCGGGTTGCACTCCGCTGTCGTTCGCCACTGCCGGGCAAGCTACCGGCGTCGCCTGCCCCTACAGTCGTCGATCATGGAGATCGTGCTCATCCGCCACGGAGAACCCGAATGGGTTCGAGAGGGTCTGGCGGTCGTCGACCCACCACTCACCGATCGCGGGCACCGTCAGGCGCAGCGTCTCGCGGAGTGGTTGAACGAGGAACGCTTCGACGAGGTGCTGGTATCGCCACTGGTGCGTGCCCGCCAGACGGCCGCGCCGCTGCTCGAAGCGCTCGGCGCCGATGAGGTGATCGATCCGTGGCTCGAAGAGATCCGCGATCCGATGTGGCACGGTAGTCCTGCCGAGAAAGCCGCAGATGCCTACGCCGAGTTGAGGGGCCGCCGCTCCGAGGAACGCTGGCACGGCCTCGAGGGTGGCGAGTCGATCCGAGATTTCGTCGCCCGGATCCGGGCCGGGGCCTCGGCGTTCCTTGCCGATCGTGGGGTGGTTCGCTCCGAAACGGATCTGCCGGTCTGGCAGATCGTCGAGCCGGGCACCCGCATTGCGCTGGTGGCGCATGCCGGAACGAACTCGGTCACGATCGGGCATCTGCTCGGATTGGAGCCGACGCCGTGGGAATGGGACCGGTTCGTGCTGGGCCACACGTCAGTGAGCCGCATCGAGGCACTCACGCTGGAAGACGGCTTCACGTTCTCCCTCACCAAATTGAGTGACCTCGAGCACCTCGACCGCGACGAACGCACCCGCTGACGCGCGTGCACGCTGCTGATCTGCGCCCGGCGACCATCTACCGTCGTCGCGATGGCCGACGCACCCGACCCCGACCTCCTCAAGTTCTATTCGTTCTCGGTGTTCACCCAGCTCAACGGGGCGGTGACCGCCGGCATGATCCACCTCGGCGACAAGCTCGGCCTCTACAACGCCCTCGCTGCTGCCGATGAGCCGATCACCACGACGGCGCTGGCCGAGCGCGCTGAGCTCGACGAGCGGTGGGTTCGAGAGTGGGCGTACAACCAGGCCGCCGCCAAACTGATCGAGGTCGACACCGATGGAGCCACGGCGGGCGATGAACGGTTCTGGCTGACGCCGGAGGCAACGGCGGTGTTGGCGTCGCCCGACCACGCCGCGTTCGGCATGGGGATGTTCCACCGTTTCCCGCAGACGATGGCGGCGCTCGACGCGATGCCCGAGAGCTTCCAGACCGGGGTCGGCCACGACTATGACAGCCACGGTCCCGAAGGTGCGGTCGGGATCGAACGCAGCTTCGAGCCGTGGAACCGCCACCACCTGATCCCGACCGTACTGCCGGCCCTCGACGGGATCGTCGAACGGCTCGAATCCGGTATCACCGTGGCCGACATCGGGTGCGGCGCCGGGGGAGCGGTGCTGTTGATGGCTGATGCGTTTCCGAACAGCCGGTTCGTGGGCTACGACATCTCGAAGTACGCATTGGAGCGGGCCGAGCACCGTCGCCTGGAGGAGGGCGCCGACAACGTCCAGTTCGTCGACCCACGCGACGAGCCGCTGCCCCAGGATCACTCGATCGACTTCGTCACGACGTTCGATTGCATCCACGACATGACACACCCGCAGGAGATGATCGGCGCGATCGCCAACGCGCTGGCACCGGACGGCACGTGGCTGCTGGTCGACATCAAGGGACGCGAGACGTTCGCGGAGAACGTCGCGAAGAACCCGATGGCGTCACTCATGTACGGCATCAGCGTGCTGTCGTGCATGTCGTCGGCGCTGTCGGAACCGGGCGGTGCCGGACTCGGCACGTTGGGTTTGCCCGAGTCGAAGGCCCGAAAGATGGCAGCGACCGCCGGCCTGAACCAGTTCCGGACGCTGGATGTCGAGCATTCGGTCAACTCGTTCTACGAGGTGCGTCGCTGAGTACGGTTCGCCCATGAGCGACGACAGCGACCGCATCGATCTCGACCGTATTGATCTGGAGGGCGTGAAGGCCTTCGCCATCGCGCTCAGCCCGTGGGCGCACCTCGCGACCGTCGGCGCTGACGGGAACCCGGACGTCGTGCCGGTGCATCCGTGCTGGGAAGGCGATGTCTGCTGGATCCTGGGCGGTACCGACTCGGTCAAGGCCCGCAATGTCGCCGACAATCCCAACGTGGCGATGCACTGGCAGGTCACCGAGAACGGAGACGGCGTCGAGGTCTGGGGCACCGCGGAGATGTTCGACGACCTCGACACCAAGCGTCGTCTCTGGCATGGCGTGTTCGACTACGACCTCGACGCGTTCGCTCCCGGCGGAGCGGACAACTCGCCGGGGACGGGTTTCCTGGCGATCACCGTCGAGCGAGCGCTCGTGCTGAAGGCGTACGGCATGGGCGGCGCACAGCGCTGGTCGGTCTGACGGGCCGGCGATGACCGAACTACCCCCGGCTCGCTTGACCGGGCTGTCGCGCTCGATCGAGGGTGCGGTTGCGATCGTGACCGGTGCCGCCAGCGGGATGGGTCGAGCGACCGCACATCTCCTTGCCGATGAGGGAGCGAGGGTCGTCGTTGCAGACCTCGGTTCCGACCGTGTCGCTGTCGTGGTCGACGAGATCCGGGCCGTCCACGGCGACGATCGTGCGCTCGGGGTGGAGTGCGACGTCGCCAACCATGGTCACCTACGCGCGCTGGTCGACGGCGCCGTTGCGTGGGGTGGGCGACTCGACATCGTCGTCAACAACGCTGGCGTCTCCCTGGTGACATCTGCGTTCCAGGACGAGGCAGAGTTCGACGACAACTGGGCGCGGACGCTCGATGTCAATCTCACCTCGCACGCTCGACTCACCCGGCTGGCGTTGCCGCACCTCATCGAGTCTGGCGCCGGTCGAGTCGTCAACATCGCCTCGACCGAGTCGATCGTGGCGACGGGTGGTCTCGCTGCGTATGCCGCTTCGAAGGCAGGCGTCACCGGACTCACCCGCAGCCTGGCAGTCGAGCTCGGGCGCCACGGCGTGACGGTCAACTGCATCTGCCCCGGACCGATCGACACCGGGATGACCGCAGCGATCCCCGACGACGCCAAGGCGACCTACGCTCGTCGCCGGGTCCCCCTGCGCCGCTATGGCCTGCCCGAGGAGGTGGCGCACATGACGCTCAACCTGTGCCTACCCGCATCGAGCTTCGTCAACGGCACAACCATCCCCGTCGATGGCGGCATGACCATCCGCCACACGTAACGCTCGAGCGATGAGTTTCCGCGCCACCTGTGCGCGCGAAGACTCATCACTTCTGGTTCCGGGCTACGAGCGATGAGTTTCAGCGCACCTGTCCGCGCGAAGACTCATCGCCCGGCGTGGGGCTCAGCGTTTCCAGCCGTCGAGGAGGCCGGTGAGGCCGGTGGGGTCGTGGCGGCCGAGGGCGAGTTGTTCGAGGATGCCGATGCCCTCGTGCTCGCCGATGCCGCCAGACGTGGTGGCGCGAACAATCGATTGCACATGCAGTCGGTCGATCGCCGTCGGGTTCTCGACGGGGAGGTCCCAGCGTTCTCCACCGACCTCCAGTTCGCCCTTCCACACGCCGTGGCCCCATTCGGGATGCAGGTAGCCGAGCCCGGCCATCTGGAACTCGAAGAGCGGTTCGAGTCGGATCGTGGTCGGCTCACCGATCCACGGTGTCATCGTCACCTCGAACCACTCGGCCGTTCGAGTGCCTGGACGCCAGGCGATCTCGTAGTCGACCGTGCGCATCGCTTCGGGCGGTGGAGCGCCATCGTGGCCGGCAACCGGGGCGATGAAACCAGTCTCGTGCCAGCGTTTGCCGTCGAACAGTTCGTTGACGTCGAAGTGGGTCGAGAACGTGTCGAAGTTGAGCGGCGCCCACAGCCAGAAGAACTGCGGGTCAGCAACCGGTGCGCCAGTGGCGGAGCGCTCGCCCACACCACGGATACCCCACGAGCGATCGCGACAGCCGACGGTTTCGCCAGGGGCCAGGTCGTGCAGCACGCCGTCGATCTCGATCCAACCCTCCCAGCCACCGAACTGGGTGAGGCGGGTGTAGTCGAACGTGACCCTCAATCCGATCTGCTGGAAGAAGTGCGGCTCCTCGATCGGGGAAGATCGGCGGACGAACGTGAGGTCGGCGCGCAGGCCATGCTCGGGCGCATCGACGGTGACACGCAACGCATTGAGCGGTTCGAGCACCTCGATCTTGATCGGGCCGACCTCGTTGGCGTCGGCACGATCGGCGGGTGCTCGACCAGAGGCGTGCACGCTGATCTGGCGGGCAGCGGGGGTGCCGCCGTCGGCCACCACGCTGAACGAGGCGTCGGCGACATGGCGGTTCGGATAGAGGCCCATCGCCGTCGCGAAGAAGAGACGGGTGTCCTTGGTGTAGCCGTTGAAGAAGTAGCGGTCGTAGTGGTTGATGTCGCTCGTCGCCGTCTGGGCGATCGGGCGGGAGGTCTGATGGATCGGAAAGTCGTCGAACGAACTCAGCACGCGGCCGACGCTAGCCATATCCTGTGCCAGGTATGGAACACGAGGGCTCCTCCCGCCCACGATTCACGATGTCGCTGCGGCGGTATCGGCAGATCGCCATCTTCACCGTGGCCGGCGTCTGTTTCCTGACGGTCGCGGGTGCCATCGTGCGCCTCACCGGCAGCGGCCTGGGTTGCGACGACTGGCCCAACTGCAACAACGAGCGCTTCATCGACGTGTCCAGCGGCCACGCCGCGATCGAGCAGATCAACCGGCTCGCCAGCGGGCTCGTCGGGATCCCGACGTTACTGATGGCCATCGGGGCGTTCCGGGTTCGTCCGGTGCGCCCAGGGCTCAAGGTGCCGTCGCTCCTGGTGCTGGCGTCGATCCTCGGCAACGGCGTGGTCGGTGGCATCGCCGTTCGAGGCGATCTGCATCCGTTCCTGGTCCAGTCGCACTTCCTGTTGGCCATGTTGTCGATCCTCTTCGGCTTGGTGGCGATTCACCGTGCTCGTCCCGAGGAGGTGGTGTCTCGCACCTCCATCGGAGTCACGCCGCTGATCACCTGGTTGATCGTCGGTCTCGGTGCGCTCATGGCTGGCGCTCTGACCACGGGAACAGTGGTCACCGGCGCCGGTCCGCATGCCGGCGACGAGAGTGCACGCCGATACGGCTTCGACATCTCGACCGTCGCCGAGATCCACAGCGTCACCGTCTGGGCCGCCGTTGCCGTCTTCCTGGTGCTGGTCGTCGTCCTTCGGCGAGACCCGGCGTTGTTCGCGCGGCTGGCCGGGAACGTCTCGACGTGGATGTTCGTGGCTGTGGTTCAGGGCGGCATCGGCTACGTGCAGTACTTCAACGACGTCCCGGCCGTGCTCGTCGCCGCGCACGTAGCGGGGGCCACTGCGCTGTGGGTGGTGACCGTCCAGTTCGTCCAGGCGGCGCTCGAACCGCTGGCACAGGGTGAACCGAACGTTCACGCAACGGAAACGCTGGATGAACGAGGATTCGCGTTCGAGACTGCAACGACCGCCTAAGCTCCTGCGACTATGTCAGAACCCACGGTCGCTCAGCGGAAGCGACTCGCGCTCCTCGGCGTGCTCCTCGCAGTGATCGGGGTCTTCGCTCTGGTTCCATCACCGTTCGCTTCGGCGCAATCAGGCGAGTCCGTCGAGACCACGCTGTTGGCGAAACCGGAGGATCCAGAAGCCGATCGGATCCCGATCGAAGGAACAGAGATCCGGGTGTTCGACGCGGTCATCGTCAATCGCGAGATCGAGTCGATCGGCGACGAGGTCGGGCGGGCCACGTCGGACGCCACCGGGTTCGTGTCGGTGCCAGTGCCGGGTCCCGGTTCGTACGCCGTCGAGATCGAGATCGAGACGTTGCCCGAGGGCATCGAGTTGATCCGCGCCGACAAGCAGCAGCTTCCCGTCGAGGCTCGTTCGGGCCAGCCCACCCGGGTGCTGTTCAACCTCGCGGAGGGCGATGCCGCAGGCGCCGCTCGCGACAAGGAGAGCGACGGGCTGCTCACGCGGGCGACGCGGCTGCTGTTCGAGGGCATCATCTTCGGGCTGATCATCGGATTGTGTGCGATCGGTCTGTCGTTGATCTACGGCACCACGGGCCTGGTCAACTTCGCCTTGTCGGAACAGATCGTGTTCGGGGCCCTCGTGGCGTACTTCTTCAACGCGATTCTCGGGATCAGCCTGATTCCTGCAGCGATGATCGCATTCGTCGTCGGTGGAATCGGATCTGCGTTCCTCGACATCGGGCTCTGGCGCCCTCTGCGAAAACGCGGGACCGGGCTGACCGCGATGATGATCATCTCGATCGGACTCGCGTTGTTCCTGCGGTTCTTCTTCCTTTTTCTGTTCGGTGAGCGCTCGCGGCCCTACGAGCAATATGCCGTACAGACCGACATCTTGTTCTCGGTCGGACCGATCGACGTACTGCCCAAAGAACTCCTGATCATCGTCATTGCCTCGTTGCTGCTGGTCGGAACCGCGATTGGACTGCGGATGACCAAGATGGGCAAGGCCATGCGGGCGGTCGCCGACAGCAACGACCTCGCCGCATCGACGGGTATCGACGTCGACCGGGTGGTCACCTCGGTGTGGTTCGTCGGTGGCTCGCTCGTCACCGCTGGTGCGATCTTCTTCGGGCTCAACAGCCAGATCAACTGGCTGATGGGCCAGCAGCTGCTGCTGTTGGTGTTCGCGGCGGTCACGCTCGGCGGACTCGGCACCGATTTCGGTGCGATGGTCGGCGGGCTCGTGATCGGGGTGTTCACCTTCATGGCCACGCTCTGGGTGGCTCCCGAGCTGAAGAACGTCGGAGCGCTGCTGGTGATGATCGCCATCTTGATGGTGCGACCTCAAGGCATCTTCGGACGCAAGGAACGGATCGGATAGCCGTGGACTGGAATTCGATTCTCTCCAATGCGTTCCGCTCGGGCATCTCGCAACAGGCGATCATCTTCGCCCTCGCCGCGATCGGGTTGAACCTCCACTTCGGCTACACCGGCCTGCTCAACTTCGGCCAGGTCGCGTTCATGGCGGCCGGCGCGTATGGCGTCGGTATCACCACCGACACGATCGGCGCCCCGCTGTGGGTGGGCATCATCGTCGGCCTGCTCGCCGGCGTGGTGCTCGGCATCCTGCTCGGCCTACCGACGCTGCGACTCAGAGCTGACTATCTCGCCATCGTCACCATCGCGGTGGGCGAGATCATCAGATTGATCGTGCGCGCCGCCACCCTCAGCGACATCACCGGTGGGTCGAACGGCATCAATGGCTTCGCGAACAGCTTCCAGGACTGGAACCCGTTCAACAACACCGCCACCTACGGCTTCCGGCTGTTCGACCGAATCAATCTCGAGTTCAGTGGCGCTGACATCTGGGAACTCACCGTCGGGTGGGGACTCGTGCTGCTGTCGGTGCTGCTGGTGTGGAAGCTCGTCAACAGCCCGTGGGGACGTGTGCTTCGATCGATCCGCGAGGATGAAGACGCGGCAACGGCGCTCGGCAAGAACGTGTTCCGCTTCAAGATGCAGTCGCTGATCCTCGGTGGATCCTTCGGCACGCTCGCCGGCATCTTCTACGCCGTGCAGCAGAACTCGGTGCAACCCGACAACTACGCCACCCAGCAGACGTTCTTCGCGCTCACAGCAGCGATTCTCGGTGGTCTCGCCCGGGTCTGGGGCCCGGTCGTCGGCGCCATGATGTTCTGGGTGATCCTGTCGTTCGCCGAGAACATCCTGATCGAACTGATCGACAACGACATCATGCCTGATTGGCTGATGGAGCGTTCGCAGGTCGGCCCGGTCCGGTTCATGATCGTCGGCCTCACACTGATGCTCTTGATGATCTATCGACCACAGGGAATATTCGGCGACAAGAGAGAGATCGCGATCGATGCCCGAAAGTGACGACACCGATCCAACCGTCGACGACACCGCTGCAGGCGGCGGAATCGAGTTCGGCCGCACCTCCGGAGGCGGAGGCGCCTCGACGCTGCAGCGCGACTGGGACAATCCTGCCATCGGCATGTTCGACGACGTCGATCAGGTGCCAGGTGCCAAGAAGCCCGACCCGATCCTGGTGGCCAGCGAGGTCAGTCGCTCGTTCGGTGGTCTGCGGGCGGTCGACGTCGAGCGCGTCGAGATCCAGCGCGGCGCGATCACGGCCCTGATCGGCCCGAACGGCGCCGGCAAGACGACGTTCTTCAACCTGCTGACCCAGTTCGACACTCCTGATGAAGGAACGGTCACCTTCGATGGGAAACCGACAACCGGAGTGCGGTCGCACGAACTGGCCGCACGTGGAATGGTGCGTACGTTCCAGCTCACCAAGGTGCTCGCGAAGATGACTGTGATCGACAACATGAAGCTCGCCGCCCAGGCACAGACCGGCGAGTCGATGTGGAAGGCGCTGCTGAACGGTTGGCGTGGGCAGGAACGCGAGGTCGAGCAACGTGCGCTGCAGGTGCTCGACGAGTTCAACATGACCCACATGAAGGACGAGTTCGCCGGTGCGCTCTCGGGTGGCCAGCGCAAGCTCCTCGAGATGGCGCGTGCGATGATGGCGCAGCCCCGGCTGATCATGCTCGACGAGCCGATGGCCGGTGTGAACCCGGCGCTCACCCAGTCGTTGCTCGGCCATGTGAAGCGGTTGCGGTCCGAGGGGATTTCGGTGATGTTCGTCGAACATGACATGGACGTGGTGCAGGATATTTCCGACTGGGTGATCGTGATGGCCGAAGGTGCGGTCATCGCAGAGGGGCCGCCACGATCGATCGGGGAGAATCCAGCCGTGGTCGACGCCTACCTCGGCTCGTCGCATGCGGCCTTGACCGAGGAGATTCGTGAGGCGGTCGGCGAAACTGGGACCGCCGTCGCAGATGACGGCGAGTCAGGAGTCCACGATGAGTGAGCCACTCATTCACGTCGAAGAGGTCATTGCCGGGTACGTGCCGGGGGTGAACATCCTCAACGGTGCCAATCTCGAACTCGCCGACGGCGAGCTGATCGGAATCATCGGTCCGAACGGTGCCGGTAAGTCCACGATGCTCAAGGCGCTGTTCGGGCTCATCAAGGTCACCGAGGGCAAGGTCTGGTATCGGGGCGAGGACGTCACCGGCAAGAAGGCGAACTTCCTGGTCGCTCGTGGCATCGGCTATGTGCCCCAGATCAACAACGTCTTTCCGTCGTTGACCATTCGGGAGAACCTCGAGATGGGTGGCTACCTCCGCAAGTCGGGCGTTGCCGAGATGATCGACACCGTGGTCGACATCTTCCCGCGCCTCGGCGAACGCATCGACCAGCGGGCCGGTTCGTTGTCGGGCGGCGAACGCCAGATGCTGGCGATGGGTCGCGCGCTGATGATGGAACCGTCGGTGCTGTTGCTCGATGAGCCAAGTGCAGGTTTGTCTCCGGTACTACAGGACCAGGTGTTCAACCGGGTCAAGCAGGTCAACTCCACCGGCGTGTCGATCATCATGGTCGAGCAGAACGCGGCGCGCTGTCTGTCGATCTGTAGCCGCGGCTACGTGCTCGACCAAGGACGCAACGCGTACACGGGTACCGGCGCTGAGCTCCTGAGGGACCCCAAGGTCATCGAGCTGTACCTGGGCACCCTCGCCAAAGCCCGCTGACCGTTACTCATGGTGTCAGACACCATGAGTAACACTCGGCGGCGACTTCGGCGTCGAACAGTGCGAGGGAAACGGGTCCGCCGTCCACATCACCGGACCACCCAACCGACGAAACGCCGCCTGACCTTTCGAACGCCGGGCACCGAGTTCGAATTACTACCGTGTGCCTCATGGGGGCCACCGGATGTCGCACGGCTGCAGCGCTCCTCACCTCGTCGCTCGTTGCCGTGCTCGTCGGATGCGGGTCTGGGGCGCCTGACGTGTCGGACCCGAACAGCTCCAGACCGGACGCCACCCCGGGCGATCCCTCCACGCCCATCTCGCTCGATGGAGTGTCGGGCGAGCTGGTCATCACCCGCCAGCGCGATCTCCTCGATCGCGGTCTCATCAACGTGCTGACCCGGAACGACTCCGGGGCGTCCCTGCTGCTGAGCAACATCGAACTCGTCGCCGACACCTTCGAGAGCGAGCCAGCGGCCGCACGCACCATCAGCCTACGAAGTGGTCGTCAGGTGGCGATTCAGGTGCCCTACGGCGTGGCCGACGACTGTGACACAGCGCGTTCCGCCGCGGCGGTACTCACCTTCACCTATGCCAGTGACGACGACCCCGTGGAACGAAGAGCCCGAGTCGAACTCAATGGCACCGAGATCCTCGACTCGATCCAGGCAGAACAGTGCACCACCCGCCGCTTCGAGGCGAGCGCACGAACACGGTTCGTCGGCACGGCGATCGTCGACGGGGTCGTCGTCACCGACTTGGTGGTCGAGCCGACCGGCGACGTCACCGATCTGGCAGTCAGCGCGTTGTCGGGCACCATCCTCGTCAGCGTGAGCGCCCCAACCGGCTGGGGCGGCGTCCAGCTGCAGGACGAACTGGCGGCGATCCCGCTGACCTTCGAGGTGAACCGGTGTGATCCGCACGCCCTCGCCGAGGTGACGAAGCGCTACGGGCTCGACCTCGACGTGTCCCTCGATGGCGCTGCGCCGGTCAGCGTCGCCATCGACATCGACGAACTCGTCCCGGATCTCGAAGCGATCGTCGAACAGTGCCGAGAGGCATCACCACCGGACTGAAGCTCCCGGCACGCGAAACGGGGCCGCCCGAAGGCGGCCCCGTTTCGTGTTCGCATTCAGTTCAGGCCCTACTGAATCGGGCCGTTGTATTCAGGTGTTCAGCTTCGATCGATCAGATCTGGGCGAAACGGAACTCGGTCGGGACACCAGCCTCGACAGCATTGTCCGCGTCGTACGTGAGGATCTTGAAGCTCGCCTCGGTCGGCTCGCCTTCGGGGCCGAACGTCTGCGGGCCCGAAGGACCGTCGTAGTCGATGTCGGTACCGGCGTCGATGAGTGCCTTGCAGTCGGCAAAGGTCTCACAGACCTCACCGTCACGGGTCACACCGTTGATCTGAGCAGCGACTTCCGCGGGGTTGTCGGTGCCGGCGATCTGGGCGGCGAGCGCCATGATGATGACGGCGTCGTAGGTCTCCGGGCCGTAGCTGAAGTCGATGAGCTCCGGATCGACGGCCAGGAGACGATCCTGGAAGTCACCGGTGATCTCGGCGGCCGGGAGCGTGCCCCGGATGCCTTCCATCGACCCGGCGGGCAGCTGCTCGCCGAGAGCGTTACCGACGTTGCCGTCGACCAGGAAGATCTGCTTGCCCGACTCGGGCGTGAAGCCGGCCTCGAACAACGCCGTGAGGATCTTCGAGGTCTCCTCGAAGCCGATGATCACGAGCGCTTCGGGGTCACCCGACACGACCCGGTCGACCTCTGCCGAGAATTCGGCGGCCTGCGGGTCGTACGTGAACTGATCGACGATCTCGCCGCCGCTGTCGGCGAAGGGCTCGGTCGAGTACTGGAGCAGGCCCTCACCGTACGGGTCTTGCAACGCCATGAAGCTGGCGGTGGTGACACCCTCTTCGATCATGAGATCGGCGAGGACGCGACCCTGCAGCACGTCGGACGGGGCCGTACGGAAGTACAGGTCGTCGTCGGCGTAGTCGGTGAAGTCCGGTGAGGTGTTGGCCGGGCTGAAGTGGATCTTGCAGTTCTCGACCAGCTTGTCGATGAACGTGAACGACACGCCCGACGAAGCTGCACCGATGAACACGTCGGCACCGGCAGCGAGCTGACGGTCGACGGTCTGGTTGGCGATGTCGGTGGAGGTGTCGCCCGAGTCGCCCTGATCGAGGGTGACGTCGGCGTCGAGGACGCCACCGGCGTCGTTGATCTCTTGGACGGCCAGTTCGGCGCCAGCGAATTCAGGCGGGCCGAGGAAAGCCAGGTTGCCGGTCTCGGGCAGCACGGTGGCGAAATTGAGCACGCCATCGCTGTCGCCTTCACACGACGGAGCGGCCTGGACGGTCTCGCTGGCTTCTTCCATGGCCTCGGTGGTCTCCGGCGCCGTGGTCTCTTCCGTCATGTCCTCATCGGTGGTGTCCGGAGCATCAGTGGCTTCCGGAGCATCGGTGGTCTCGGAACCGGCATCGGTCGTCGGCGTGGCGTCGTCGTCGCTGCCGCAGGCTGCGGCTACGAGACTCAGTCCGACCAACAGTGCACCGACGCGCTTTGCGCGAGTTGCTTTCATGTTGTGGTTCTCCCCCTTGTCGGGATACGGGCCGGATTGCCCGTACTTCTAAGGTGGCACGATTGTACGCATCGTGCCCGGCGAATGCGAGGCACTACGTTTCGGCGCTGTGAATGAAGCGCCGCAGATTGATGTCATCTCGAACGACGAAACCGAGGTGCTCTACGGCGTCGTCGACCATGTCGCCACCCTCACGTTGAACGCCCCCGAACGGATGAACACGATCTCCGGGGTGATGCTGACCCAGATCAGCGAGCTGCTCCTGCGCGCCGATCACGACCCTGATGTGCGTTGCATCGTGCTCACCGGCGCCGGTCGGGCGTTCTGCGCCGGGCTCGATCTGCAGGCGCAGATGGCCGGTCCCAAGGGCGGCCTCGGCAATCTCGGGGGAGGCGACGCCACCTTCGGCGGCGAGTTCGACCTACGAAGCGCGCCCCCGGTGGTGCTGCACAACCTCGACACACCGACGATTTGCGCGCTCAACGGCGGGTCGGCCGGATATGGCCTCGACCTGGCGTTGGGCTGTGACATCCGCATCGCGGTCGACACCGCCAAGTTGAACCCGGGCTTCGCCAAGCGCGGCATCCTGCCCGAGAGCGGCGGTACCTGGTTGCTCCCTCGGATGGTCGGGTACGCAAAGGCTGCCGAGATCGCCTTCACCGGACGCACCCTCACGGCGGTCGAGGCGCTCGATCTGGGACTGGTGAATCACGTCGTGAGCGTGGAGGATTTCGCGGATCGGACCACGGCACTGGCAGGAGAGATCGCCGCGAACGCGCCGCTCGCCGTGCGCGCGATCAAACGGATGATGCGAGCCGCCGAGACCGAGACGTTCGAACAGAACGTGCACCACGTGTTCCTGCAACTCCTGCCGCTGCTGCGCACCGACGACTTCTCCGAAGGTGTCGCCGCGTTCATGGAGAAGCGCGACCCCGAATTCCACGGCCGGTGACAGCGCCGCCTGATAACGAGCCGCCCGACCCGATCGGGTTGCTTGAAGGCCTCGCCACCACGAGAGCGATCCGTCGCTACACCGACGCTCCGATCCCCGACGACGATCTCGCCGCGATCCTGTGGCACGCGGGCCGTGCGCCGTCGGGATCGAATCGGCAACCGTTCCGGTTCCTCGTGCTGCGTGACGGCCCGAACGCCCGGGTAGCGAAAGCGCTGCTCGGTAACGCATTTCGGGCGGGCTGGAACACCAAACGCGAGGCCGACGGCTATCGCCCGTCGCGGTTCGCCGAGTCGATGCAGCGGTACGTCGATCGCTTCGAGCAGACGCCGGTGGTCGTGCTGGTCTGCCTGGATCGCTATCGGAGTGCCTCGCCGTACGAAGGGGCATCGGTGTATCCGGCCTGTCAGAACCTGCTACTCGCCGCCCGTGCGCTCGGCTACGGCGGCGCGCTCACGATGTGGCACCTCGGCGTCGAGGCGGAACTGCGTGAGTTGCTGACGATCCCCGAAATCGTCGCGTTGTCGGCATGCATCACGCTCGGCGTACCCGAGGGCCGCCATGGCCCAGTGAAGCGCAAGCCGATCTCCGAGGTCGCGTTCGACGACGCATGGGGGCAGGCGCCGTCGTGGGTCGGGGGCGGCCAGTAGGGTCGCAGTCGTGGCGTTCGTTGCGGGTATCGACTCATCCACCCAGTCCACGAAGGTCGAGATTCGTGATCTCGATACCGGCGAAATCGTCGGCGCGGCAACGGCCCCACATTCGGCGGTGACCCCGCCGGTGAGCGAACAGGACCCCCGATCGTGGTGGGACGCGTTCGAGCTGGCATGGGGCCAGGCCGTGGGGCAACTCCCCGCCGGCGAAGGCGAGTCGTCGATCTCGGCGATCAGCGTCGCCGGCCAGCAGCACGGCATGGTCGCCCTCGACGTCGAGGACCGACCGGTGCACCCGGCGAAGCTCTGGAACGACACCGAGTCAGCACCCGACGCCGGCTGGCTGCTCGGTCAACTGGCCGCCCGCGACGGCGACGGCAACCGGATCGATGACGGAACAACCGCGTGGGCCGACGCTGTCGGGAGCGTGCCGGTCGCCGCGTTCACCGTCACCAAGCTCTCGTGGCTGCACCGCATGCATCCCGAGCCGTGGAATCGGATCGCTCGGGTCGTGTTGCCGCACGACTACCTCACCCACCGCCTGACCGGTGCATACACCACCGATCGAGGCGACGCATCCGGAACCGGCTACTGGTCGCCGTCGATGGGGCAGTACCGGTGGGATCTCCTCGCATTCATCGACGCTGATAGCGACTGGACCGACATCGTGCCGACCGTGCTCGGTCCGCTCGATGTTGCCGGGGAATGGAACGCCGCCGCCGTTGCTGTGGGCACGGGCGACAACATGGCCGCCGCGCTCGGTCTGGGGCTCGCCCCCGGTGACGCGGCACTGTCGGTCGGTACCTCGGGGACAGCATTCGCCGTCGCCGACGCCCCAACCGCCGATCCGTCCGGAGCCGTGGCCGGGTTCGCCGACGCAACCGGGAAGTTCCTGCCGCTGGTGTGCACCTCGAACGCTGCGAAGGTGCTCGACGCCGTGGCCCGTCTGCTCGGGGTCGACCACGATGAATTCGACCGGCTCGCACTGGCCGCCGTCGGCGACTCCAACGTTCCGGTCCTGTTGCCCTACTTCGACGGTGAACGCACGCCCAATCGTCCCGACGCCACCGGCATGATCGGCGGCTTGCGCAGCGACGTGACCCGCGAGCAGTTCGCCCTCGCGGCCGTGAACGGGGTGGCGTGCGGTCTGCTCGACGCACTCGACGCGCTCCGGGCGTTCGCACCCGTGACGGGTCGCGTCGTGTTGACGGGTGGTGGCGCCCGGTCGGTTGCACTTGGTGGCGTCCTCGGGGGGTTGCTCGATGAACTGCTGGTGCTCGGCGGAGCCGACCAGGCGGTGGCGGCGGGCGCTGCGGTACAGGCGGCAGCGATTGCCCACGGAGTCGATCACGCCACGGTCCAGCAACGCTGGGGTCTCGACGCCGGCACCGGAATCCGGGTCGACGGGGTCGACTCCGGCGACCTGCGCGCTCGCTACGCCGAACTACGCGACGCCGCGCGCTGAGTTCGATGGTCGTGCCCGATCCGTTCGTCACGCTCGGCCTCGGCCGTGAGGCCACCGGCGACGACATCCGTGCAGCCAGGCGTCGTCTCGCGAAGGCTCACCACCCCGACCATGGTGGCGATCCGGTCTCGATGCAGGCCATCAACGAGGCGGCCGATGCGGCGCTGCTCGTCGTCGAGACGTCGGAGGTGGTCGAGACGACGATGACGGAGACCCGTGCCGGGGGTGAAGCGTCAGGGCCCAGCGCCCGCCGTGCGCCCGAGACGGATGGCCACACGTCGGGTGTTGCCCATGACGTGCCGTCGTTCACGGTCGAGGCACTGCCGGTCGAGACGTTCGAGGCCATGCTGGTCGTCGCTTCGTGGCTCGGCGAAGTACTCGACGACGACCCGCCGTATCGGCTCGACACCTACCTCTACGAGCCGTTCGACTGCTGGTGCCGTCTCGACGTGGTGCCCGACGCCGGCGCGTCGACGGTGAGCTTGGCCGTTGCCGGCATCGATGGCGCACCAACGCCCGACGTGACCGCCGTCCGCGACGCCTGGATCGCCAATCTCAACGCCGTCGACTGGCCCTGACATCTTTCAGCGTAGGTGTTACTCGTGGTGTCAGACACCACGAGTAACACCTTCAACGGGGGCGGGGGGCTGCGGCCTTTGTCAGACGGTCACGAATCGCATGACCGAGGCCCTCGGCGGGAGGGAGCACCGCGATCAGGGTGACGACGTCACGATCGTCGGCGTCACGAAGGCGGGCGTAGAGCTCGCGGGCGTAGGCGACCAGGTCGTCGGTGAGGTCGAGGATCTCGGCGCCGACGGTGCCAGCTCGCAGAGCCAGAGCGTCGTCGGCGGAATCGACCAGCCGAACCGCGCAGCGCGGCGCATAGTGGGACACGAGCATCCCACTCGCCCGGCTCGGCCCGGACGCATCGGCGAGATCGCCGGCCAGTAGGCGACGCACGTCCTCGACCGGCACGCCGCCGGCTCGCAGGATCTGCGGGGGTGAGCTCGCGCAGTCGACGATCGTGCTCTCCACGCCGATCGGGCACGGGCCACCGTCGAGGATCACGTCACGACGCGGATCGAGCCGCTCGGCCAGGTCTCGCAACACGTGCTCGGCGGTGGTCGGGCTCACGGCGCCGAACCGGTTGGCCGACGGTGCTGCCAACCCGACACCCGCTTGCTCGATCAGCTGCAACGCCATGGAATGGGCGGGAACACGCAACCCGACCGTGTCGAGCCGGCCGGTGACGGCGTCGAGCACGCCTGCGGCACGCGGCACGATCACGGTCAGTGGACCCGGCCAGGCGGCTTCGACGAGTCGGAGCGCGGCCGGGGGAACCTCAGCGGCCCACTGGTCCAGTTCATCGACCGAGGAGAGGTGAACGATCAGCGGATGGTCCGCGGGGCGACCCTTCACCTCGAAGATTCGGGTGACCGCAGTGGCGTTCGTCGCATCTGCAGCCAGCCCGTAGACGGTCTCGGTCGGGATCGCCACGATTCCACCGGCGCTGATCGCAGCGACGGCCCGGTCGACGTCGGTCGTGACGAGGTCGCTCGGCGTCATCACGCAACGTCAGATGGCGTCGAGGAATTCGAGGGCAGCGTCGAAGAACCCGAACGACTCGGTGGTGGCGAAGTGGTCCACGTTGCGCAGCGTCTCGCAGCGACCGTTCGGGAATGCAGCAGCCAGCGCGTCCCCAGGATGCACGAAGTCCTGGTCGCCCACGACCACGAGGACGGGACAGGACACCGAGGCGCATCCTTGCGGCGTGATCTCGGTGGACGGTGGCCGTTTCATGACGGCGGTGAGTGCGGCGATGTCATTGCCGGGCTGGCTGGCGTACTGGGTGAAGAGCCGCACGGTGTTGTCGAGCGTCGAGGGGTCGCCACCAGCAGCGACCGCCTCCAGCCCGGCGATGATCGCCGCGGTGCCGGAATCGTCTCGGTCGAAGATGTTCTTGCCGATTCCGGCCATCACGATCCGATTGAAGCGGTGGGGCTGAGCGATCGCCAGGTGCAGCAGCGTCATGGCGCCGAGCGAGAATCCGATGGCATCGACCGGTTGGTCCGGGAGCGCATCGACGACTCGCTCGGTCAGATCGGCGTAGGCCCGCGAGTCATGGGGCTTCGGCGCCGTGCCGTGGCCGAGGAGGTCGATGCCGATGACGTCCAAACCGGCATCCTCGAGCAGCGCCGCGAACCCGCTGCGCTGCCACGTCGACTCGAACGACCCGCCCCAACCGTGCACGAGGACGACAGGCGGCGCGGGTTGAGAGGTCATGCACGCGTCAGGCTAGGCCCTAGCCTGTGCTCGCTCGACAAGCGAGTGGAGCCGGCGAACCCAGTATGGGTCGATCGACCTGAGGAGGAACCCATGCGCATGCTTCACCCCGAACCGGGATTCGACCTGACCTACAGCGATGTGTTCATGGTGCCGAGCCTGTCGGATGTGCCGTCGAGGATGAGTGTCGACCTGCGGACCCCCGACGGGATCGGAACGACCATCCCACTCGTGGTGTCGAACATGACGGCTGTCGCTGGCCGACGCATGGCCGAGACGGTGGCCAGACGTGGTGGGATCGCGATCCTGCCGCAGGACATCCCCGTCGACGTGGTCGCCCGGGTGATCGACTACGTGAAGCGGTGCCACACCGTGTTCGAGACACCGATCACCCTCGGCCCCGATGCGACCATCGCCGATGCACTGTCGCTGATCCACAAGCGAGCCCACGGCGCGGTGGTCGTTGTCGACGACGGCGTCCCGGTCGGGGTGTTCACCGAGCGCGACGGCGATGGATTCGACCGGTTCACCCAGCTCGTGAACGTGATGAGTTCCACTTTGCACATCCTCAGCCCCGATATCGAGCCCGCCGACGCCTTCGACCACCTGGGCCGCAACCGCCTGCGTGTCGCACCGGTCGTCGACGACGGTCGCCTGCTCGGCGTGATCACCAGAGAGGGCGCGCTGCGCTCGACGATCTACCAGCCGGCAGTCGACGCCGACGGCCGCCTCATGGTGGGCGTGGCGGTCGGGATCAACGGCGACCCAGCAGCGCGGGCGAAGGAACTGGTCGGCCACGGTGTCGATGTCCTGGTGATCGACACGGCGCACGGACACCAGACGCGAACGCTGCACGCGATCGCTGCGGTCCGTGCTGTCTTGCCCGACGCGAGGATCGTGGCGGGCAACGTCGTCACCGCTGACGGTACGCGCCAACTGATCGAGGCCGGCGCCGACGTCGTGAAGGTCGGCGTTGGCCCGGGTGCGATGTGCACGACCCGCATGATGACCGGGGTCGGTCGACCGCAGTTCTCTGCGGTCCTCGAATGTGCTGAGGAAGCGCACCGCCTCGGTCGCCACATCTGGGCTGATGGCGGAGTTCGATTCCCGCGAGATGTCGCTCTGGCGCTGGCGGGCGGTGCCGCCAGCGTGATGTTCGGATCCTGGCTGGCAGGGACCTACGAGTCCGCAGCGGACACGTTGCGCGATCCTGACGGCCGGCTCTACAAGGAGAGTTTCGGCATGGCGTCGAACCGTGCGGTGAAGCACCGCACACGGGAGGACCACGGATTCGAACGTGCTCGCAAGGAGCTGTTCGAGGAAGGCATCAGCACGTCGAGGATGTATCTCGATCCCGAACGTCCGAGTGTGGAGGACATCATCGACCAGATCGTCGCCGGGCTCCGCTCGGCGTGCACGTATGCAGGCGCCGACTCGATCCGAGCCTTCCACGAGCGCGCCGTGGTCGGCGTGCAGAGTGTCGCCGGCTACGACGAGGGACGGCCGCTGGGAGTTTCGTGGTGAGCGGTGCTGCTGCCTCCGACGTCGGTGCACCGGTGATCGTTGCCATCGACGGGCCGGCCGGTGCCGGCAAGAGCACGGTGGGGCGAGCGGTCGCCGTCCGGCTGGGGCTGGAGTACCTCGACACCGGTGCGATGTACCGAGCGGTCACCTTCGCGGCATTGCGACGCGGGATCGACCCCGCCGATCAGGAGGACGTCGCGGCGTTGGCGAGCGAGGTCGAGATGACGCTCGACGATTGGTCGGTGACGGTCGATGGCGTCGACGCCACCGTGGAAATACGCGGGCGCGAGGTGACCGCAGCGGTGAGCGCCGTTGCAGCCAACCCGCGCGTGCGCTCCGAACTCGTGCGGCGTCAGCGGTCGTGGGTGTCAGCCCATGGCGGTGGCGTCGTGGAGGGACGTGACATCGGCTCGGTCGTGTTTCCGGATGCGACACTGAAGTTGTTCGTCACCGCGTCGCCGCGCGTGCGCGCCGAGCGGCGCGTCGCCGAGATCGGTGGCGACGTGGCCGAGGTCGAGGCATCGATCATCGAGCGTGACCGCAAGGACTCCACTCGCGCCGACAGCCCGCTGACCGAGACCTCCGACGCCGTCGTGGTCGATACGACGGACCTGTCCATCCACGAGGTGGTCGAGCGGGTCGTCGGGCTGATGCCGGCATGACGAAGCCGACGACGCACCTCGCGTCGTTTTCCCGGGCGAGCCTGGTGACCTACCGGGTGTTCCGCTCGCTCGTGTGCTGGTTCACGCAGGCTTTCACCCGCGCGCACATCGACGGTCGCGACCGTCTTCCGGCTTCCGGCGCCTATGTGGTCGCTCCGGTCCACCGCAGCTACGTCGACACGCCGATCGTCGCCTGCATCAGCACGCGTCGCATCCGGTTCATGGGAAAACAGGAGATGTGGAAGTACCCCCGCCTCGGCTGGCTGTTCTCGGCGCTCGGTGCCTTCCCGGTGAACCGGGGGAGCGCCGACCGTGAGGCGCTGTCGCGATGTATCGCGGTCCTCGAAGGCGGAGAGCCGCTCGTGCTGTTCCCCGAAGGTGAGCGCAAGGACGGCCCCCGGATCCATCCACTGTTCGACGGCGCAGCATTCGTGGCGGCGCGTGCTGGTGTCCCCATCGTGCCGGTCGGGATCGGCGGGTCGGCCCGAGTGATGCCCCGTCACGCCAAGATGATTCGTCCGAGGAAGGTGCACGTGGTCATCGGCGAGCCGTTCACCGTCGAGGTGGGCGAATCCGGGCGGGCGCCGCGGCGAGCCATCGCCGAGGCGTCCGAACGCCTGTCGGCCGAACTGCAGCGCCTGTACGACCTCGCCGAATCCCGCGTCGGCTGAGTAGGGGAAATGACACCGAGGGGTCTGGGCCAGATCTCTCAGCTTCATTCGGTGAGGAAAACCTGGAGGGCGGCGGTCAGGTGGCGGGGGTCGTCGACGCCACAGAGTTCGCGGGCCGAGTGCATCGAGAGTTGCGGCACGCCGACGTCGACGGTGGCGATGCCGAGTCGGGTGGCCGTGATCGGGCCGATCGTGGACCCGCACGGCATGTTGTTGCGAGACACGAACACCTGCCACGGGACCCCTGCACTTTCGCATGCGCGTTGGAAGACAGCTGCAGTGTCGCTCGAGGTCGCGTACCGCTGGTTCGAGTTGACCTTGATGGCTGGCCCTGCGTTGACGATCGGCCGGTGGCCGGGCTCGTGGCGCTCGGGGTAATTCGGGTGGACTGCGTGAGCGTTGTCAGCCGACACACACGCCGATGCTGCGAACGAGCGGGCGAGATCCTCCGACGATCCTCCACGGGCTGCGACGATCCGCGACAGCACCGATTCGAGGAACGGACCGGCGGCTCCCGAGTTGCTCGAGGAACCCACCTCCTCGTGGTCGGTGAGCACGGCAACGGCGATGTGGTCGGTCGGCGTCGCTGCGGCGAGTGCCATGGTGGCAGCCCAGCACGACAGCTGATTGTCGAGTCGCCCAGACGCCAACAGTGAGCGGTCCGCACCGATCACGGCAGCGCCCTGCACGTCGTACAGGCAGAGCTCCCACCACGCCGGTTCGCTCGACATCTCACCGACGTCTCCGACCCACGAGGCGAACTCGCCAGGCGATGACGTTCCGACACCCCAGACCGGCGTCAGGTGTTGCTGGGTGTCGAGGGTGAGGCCGCCGCTGTTGACGTCACGGTCGAGATGGACTGCCAATTGCGGCACCCGGGCGATGGGCTCGGCCACGTCGAGTAGCGACACAGACCCGTCGGCACCGACCACCCGTCCGGCGATCCCGAGGTCGCGGTCGAGCCAGCTGTTGTTCAAGATGCCGCCGTAGACCTCGACGGCGAGTTGTTTCCAGCCATGACCGCCGGTGTCGGGTCGCGGCTTCACTCGCAGGCACGGCGAATCGGTGTGCGCTCCGACGAGTCGGAACGGCGCATGAGGCGGCAAAGGTTCGGCCGGAAGGCGCCACGCAACGATCGCGCCGGAGCGCACCACATACCCAGCGTGTGGAATGTCGGTCCATGCATCGGTCTCGTCGAGTCTGACGAACCCGTCGAGTCGATCGATCGTCGACTGGACGGCATGCCACGGCGACGGTGATGTGTCGAGGAAGTCGATCAGGTCGAGCGTGCTGTCGGTGATCTCGGAAGTACTCATCGCTCAGCCTCTCTGGAACAGGCCCATCGGCAGGCCGGTGCCTCGCAGATGGCTGGTCTCGTTGACGGTCACGATCGAACGTTCGCCGCTCGACGCTGCGGCTACCCGGTTGATCGAGGTGTAGTTCGGGTAGAAGAACCCGCGTGCGAACTCGCCCATGCCCAACACGTGCGACAGGTAGCCGTTGATGATCCCGCCGTGGCAGACGACGGCGACCTTGTCGCCCCGATGATCGTTGATGATGGTCTCGATCGAGTCGAGCACCCGCGCTCGGAAGTCGTCTTCTGACTCGTCGGACGACCACTCGCCGGCCAGCATGGCCTGCCAACGAGGGTCGTTGGCTGCTTTGAGCTCCTCGACCGGGACGTATTCGGGGCTGTTCTGGTCCCACTCGGCCACGCCCGGCGAGATGCGGATCTCCATGCCGAACGCTGCTGCGAGCGGCGCGGCGGTCTCCTTCGCCCTGACCATCGGACTCGCGTAGATGGCGTCGATCTGCTCGGATTCGAGGTAGCGGGCGAGGTGCCCGGCCTGCTCGTGACCCTGCGGGGCCAGCTCCGGATCGGCGGCGCCCTCTGTGAGCTCGCGTCGTATCGGCAACGCGTGTCGGATGATCAGCAGTTCCATTGTGAGATAGACAAGCAGATATGAGCGGACGAACGAAGATCGTGGCGACCATCGGACCGGCGAGCGACTCGGTCGAAGTGATCGGTGAACTGATCGATGCGGGCACCGACGTGATGCGCTTGAACCTGAGTCATGGTTCGATCGAGGGTCATCTCGAGGTGCTCGCCCGAATTCGTGAGGTGGCCGCAGAACGTGGTTGCCAGGTCGCCGTGCTCGCCGACCTGCCCGGACCGAAAATCCGGACAGGTGCGTTTGCGGATGGTGGCATTCGTCTGATTCCCGGAGAGATCGTGCAGCTCGCGAGCGGCAACGGTCCGAGCGACGAGCGACGCATCAACGTGGCGTACCCGACGTTGCTCGAGGATCTCACCGTCGGAGCGCGCGTGCAGCTCGGTGACGGAGCGATCGCCATGCGCGTGCTGGCGATCGGCGACGAATTCGCAATGGCGCAACTGGAGACCGGGGGAGAGGCCACTGGGCGCCCCGGGGTTCATCTGTCGTCCGACAACTTGCGCCTGCCGTCACCGACTGCACACGATCTCGTGCTCGCCGAGGCGGTCGCAGCGGCCGGCGTCGAGTTCGTTGCGGTGTCGTTCGTGCGGTCACCGGGCGACATCGAGCAGGTGCGCGAGATCGTCGGCGATCGGGCGCAGCTCGTTGCGAAGATGGAGACTCGTGCCTCGGTCGAGTACCTGCACGAGATCGTCTCGGCGGCCGATGTGGTGATGGTCGCTCGCGGCGATCTCGGTATCGATTGCCCGATCGAAGATGTCCCGCACCTCCAGAAGCGGATCGTGCGCCATTGCGTGGAGGCCGGCGTTCCAGTGATCACCGCCACGCAGATGCTCGAATCGATGATCACCGCGCCATCGCCCACCCGAGCCGAGGTCAGCGACGTCGCGAACGCGGTGTTCGATGGCACCGACGCGGTCATGCTCTCGGGCGAGACGGCGATCGGGCACCACCCTGCTGCGGTGGTCCGCACGATGGCGACGGTCGCCGAGCGAGCCGAGTCCGAAGCCTCCTATCGGCAGTGGGCTGATCGGCTCGGGCGGGTGCAACGTCTCGCACATCACGAGGAGATGTCGAACATCGATCGGATCACCGCTGCGCTCACTCACGCGGCGTCCCAGGCGGCCATCGACGCTGGCGTGTCAGCGATCCTGTGCTGCACGCGCAGCGGCCGTACCGCCAGGGCGATGGCACGTTTTCGTCCGGCTGCGAAGATGATCGGGTTGTCGCCGCATCCGCAGGTCGTTCGAGCGATGTCGCTGAGCTGGGGAGTCACACCGATCCAGGTCGACCTGTACGGCACGACCGACGAGATGGTGTGGTACGCCGTCGAGACGGCATTCCAAGCAGGCCTGATCGCATCAGGTGATCGCGTCTTGGTGCTCGCCGGTGCGCCCGACCCGAACCGTGAACGGCCGGCCGATGCGGCGACCGACGTCCTCCGCATCGTCAGCGTCGATTGATGGCCGCTCCTGCGCGGTCGGGTGTGTGGTCGGAAACGGCCGGCGACCCTGGGGCGCCACTCGTGGTGGTGGTGCACGGTTCGATGGACCGTTCGGCCGGCCTGCTGCGGCTCAGTCGGAGGCTCGACGCCTCCCACCGTGTGCTTCGCTACGACCGTCGCGGCTACGGCCGCTCTGCCGACGTCGGACCTCCATGGACGGTCGACGCCAACATCGACGATCTCGAAGCCCTGCTCTGCACCGACACGCCCGAGCCAGCGGTCCTGTTCGGCCACAGCTTCGGCGGGAACGTCGCCCTCGGCCTCGCAGCCCGCCGCCCGGAACTCGTGCTCGCCGTCGTGGTGTACGAGACACCGCTGTCGTGGCTCGACTGGTGGCCGGGAAACTCCGCCGGGGCCGCAGCGATGGCGATGGACGATCCCGGTGATGCCGCCGAGGCCTTCATGCGTCGCCTGGTCGGCGATGTCGTGTGGGAACGCCTGCCGGCCTCGAAGCGAGCGGAACGGCGCGCTGAAGGGGCGGCCATGGTCGCCGAACTCGCCGACCTCCGGCGCATCGCGCCGTGGGACGCAACCTGCATCAGCGCTCCGGTGCTCGCTCTGCATGGCGAGCACGCCGGCGCTCACCATCGGCGCGCCATGACCGGTATGGCCGACATGATCGCAGGGTGTCGCTCGGTGATGGTGTCCGGCGCCGGCCACGCCGGGCCGCACACCAATGCCGACGACGTGGCCGCTGCGATGTCACCATTGCTGGCGTCGCTCAGCGGCGACCGGGTGGCATCCGCCGGCTGAGCAGAAGAGACGACACCGCAACGATGGCTGCCACGGCAGCGAGGCCGGCCGTGCCGTTGATGCCGTGGACGCCGTAGAGCCATCCACTGAGCACGGCGCCGCTCGCCCGTGCCACCGTGCCGACCGCGTTGCTCACTGCGAGGGTGGACCCGCGGGCGTCGGGCATCGACTCGCTCACCAGCGACAGCGACACGACGAAGGCCAATTCGAAACCGAGGAGGAAGACGACGAGCCCGCCGATACCCATCCACAGGCGGTCGTCGGCGCCGACCATCACCGCCAGTCCGACGAGCAGCCCTGCGAGCCCGCCGAGCGTGGTCCGGAGCTTCCCCAGGCGGTCGGCGAATGCTGCGCTGCCCAGGCTCGAAATGAGTTCCGAAGCGCCGAACACCATTGCGATCGCGCCGATTCCACCCGTCGACACACCGAACGAGTCGTCGAGCCAACTGCCGGAGATCACGAACACCGACAGCCCGGCCATCGCCGTGGTCGCCGAGCCGATCATCACGAGCCAGGCCCGAGAGGTGATCGACGCAGTGGCTGGTCGATTCGTCTGACCTTCGTGGATCGAATCGACGCGATCGAGCTCTGGCACCGCCACGTGCTCGGGCAGCGTCACCGCCACCAGCACCGCGGCGAGGACGCAGGCGATCGCAATCGCAACGAACGGTCCGCGCCAACCGAAGTTGTTGATCAACACCGCGATGATCGGAGCGCCCGCCAACAGCGCGACCGCCCATGATGTCTCGTACAACCCGATCGACCTGGCGCGCCAGCGATAGTCGACGCGATGGCTGATCCACGCCTGGCCGGCAACGGTGAGGTTCGACACGCCGAGCACCAGGATGAAAAACGAGACAGCGAACGTGGCCAAGGTTCCAGCGAGCGCGAGGACCGCTGACGCGCCGACCAGGCCGAGTGCCCCGATCATGACGGCGCGTTCGCGCCCACGGTCGAGGTGGCGACCGACGAAGATCGTCGACAGTCCCGCTACCTCTCCGACGCCGAGCACCGTGGTCAGCTGCGTCGTGGTGGCTCCGAAGGCGCGTTCGAGCGTGGGCAGGAACGGTGGGATCCACCGCAGCGCCACGTTGGTGACCGTCTTCGCTGCGGTCAGGCGCGCCAGAGTGCGGCCGTCGATGCCGGATCTCGTGTCGACGACATCGAACTCGACGTCGGATGTGTCAGCCACCGTTCGACGAACTGCCCGGACGCGGGTCCGAGATGGTCACGGTGATTCCGAAGAACGAGCAGTCGGTGTCGGTGACGGCCACGTCGGTTCCGGCGAGTTCGAAGCTGTCGTTCACCTTGTCGGCACAGTCCTGCAGCGAGACCCGCTGCGTCCAGACCGCAAACGCCAACACGGCGAGCAGTACCGCCACGACGAGCTTCTGAACGATCGACTTCATGATCCAGAACGACACGACCGCGCCGACAGCGAGCACAGTGGCAACGACGATCGCGATCGTCCTGGCGTCATCGAGGGTCAGACCGAACACCGGGGTCACTGTAGGCCGAACCCTGCGTTGTCCCCTACGATCTGACTTCGTGAGCGACCAGCCGATCAATTTCTCGTCGGGTCTTCCGACCACCGTCATTCCTGCCAACGATCGAGGACTGGCCGATCGCCTCGCCCGAGCCATCGCGCAACCGGACGATCAGCGACGTGCAGCGGTGGCCGAGGTCGTGGCATCGGCCCCGAGGTCGCTCGACGGTTGGGCGGAGCTCGGTGATCTCGGACGTGACGACATCGAACGGTATGCGGCCTATCGCGTCGGCTATCACCGAGGCCTCGACACGCTGCGTGCCAACGGGTGGAAGGGGAGCGGCTACGTCAGGTGGGCCGAGCCGACCAACCGTGGGTTCCTGCGCTCGCTGCGCGGCCTCGGCGAGATGGCCGCCCGGATCGGCGAGACCGACGAAGCCGAGCGCTGTCACACGTTCCTGCTGCAGCTCGATCCGACGGGCATCCCCACTGACTGACGCCGTGGCGCCGTTGGTCGGCGCCGTGCTCACCGGCGGGGCGAGCCGACGGATGGGTCGGACGAAAGCCCTGATCGAGATCGACGGCGTCCCGATGGCGGACCGTGTTGCAACTGCGTTGCGCGCAGCGGGGTGCGCCAGCGTGATCGGCTACGGCGGCGATCCCGACGAACTCGCACCGCTCGGTCTCCCGGTGCTCCCTGATCGGTACCCCGGATCCGGACCGCTCGGGGGTGTGCTCGGCGTGCTCGAACGCTTCGAACTCGGCGCACGTAAGCCTGGTGGCGTGTTCATCGTCGCGTGCGACCTGCCGGCATTGACCGGCAACGACCTTGCGGGCATGGTTGCCGCCGCCCGGCAACGTCCAGGCCTCGACGTGGTCGTCGCTCGAACGTCGTCGATCGAGCCGACCTGTGCGATCTGGAGGCTGTCGGCCATCGAGCGGATCCGTCGTTGTTTCGAGGACGGCGAGCGTGCGCTCCATGCGGTGATCGAATACCTCGAGTCGTTCGAGGTCGAGGTGGATGCGGCGGCGTTACGCAACATCAACACCCCTGAGGAACTCGGTGGATACCCTTGAGGCCGTGACAGCTCGGGAAATCTCTGTTCAGGACCTGGCCACCCTGGGCGTATCCGCACGCGTCGTCGACGTCCGCGAACCCGAGGAATGGGCGCAGGGACACATCGGCCACGCCACGCTGGTGCCACTCGCCACCGTGCCTGGCAACGTCGAGCAGTTCGACGCCGACCCCACGTACATCGTCTGCCGCTCAGGGGGTCGATCCGGTCAGGCCTGCGACTTCCTCGGCGCACAGGGACGCAATGTGGTGAACGTGACCGGTGGGATGCTGGCGTGGGAAGCAGCCGGATTCGAGTCCACCACCGATGCCGGACCCGGTGCAAGCGGTGGCTGACGCGAGGATCACCTACCGCTGGATCGAGCAACAGGCCGACCTCGACGAACTCATCGCGACGTTGCTCGACGAGCCGCGTTACGCGCTCGACACCGAGTTCCATCGCGAGCGGACGTACTTCCCGAAGCTGGCGCTCGTCCAGGTCGCGTGGCGCACGGGGGATGGTCAGCAGCTTGCGCTCGTCGACCCGCTCGCCGTCGATGTCTCGCCGTTCGGCAAGCTCTTCGCGTCCGACTCGCTGTGCGTGATCCATGCCGCCCAGCAGGACCTCGACGTCCTCACCCACGCCGTGGGTTCGGTTCCGACGAAGATGTTCGACACACAGCTCGCCGCCGGTTTCGTCGGCTACGGCACGCCGTCGCTGGTCTCGCTGTTGCAGGGCGAGATCGGCATCTCGCCGGCCAAGGGCGACCGACTCACCGACTGGTTGCGGCGTCCGTTGACCGACAGTCAGTGTCAGTACGCAGCAGCCGACGTCGAGTACCTCCTCGAAGTGCACGAGCGGCTGGTGGCTCAGCTCGCCGAGGTGGGACGCTTGGCATGGGCGGAAGACGCGTGCGAGGAACTGCGGACCCGTCCGACCAGCGGGTCAGCGCCCGACGATGCGTGGCTGCGGTTGAAGGACGCTCGCTCGCTGCGTCCCAGCGCGCGAGCTGTTGCCCAGAGCCTTGCGGCGTGGCGTGAACGTCGTGCGATGCGCACCGATGTTCCGGTGCGCCAGGTGCTGCCGGATCTGGCGATCCTCGGGATCTCCCAGCGCGCTCCGTCGTCGACCAAGGAGCTGTCGCAGGCTCGCGGCGTCGACGAACGACACTCCCGCGGCGGGATCGCCGAGGAGATCCTCGAGGCGGTGCGCGCCGCCAAAGGGAACCCCGCTCCGTCGCCGCCCCCATCGGCGGACGATCTCGACCGGAACATGCGCCCGGCGGTGACCCTGGTATCGGCCTGGGTGGGCCAGCTCGCCCGCGACGAGCGACTCGACCCGACGCTGCTCGCCACACGCGCCGACATCGTGGCGTTCCTGCGCGGCGACGATGATGCCCGCCTGGGCGTGGGGTGGCGCAACGAGCTGGTCGGCGATGGCATTCGCCGGCTGGTTGGCGGTGAGGCGGGGCTCACCTTCGATCCCGAGGGGCGCCTGCGGCTCCACTCGGTCTCTGACTGACCGACCCGGTGGGCTGCGCGCCGACGTCGATCGAGGCCGGCGGGACAATTCGTCACATCCAGAGAAATCCTTGGTGGCGCCGCTAACCTGGGCCCCCAATTGTCAGCTTTCTAGAGTGTGGGAGCCCTGTCGTGAAGAAGGGTCGTCATCGCCGGTTCGAAGAGGCGAGAAAACTGAAGCAGTCCGGCCCCGGGGCCTTTGACCTGGGCTTCGGCGACCGTTCCGCTCCATCGGAGCCGAACGGCGACGGCGAAGACGACGAGTACGCGGCGCTCGCCGAGAAGTACGGCGTCACTTTCGACGACGACGACGACCAGGACGACTGACGACGTTCACCTCCGGCGGACCGCCGGGTGGGGGAGCGGCACCCAGTTCGGGCGTTGGAGTTGCCCGACCATCGCGTCGTAGACGGTCGCTCCGACCAGTTCGATGATGTCGTCCTTGGCTGAAACATAGAGCGGCTCGCTACCGATGAACGCGTCGGGTTCCTCGGTGCACCACCAGCCGAACTCGTCGCCGCCCTCGCCCCAGTCGCGCCGTTTCCACTCTCGCAGCCGTGAGGTGACGTGACCCGATTCGTCGGTGGAGTGTTCGAGGCGGATCGGCACCTGCCAACACACCGACGGCTTCCAGTCCATCGGGCGCTCGCCGGCCTCGAGCGCGGCGATGTGGAGCGAACAGCCCACACCGCCCTCGAAGCCGACCCGGTTGAGGAAGATGCAGGCGTCGTCGACGAGCCGCGTGACGGTGGCCGGGTTGCCATCGTCATCGGGTTCGCCGTCACGCAGGTACCCCTTCTTCTTCATCTTCGAGTGGAACTGCATCTGGCGCGGTTCGAGACGCTCGACGTACTGCTCGAGGTTCTTCACGTCGTCGGCGTCGGCGAAGTGGGCGCCGTAGCTGCAACAGCCGATCTGCAACTCAGGCGCTGGCTCGTCGAGGATGCCCTTGCAGCCGCAGCCGTAGATGCACATGTAGTTCGACCGTAGATAGGTGGCATCGAACACCCACGTCCGGTGCTCGTCGGGATCCTCGAAACTGATCCATTCGTGCAGGTCGTCAGGCGGTTGGTCTGATGGAGATTCGGCGCGTCGGGTACTCACTCGGGAGCAAGCTACCGGCGTCGATAGGCTCGCCCGGGATATGACCGTCTCGATGAACGCCGACCAACTGCGCGACTCCTTCCGCGACTTCTTCGCCGCCAAGGACCACACCGTCGTGCCGTCGGCGAGCCTCATCCCGCACGACCCGACCGTGCTGTTCAACGTGGCCGGCATGTTGCCCTTCAAGCCGTACTTCGTCGGCGACGAACAGCCCCCGTTCCTGCGAGCGGTCAGTTCGCAGAAGTGCGCCCGTGCCGGCGGTAAGCACAACGACCTCGACGATGTCGGGCGCACCAAGCGCCACCTCGTGTTCTTCGAGATGCTCGGCAACTTCAGTTTCGGCGACTACTTCAAGGAGTCGGCGATCCCGTGGAGCTGGGACCTCGTCACTGGCGACCCGGCGAACGGCGGCTGGGGCTTCGACGGCGATCGGCTGTGGATCACCGTTCACGAATCCGACGACGAGGCCGAGGCGATCTGGCACGAGATGGTCGGCGTGCCGATGGAGCGCATCCAACGCCTCGGCGACAAGGACAACTTCTGGCAAGCGGGCGATACCGGACCCTGTGGGCCCTGCAGCGAGATCCACATCGATCGCGGCCCGGCGTTCGGCCCCGAGGGTGGTCCACTCGGTGACCCGGGTGGCGATCGGTTCATGGAGTTCTGGAACCTCGTGTTCATGCAGTTCGACCAGGCCCCCGACGGCTCGCGCTCACCGCTGCCCAAGCCGTCGATCGACACCGGCGCCGGCCTCGAACGCATCCTCGCGCTCGTCCAGGGCGTCGACTCGGTCTGGGAGACCGACCTGATGCAGCCGCTGATCGACGAGGCGTGTTCGATCACCGGGAAGTCGTACCGGGTCGGCGACTACGACGACCGCGACAGCTTCGCCATGCGTGTGCTCGCCGAGCACGCACGCTCGGGCGCCATGCTGGTCAACGACGGCGTCTTCCCCTCCAACGAAGCCCGCGGATACGTACTGCGCCGCATCATCCGTCGTGCGGTGCGGTACGCCTACCTGCTCGGCACCGAGTCGCTCGTGATGCCCCGTCTCACCGAAGTGGCCATCGACGTGATGGGCAACGCCTATCCCGATGTCGTGAAGAACCGCGAGTTCGTTGTCAGTGTCATGACGAAAGAGGAAGAGCGGTTCCGCCAAACGCTCAAACATGGCCTCGGCATCCTCGACGGCGAACTCGAATCGAACCCGACCGAACTGTCGGGCTCGACGGCGTTCCTGCTGCACGACACCTACGGGTTCCCGTTGGAGCTCACCCAGGAGATCACCGGCGAACGCAACGTCAGCGTCGATCTTGCCGGATTCAGCACCGAGATGGCGGCCCAACGTGATCGGGCCAAGGCCGCCCAGAAGGGCGCCGGCGACGGTGTCGACCTCGACGCCTACCGCGACGTGGTCGAGCAGTTCGGCATCACCGAGTTCGTCGGGTACGCGGACGAGACCTCCGAGAGTCGTGTGCTCGCCGTGGTGCCCGTCGACGTTGCGGGCGACGAAACCGGTTTGGTCGACGTGTTCCTCGACCGCACCCCCTTCTACGCCGAGTCCGGTGGTCAGATCGGCGACACCGGCACCATCGTCACCGACACCGGTATCGCCCGGGTGCTCGACACCACATTCGCATTGCCCAATCTGCGCCGACACCGTGCTCGAATCGAGGGTCAGATCACGCCGGGTCAGACCGCAGCGGCCGACATCGACAGCGGACGCCGTGGCGCCATTCGACGCAATCACACCGCCACGCATCTGTTGCACCACGCATTACGCCAGGTGCTGGGCGATCACGTCAAGCAGGCCGGCTCGATGGTGGGGCCCGATCGTCTCCGTTTCGACTTCAGCCACTACGAGGCCGTCACCGACGACCAGATCACCGAGATCGAACGCCTGGCGAACACCGACACGCTCGAGAACACGCCGACGCGCATCTTCGAAACCACCAAGGACGAGGCCGAGGCGCTCGG
>JBBQEU010000018.1:0-36332 GCA_038321235.1 Acidimicrobiales bacterium | reverse complement strand
GCACATGCTGCGTGACCAGAGCCTCGAGACGTCGTTGATCGAGATCTCCACCGCCGGACGCGACCGGGCCCAGGCCCGTCTCCGCGCCACCGGCACAGGCTTCACCGCCTGAGCGTTACTCATGGTGTCAGACACCATGAGTAACACCATCGATAGCGTCTGATGCATGTCGACGTACCCGTTCACGTCCGCCCTCGTCACCGGCGCGTCATCGGGGATCGGTGCGGAGATGGCTCGCCTGCTCGGCGAAGCAGGGGTGCCGACCGTGCTGGTCGCCAGGCGGGCCGATCGGCTCGAGGAAATTGCCGCGCGCTACGACGGCTTCGAGGTGCTCGAGGCCGACTTGGTGACGCCTGAGGGTCAGGCGGCGACCGTGGAGCGCATTTCCTCGGTGGCGTCGCCGATCGATCTGGTGGTCAACAATGCCGGCTTCGGCACCAGCGGTGTGTTCCACGAACTCGACGTCGACCGTCTCGGCGACGAGGTCGAACTGAATGTCAAGGCGCTCACCGTGGTGAGCCACGCTGCGCTCACGGCCATGGTGCCGCGGGGCCGGGGATACCTGTTGAACGTGTCGAGCGTGGCGAGCTTCCAGGGCTCCCCCGGCCTCGGCGTGTATGCCGCCACGAAGGCCTACGTCACCAGCCTGACCGAAGCGCTGCACGGTGAAGTGAAGGCCTCGGGTGTGCATGTCACCGCACTCTGCCCCGGCCTCACGAAGACCGAGTTCCAAGAGCGCAGCAACACGTCCGGGCTGGCGACCAAGGTCCCCGACATGGCCTGGACCACGGTCGAGCAGGTGGCGTCCACCGGTCTGCGCGACGTGGCGTCGAACAAGACCATCTCCGTGCCCGGTGCGCTGTACAAGGTGGCGGTCACCGGCAGCGACCTGCTGCCACGGGCGATCACCCGCTGGGTGAGCGGCTCGATCTCGCGCCAATAGCTCCGCTCGGTCCCCGTTTGCCCTGGGGGACCACGATCAGTAGTCGATGGCGGCGAACTCGCGGAGTTTCGACACCTGGTGTTGAGCGTCGATCATGCGAACGGTGCCGCTGCGCGATCGCATCACCAGACTCTGCGTGCGCGCCCCGCGCTTGTCGAAGCGCACGCCGCGCAGCAGCGCACCGTCGGTGAGGCCGGTGGCGGCGAAAAAGCAGTTGTCGCTCTCGATCAGGTCGTCCTGGCCGAGCACTCGGTCGAGGTCGAACCCAGCATCGATCATCGCGGCGCGCTCCTCGTCGCTCTGCGGCGAGAATCGGGCCTGGATCTCGCCGCCCATTGCCTTCATGGCCGCGGCAGAGATCACGCCTTCGGGGGTGCCACCGATGCCGATGAGCACGTCGACGCCGGCATCGGGCCAACAGGCTGCGACCGACCCGTAGACGTCGCCGTCGGTGATCAATCGGATGCGGGCGCCGCTTTCGCGGACCTCGCCGATGAGGTCGGCATGGCGGGGGCGATCGAGGATGACGACGGTGAGGTCACGCACCTCTTCACCCTTGGCCTTGGCGATCCAACGCAGGTTCTGTGTCGGGGTGGCGGTGATGTCGATCGAGCCGACGGCATCGGGACCGACGGCGATCTTCTCCATGTAGAACGAGGGTCCGGGATCGAGCATCGAGCCACGATCGGCGACAGCAATCACGGCCAGCGCGTTGGTCTTGCCCTGTGCCGTGAGTGTGGTGCCGTCGATCGGGTCGACGGCGACGTCGACATCGGGGGCACTGCCGTCGCCGACGTGCTCGCCGTTGTAGAGCATTGGGGCGTCGTCTTTCTCACCCTCGCCGATGACGACCACACCATCCATCGCCACCGTCGACAACGACAGGCGCATCGCTTCGACCGCGGCGTGGTCGGCGGCGTTCTTGTCGCCCCTGCCGACCCAACGAGCGGCGGCCAGACAGGCGGACTCGGTGGCTCGAACCAGCTCCATGGCAAGGTTGCGGTCGGGCTGTTGACGTGACGACGTTGTCATGGTGCCACGGTACTTCCCGCCGTACAGTCAGCCCACACGTCCGGCGTCGAACCGCGAGCACGACTTCGAGTGGGTCCCGACTGCCGGTAGCGTTTCGCCGTGGCATTCGTCAACAAGCAATCCGGCGACGAAGCGCAGCAAGACCGCGCGGCATCCGGCGAACCGTACGATTTCGACCCCAACGACCCTGATGTCGTCAAGGTCCACTACGACGTGTCGGGGTGGAACTTCGACCAGCGCGCGGAGCTGTCCGAGGCCCTCGCCGAGGCCGAACTGCCGCACGTGTGGGACGGCGACGAACTCGTGGTGCCCGAAGTGGTCGAGGTGCAGGTCGATTCGCTGTTCGACGAACTCGACACGGTCCTCGGACCCTTCGCGATCGCGCTCGATGCCGATGCCGAATCGACCGAGTTCGGCCTCGACGAGTGGTCCGATGCCGATCGCACGGTGCTCACCGAAGCGCTGATCGCCTCGGAGGTGCCCCATCGCTGGGATGGCACCACGGTCGTCGTTGCTGCCGATGCCGAGCACGCGGTCGACGACCTCCTCGATGCGATCGAGGCCGGCGAACTGCTCGGCGACGGTGGCGACACCGATGTGGCGCCACCCGAAGGTGCCTTGAGCACGATGTTCCTCGCCGCCAACCGACTGGCGAAGGACCCGATGGACGCCGCTGCTCGTCACGACCTGCTCGAACTCGCCCCGCTCGTCGATGCCAAGATCCCGCCGTACGGGATGGCACAGCGGCCGTGGGCCGGCGCTGTCGGCGGCGTCGACGCCATCGTCGAGCTGATCAACCACGATGCTGCCACCGGCTCGCCCGGCGACACGGCCGAATCCGATCTCATCGGCGCAGCCCAGGAACTCCGCTCGCTGCTGCGACCCTACGTCTGATCGCCGTGCTGCTGGCAGAGATCGAGATCTGGCACTCGCGACCTGCTCAGCCCACGCGGCGCCTGGCGCTCGGCCACCTGGTGCTGCCGGTCGACCCGGCACCGGGCTTCGGTGGACTGCTGCTCGGCGCCATCGTTGCGGAGTACCTGTACGGCGTCGACGACGACCTGGTCACCGACGTCCATCGCCTGCTCGCCTCGGTCGAGAGCGATGACCGGATCGTGCAGCCACGCCTGCGCCATCGTCTCCAGGTCGACCGCCATGGCCTGGCGAAGAGCCACCACCGCATGATCGGCAACGGCGACGACATCTCGTTCGACTTCCATTCGGTCGGCACTGACCTCGCTCAGGTGCTCGGCGCCATCTATGCCGTCGAACGCTTCGCTCCCGAGCACCGTCGTCGCATCGTGCCAGTGCTCCAGAAGGCGGCCCGCTGGCGTGGACCGATCGGTCCGGCGATGATCGCCTATCTGGCCGGATCGCGGACGCTCGAACTCGAAGCGCTCGCCGACCCGCGGTCGTGGGCGCTGGGAGTGCTCGGTTTCGAGTTGGGCGGGAAGCCGCCGTCGAAGCGTGACGTCGTGGCCAAGTTCCGTGAACGCATGCGCGACGTCCATCCCGATCACGGCGGCGACAGCGTCGACGCAGCCAAGGCGATGAGCGACCTCGCCGAAGCGCGTCGGGTGCTCAGCAGCGCGCCCGAGTGATGAGCCGCTCGATTCGCCGCAGGAGGCGCTGATGGCCAAACCCACCCTGCTGTTGTACCCCGGCGCCGGGTCCGATCATCAGCAGCCGAGCCTCGTTGCGATCGAGCAGGCACTCGGTTCCTCCGCCTCGGTCGAACGACTCGACTTCCCGTACCGCCGGGAGGGGCGCCGGGCGCCCGACCGCGCACCGAAGCTGATGGCGGCGATTCGTGACGATCTCTCCGCGATTCATCGTCGGAGCGGTCCGGTCGTGATGGGCGGACGCTCGATGGGGGGTCGGATGACCTCGATGGTTGCCGCCGACGTCGACAGCGGTGGACCGGTCGCCCGGCTGGCAGGGCTCGTGCTGATCTGCTATCCGTTGCACCCGCCCGGCAAACCAGAACGTCTGCGGGTCGAACATCTCGTGGATCTCACGGTGCCCTGTTTGTTCATCTCCGGTACGAAGGATCCCTTCGGCTCGCCTGAGGAGCTGACCGAGTGGACGGCCACGATCCCGGCGCCTGTCGAGCACGTGTGGATCGAAGGTGCCCGCCACGATCTGAAAGGTGCCGACGACGCGATCGCCGGCCAGGTGGCCGACTTCGTCGGCCGCTTGTGCTGACTCCGAATCTTGCGTCAGCGCAAACGGCCGAATCGAACATCCCTGCTGACACAAATCGGCGCTCCCAATCTTGCGTCAGCGCAAACGGCCGAATCGAACATCCCTGCGGACACAAGCCGACTCTGGATCTTGCGTCAGGCCGACTTCGTTCGTCAGTTCTCGCGGTGAGCGTCGTCTGGATCGACGTGATGGAGGTCGATCGGTGCGTCTTCGGGGTTGAGCGCTTCGAGTTCGAGATGGGCGGTCTCGGGATAGGCGACGACGACGAGCACGGTGACGGCGAGCTGGCAGAGTCCGAGCAGGGCCATCACCTGGCCGTATGACCAGCCGGCGTCGAGCAGCCACCCGGTCGCGAGTAGGCCGCCGATGCCGCCCATCAGCGCGGCAGCGGTGATCAGCCCGGCGGCCCGGCTGCGATTGCCGGTGGGGAACAATTCCGTGCGGTAGACCGCAAGGGCTGGGTACGCGGCACTCGACAGGATGCCGCCGAGCAGCGAGAACGCCCAGAGCGGGGGGCCACCGACAGCGAACGCCGCGACGATGGCAGCGGTGCCGAGCGGCAGCGTGAACGCGATCAGGCGTCGGCGCCCGCTGGTGTCGGCGACTCGCCCGCCGAGGATCAACCCGATGCTCGCCGGGGTGCCGACGGCGATCGAAAAGATGCCGATCATGCCGCCCGAGAAGTCGCGGATGTCGGCCAGGTACCGGTTCTGGAAGAAGCTGGCCGGGGCGATGAAGATGTTGCCGATGAACGCGACAGAGGCGATCAACGCGAGTCGTCGGAGGTTCAAGCGTGGTGCGCGTTCCCTCGTCTCGACGTGAGCGGCGGTGAAGCGCCGGGTCTCGGGGAGGCGCCGGGTGAGGTCGAGAGCGACGACGCACCACACCGCGGCGATCACGTACACGTAGCGCCATCCGCTCTCGCCGAGGTCGGCGAGCCGCAGCGACAGCACGGCGACGCCGGCGCCGAACCCGGCTGCCATCGCCAGCACGCTGACGGCGTACGCCCGGCTGTTGCGGGGCATCTCTTCCGATGCGACGACCCCGACGAGGAACGCCAGCGCGATGCCCATCGGTCGGGCGAGGGTCTGGGTGGCCACCAGGATCACGAAGCTCGGAGCGAGCGCGCCGAGCAACGACAGCAACGGCCCGAGCCAGGCAACCGCCACGATCACCCGTCGGCGACCGATTCGGTCGGCGATGATCGCTGCGGGGAGTGCGATCAGGATGCCGGCGCGCACGACGGCGCCGGCGATACCGATGCCGGTGTCGCTGATGCCGAAGTCGTCGGCAGCGAAGTTGACGGTCTGGGTGAACAGGGTGTTCACGAACGCGGCACTCATCGACGCTGCTGCGAGGAGACCGACCACGAGCAACTGCGTGGCGTCCAGCCGATCTGGGGGCGCCCACCAACTCTGGTGTGACCCGTTACGCGCCAGGACCCTGCGCACCGGGCGGTGGAACAGCCAGCCGAACCATGGGATCGTCATGGTGTACGTGGTGGATTCGACGAGTTCACCGACCTCCCGATCGGCCGTCACCGTCCGCTCGTACACGGTGAACGGCCCGTCGTCCTGGCGAAAGCGCTCGGGCAACTCACCGCCACCGCCACCGCCAGCCGGTGCGACCTCGACCATCTCGAGGAGAACGTCGTCGCGCGGGGCGAGCAGACGTTCGCGCTGCGCGGCGGTGTCGGGCCAGCGACGGATCAGCATGTGCCCGCCTGACTCCACGAGGCGAGCATACTGGTGGGCCATGATCGAGAACCTCGAGCCGAGCGCCGACGCGCCCGTCATCGCCGTGCGCGGCAACGGACCCCTGTCGGGCACGGTCACCGTGCCCGGTGCCAAGAATTCGGTGCTCAAGCTGATGGCCGCGACGTTGCTCACCGACGGAACGTTCGAGATCACCAACGTGCCGGAGATCGCCGACGTCACGATCATGGGTGACCTCCTCGCCGCCATTGGCGTCCAGATCGAACGCCCTTCCCCGGACAGGCTCCTGCTCACGGACACCGGCGATCTCACCCCGGTCGCCCCCTACGAACTCGTCGAGCGCATCCGGGCGTCGATCAACGTGCTCGGCCCACTGCTCACGCGCTGCGGCCACGTTCGGCTCTCGATGCCCGGCGGCGACGACTTCGGTGCCCGGCCCATCGACATGCACGTCGCCGGGCTCGAAGCGATGGGCGCCACCTTCAAATTCAGCCACGGCTATCTGGAGGCGTTCGCCGATCGGCTCCACGGCGCCGACATCACCTTCGATTTTCCGAGCGTCGGTGCCACCGAGAATCTGCTCACCGCCGCAGTGCTCGCCGACGGTCGCACCACGATCGAGAACGCCGCTCGTGAACCGGAGATCACCGACCTGTGCGAGTTCCTCGTCGCGATGGGTGCGCAGATTTCGGGTGTCGGAACCTCGACGCTCGTGATCGACGGAGTCGACCACGGCCAGCTGCGTCCGGTCAGTCACCACACCGTCCCCGATCGGATCCAGGCCGCCACCTACATCGCTGCCGTCGCCGTCGCCGGCGGCGAGTTGGAGATCGAAGGGGCCCGCCCCGAACACATGGCGATGCTGCTCGAGCGGTTCGCCGACATGGGCCTCGACATCTCCACGATCCCCGATCGTGCGGGCGATCTGCTGCGAGTGGTCGCTCCCGACCGGCTCCGCTCGATCGACGTGGCAACGCTGCCGTACCCGGGAATCGCCACCGACTACAAACCGCTGATCATCACCATGCTCTCGGTTGCGGACGGTGTCGGCATCGTCACCGAGAACCTGTACCCCGGCCGCTTCCGCTACGTCGAGGAACTCCAGCGCCTGGGTGCCGACGTCCGTACGAGTGGCCACCATGCCGTCGTGCGCGGCGTGCCTCGCCTGTCAGGGGCGCCGGTTCGCGCCCACGACATCCGGGCGGGTGCGGCGATGGTGGTCGCCGGCCTCGCTGCCGAAGGTGAGACCGAGATCACCGGCATCCACCACATCGATCGCGGGTACGACGACCTGGTTGGTCGCCTCGCCGCTCTCGGTGCCCACATCGAACGCCGCTGAACCCCGCCATTCATCGTTCGTGCTGTATTTCCGGTGGCCCGGGCCACCGCGAATCCGACCCGAACGGATTGTTCAGTCCGGCTCGGGGTGACCGTGGACCGACGCGGCGTGGTCGACTCGGCGCTTCGCCAGCCAGAGCAGACCCATGATGATCAGGATCGGTCCACCGATCAGCAGGACCTCGTCCCAACCGCCTTGATGGGCCAAGAGCACGGGGCTCACCGACAGCGCGATCACACCGAGGGATCGTACGGGCTGGGCTGATTGAATGGTTGTCGTCATGCGTGAACAGGTCGAAGCCACCATCGCGGTCATCCGCCCGGCCCTCCAGGCAGACGGCGGCGACATCGTGCTACACGACGTCGACGAAGCCACCGGCCTGGTGTCGGTCGAACTCGTCGGCGCCTGTGTGGGGTGTCCGTCGTCGAATCAGACGCTCAAAGCGGGCGTCGAGCGCATCATGCGCGATCGAGTCGACGGGGTCACCGCGGTGGTGAACGTCGCTGCCGAGGCGGCGTGAGGTCGATCCCATGAGTCGACGTCAGCTGCCTGCCCCCGAGCTGTTCCAGGCTGCCCTCGACGGCGATCGCAGCTCGCTCGCCCGTCTCCTGTCCTTGATCGAGCGTGGCGAGGACGACGCCCGCACGATCGGCCGACTCGCCTATCCGCTGAGCGGTTCGGGTTACACCGTCGGCCTCACCGGCGCTCCGGGTGCCGGGAAGTCCACGCTCACCAGCTCGATCATCGGACACCTGCGCAAACAGGACCTCGAGATCGCCGTCCTGGCGATCGATCCGTCGTCGCCGTTCACGGGCGGCGCGATTCTCGGTGATCGAGTCCGGATGCAGGACCATGCGACCGATCCGGGCGTGTTCATCCGGTCGATGGCGACTCGCGGTCACCTCGGCGGGCTGTCGCTCGCAACACCCGAGGCGGTCCGTCTCCTCGACGCGATCGGCCGCAAGTGGATCCTCGTCGAGACCGTCGGCGTCGGCCAGGTCGAGGTCGAGGTCGCCGGCAAGGCCGACACCACCGTCGTGGTCGTCAACCCGGGGTGGGGCGACAGCGTGCAGGCGAACAAAGCAGGACTGATGGAGATCGCTGACGTGTTCGTGATCAACAAGGCCGACCGCAAGGGCGTCGAAGAGACCAGCCGTGACCTGATGCAGATGCTCGATCTGTCCGACCTGCCCCACGAATCGTGGCGTCCACCGATCATCCCGACGGTCGGTTCGACCGGCGAAGGCGTGCCCGCCCTGTGGGACGCGGTGCTTGCCCATCGTGAGTACGCCGAGCAGTCGGGTGACCTTCGCGAGCGACGCAGTTTCCGACTTGGTGAGGAGCTGCGCGAGATCGTCGCCCAGCGCCTCGGTCGTCGGGCTCGGCAGATCTGCTCGGGTGATCGGTGGGACGAGCTCACCGCCGAGGTCGCCGAACGGGTCACCGACCCGTGGACGGCAGCCGACGAGATGCTCGCCGCCGTCGACGCCTGAACAGCGTCAGTCGTCGTTCAGAGCGACAACATCGCGACAGCGAGGGCCACGAAGAGCAGCGGGCTCGCGTACGACGACTGCCGGCGCAAGTGGAGGAGTTTCATCTTCACACCTGACCCATCGACGTGAACGGGTGCTCGCTGGAGTTCCGACTTCGTCAAGGTTCGCCCGAAACAGCGGTGCCCAGAGGCGATGAGTCGAACTCCCGGTGCGTTCGCTCATCGCGCTCGGTGCTCTTCACCGGTGAAGGTGGCCCTGCCAGGGCCGTGTTCGAGGAAGCTGGCGACCCCGGTGCGGGCATCGTCGGTGCGGAACACCTCGACGAATGCGGCACGTTCGAGAACGAGGCCGGCAGCGAGCGAACGGTCGAGGCCGTCGTCGATCACTCGCTTGCAGACCGCATGCGCCGACAGCGGCCCGGAAGCGACCTCAGCGGCCAGCGCGAGCGCTCGATCGGTGAGTTCTTCGGGTGCCATGACCTCGTCGGCCAACCCGATCCGCAGTGCCTCCTCTGCGCGCACCTGGCGGCCCGTCAGGCACATCTCCTTGGCCCGACTGGCGCCGATGAGACGTGGGAGACGCTGGGTGCCGCCGCCGCCGGGGATGATGCCGAGCAGGATCTCCGGCTGGCCGAACACCGCCTTCTCCGAAGCGATCCGATAGTCGCACGCGAGAGCGAGCTCGCAGCCGCCGCCCAGCGCGTACCCCCTCACCGCAGCGATGACGAACCGAGGGATCGCCGCCACGGCATCGAGCGCGTCGTGGAACGCCGCGCCGATCGTGGCGGCCTCGTCGGGTCCCCCGAACTGCGAGATGTCGGCGCCCGCCGCGAACAGACGGTCGCCGCCGGTGATCACCACGGCGCCGGCGGGGTTGTCGGTGAGATCGGTGGCGGCCTGGCGGATCTCCGCGAGCAGTTCGGTCGACAGCGCGTTGACCTTGCCGTTGGCCAGCGTGATGACGGCCACGCCGTCTGGACGTCGATCGAGTGTGAGCAGTTCAGCCATCGTCCGAGTCTTGCCGATCCGCCCCACCCTCGCCTCCACTTGCCGTTGCGATGAGTCTCAGCGCGACCCGTGCGCGCGGAAACTCATCGGAACGGTTCGTTCTCCGGCTGCGATGAGTTTCAGCGCGACCTGTGCGCGCGGAAACTCATCGCAGCCGGGCGGGATCACTCAGGTCACTGCGTCGACGTGGAGGGGGCGCTTCATCGACCAGGCCGAGCGGGACAGCCAGGCACCCGCCGCAACGAGCGCCAGCATGACCGCACCACACACCAGGTATGCCGTGGTGCGCCCGAAGTTGTCGTACAGCGTCGCGGTGACCACTGCCATGATTCCGGCCGACAGCGCCTGCGCTGCGCCGAGGACGCCTTGGGCGCCAGCCTGGCGATCCTCCGGTATCACCATGCCGACGGCGACACCGCGGCTCGACACGGTGATCCCGTCGGCGATCGCATGCACCATGGCGATGGCGAAGATCCACGTGCCGGTCGGCAAGAGCCCGTAGAGCGACATGAACAGTGCGCCGAGCGACAGCCCGACCACGGCGATCCGGAACGGCCCGTGCACCTGCGCGAGCCGGCCGCCCGGTGGTCCGAGCACGATCAAGGGCAGAGCGAACAGCGTGATGCCGAGGTTGGCGATCCACTCGTTGGTGCCGAGATCCTTGTGAACCACGGCCCAGAGAGCATCGAACGAGCCGATCATCACGAACAGCGCCGCACCGAACACGACGGCGCCGGCGAAGGGCCGGATCGACAGGAGGTCGACCGCCAGGCGCCGCTTCGGTCGCACGGTGCTCTCGGCCACCTGCACCCGGGCCACGAACGGAAGGAGCACGACGGTGGCGACGGCGACGACGATGAACGGAGCCGGGATGCCGAACGGCCCGACGAGCAGCGCGGAGATCGCTGGACCGAGGGCGAATCCGAACACGTCGGCAGCGAGCAGCCGTCCGAGGTTCTGGCCGAGATGGTTCGGGTCGGCGAGGATCACGATCCGGCGTGCTGCCGGGACGGCGGCCCCGATCCCGATTCCCGAGATGAAGCGGCCGATCAGGATCGGTGTGAGCGTGGTGCTGAACGCCATCAGCAGCAGCCCGACGACGTTGACGGCGACGCCGAACAGCACGACCCGCCGTGCGTGGCCACGATCGGCGAGCGGTGCGATCAGCACCTGTGACAGGAACCCGGCGACGAAGCCGATGCCGATCACGATGCCGATCGCCGTCTCGCTGATCCCGTAGTCGTCGCGGTAGTCGTCGACGATCGTGAACAACACGCCGTAGCCCGCCGCCAGGCTGGCCATCAGCCCGCCGAACGCGAAGAACAGCGTGGTCGGCGACGGCGGCTCGCGTCGGGTGGCCGGCGTCACGGCGGGGGGTGACGTCGTCATCGACCGAAGGCTACCGATTGGCGGTCGGCCGCCATCGACCGGATTTTCCGGGCTCCTCGTCGTCGGTGGCGCCTGTCAGCCGATGGCGACGAGACCGGTGTCGAACTGACCGCGCAGGTGCGGGTGCGTCGGCATCGCTCGCGCCGCGGTGCCCCAACGCCCCGCCCGGTCTGGTGCGAACTCGGTGCGGAACCGGCCGTCGTCACCGGTGGTCATCGGCACCACATTCAGCAGCGCCTCGTCGAACGATCCGTCGGCGAGCACAGGACCGTGCAGCAACTGCACGACGATTTCGTCGCTCCCGAGTTCACCCGGGTCGAGTTCGACCACGACCTCGCGAGTCTCGCCCGCCGCACCGCGCTCGTCGTTCGAGCCATCGTCGACCAGGCGGACCACGACGCTGGGCCATGCGGTGATGACGCGCTGCTTCCATGCGGCGAGATCACGCGCGGGTGCACCGGCGTCAGTGGTCATCGTGTTCGTTCCGACGGCGGCCGGCTCGTAGTACTGGGTGACGTAGTCGCGCACCATCCGGCCGGCGATGACGTTCCAGCCGAGTGTTGCCCAGTTGGTCTTGATCTTCTCGATCCAACCGTGTGGGAGACCGTCGTCGTGGCGTGCGTAGAACAGCGGGACGAGATTCCGCTCGATCACCTCGAATGCTGCGCTCGCTTCGCGGCGGTCGCGGCGGTCGAGGTCCGAGTCGTCCTCGAACGACATGATGTCGAATCCGTTCTCGCCGTCGGACATCTCGTCCCACCAGCCGTCACGGATCGAGCAGTTCAGGCCACCGTTGAGCGCGGCTTTCATCCCGGATGTTCCACATGCTTCCATCGGGCGGCGGGGAGTGTTGAGCCATACGTCGCAGCCGTGGTACATCGTGCGAGCGATCCCGATGTCGTAGTCGGGGATGAACACGAAACGGTGACCGACCTGGGCATCGCGGGTCAGCCGATCGATCTCGCGGATCAACTCCTTGCCCGGCTCGTCGGCTGGGTGAGCCTTGCCGGCGAACACGAACTGGACGGGCCGGTCGACGTCGAGCAGCATCGACCGCAACCGGTCCATCTGGGCGAGGAGCAGGGTCGAGCGCTTGTACGTCGCGAAGCGCCGGGCGAACCCGATCGTGAGCACCCCTGGATCGAGGAGGTAACCGCCGAGACGGCTGCGCACCATGTCGACGAGCTCGCGGCGGCCTTCGTTGCGAACGTCCCAGATCTCGCGGTGGTCGAGGTGGCGAACACGTTCCCAGTCGCCCTCGTCGGCCAGGTGCCACTCGTCGCCGATCATCTGTGAGAGCAGCTCGTCGACGCGGTCGCTGACCCAGGTGCGCGCGTGGACGCCGTTGGTGACATGACCGATCGGGATCTCCCGGGTCGGCAGGTCGGGCCAGAGCCCACCGAACATTTCGCGGGAGACTTCGCCGTGAAGGCGGGCCACACCGTTGGAGTTCGCAGCGAGCCGCAATCCCATGACCGCCATGTTGAACTTGTCGGCCTCGCCGTCGCGTTCGCCGATCGCGAGGAGGCGATCGATGGTGACCCCGCACTGCTCGGCAAACGTGGTGAAGTAGGTCTCGATCAGCGCTCGGGGGAACCGGTCGATGCCAGCGGGAACCGGCGTGTGGGTGGTGAACAGGCTTCCGGCGCGCACCGCCTCGATCGCTTCGTCGAAGCTCAGACCCTGCTCGACCCATTCTCGGATCCGCTCGAGCCCGAGGAATCCGGCGTGACCTTCATTGGTGTGGAAGACCTGCGGATGGATGTCGAGCGCACGCAGCGCCCGCACCCCGCCGATTCCGAGGATGATCTCCTGGCGCAGACGGTGCTGTTCGTCGCCGCCGTAGAGACGATCGGTGACGGCGATCGCCTCCGGGGGGTTGGACGCCACGTTCGTATCGAGTAGGTACAGACGGATCCGTCCGACGTCGGCGCGCCACACGCGTACCGTGACCGCGACGTCGGCGAGGTCGACGATCACCTCGACACCCGTCGGTTGCAGGCCGAGCGCGTCGGGGTCGATCCGTTCGTTGCGTTCCTGTTGCCGGCCGTCGCTGTCGAGCAACTGGTGGAAGTAGCCCTCGGCGTAGAGCAATCCCACGCCGACGAGCGGAATCCCCAGATCGGACGACGCCTTCAGATGGTCGCCGGCCAGCACACCGAGACCACCCGAATATTGAGGAAGGGCTTCGGTGATGCCGAATTCGGGCGAGAAGTAGGCGACCGACTCGAGCGCTGTGTCGCCGTCGTCGGTTCGACGACCGAACCAGCTCGCACCGTCGAGTGCGTCATCGAGGCGTTGCTGCGCTCGGCCGAGTTGCTCGATGAACTGTTCGTCGGTGGCGAGCGAATCCCAACATGCCGGCGACGTGCGCCGAACCAGATCGACTGGATGCTGGCCCGTGTCGCGCCACGAGCGACCGTCGCAGGTGCCGTCGAGCCGGTCGAAGAGACGCGCGAGCTGGCGGTCCCAGGCCCAATGGAGATTGGCGGCCAACGACTCGATTGCGCGGAGCGATTCGGGAACGTTGCTGACGACGGTGAACTGGTGAACGGGACGCATCGCCCGTTGACGATACCGAGTCGGGGAGCGGCTCTGGACGGGGCGGTCGCGCGTTCATCCTCCTGTCACGATGTGGCACGACGTCCGGTCGCCACCACATCGCTGTACAGATCGGAGGTCGTCCGTGCGATCGCGGCCCATGCGTACTTGCGCTCGACCAGGTCGCGGGCGTTCGCCACGAGGATGGTGGTGAGGTCGTGGTTGGTCAGCACCTGTTCGATCGCGTCAGCGAGATCGTCGGGGTTGCCCGGCTCGAACGTGACACCGGCGTTGGTGCCGGCCACCAACTCGGCGAGGCCGCCGGTGCGGGCAACGATGAGCGGTGCGCCAGCCGCCAGCGCTTCGAGCGCAACGATGCCGAACGGCTCGTAGAGGGAGGGAATCACCACGCAGCCGGCGCGGTGCACCAGGTGACGCAGATCGGTGTCGTTCACGTAGCCGGGGAGATCGACGATGTCGCTGACCCCTTCGACGTCGACCTGGGTCTGCAGCTCGGGCAGGTAGCTGCCGCGACCGGCGATGACACTGCTGACGTCCGGCACCCGCCCGCGCAGTTGGTGCATCGCCCTGGCAAGCACCTGGAAACCCTTCTCGTACTGCACGCGACCCCACGAAACGACCAGCGGGGAGCGCGGCCCGGTCGGTGCATTCCGGCGGTCGGCGGGCCGCCACTGCTCGGGGTCGATGCCATTGGGAATGTGCGCCACATGCTCCTCGGCGAGCTCGAACCCGGTGATCAACTGCTCGACGATGAATCGGGTGGGCGAGATCATCCGGTCGGCCTGGAACGCCAGCCACCACTCGATCGAGTTGATGTCGGTGGGGTGACCGAGCGGGAGTTGGCCGCCGTGACGCACCCGTTCGGTGCCGTGCATCGTGAGCACGAAGGGGACGTCGTACCGGAAGGCGAGCGAGTCAGCCGCCCATCCGAGCTGCCAGTCGTGACCGTGGACGATGTCGGGGCGCCAACCCTCCAGGTCACCGGTGAAGCGGCTGGCGAGCTTGGTGACGGTGTGGTTCGCCGACGCGATGCGGGTCACCGCTTCGGAGGGCGGTAGCCATGGAAGATCGACCATCGCGCGCAGCACTCGAACGTGCTCGGGTGGCTTGGCCCCGAGCTCGGCCGGTCGATCGGCGACGGTCAGGATGACGACGTCGTGTCCGGCCCGTGCCAGCGCCGTACCGAGCCCGGCGACGTGGGCGGCGATCCCGCCGGTGGAACGCGGCGGGAACTCCCACGACAACATCAACACGCGCACGGTCGCGCACCTTACTGTCACCCCGTACCCTTGGCGCCGATGGCCAACATCGCGCGCCCGATCGGCGACCTCGACCTACACCTGTTCGGGGAGGGTACGCACCGCCGCTTGTGGGAGCTGCTCGGACCGCAGCCGCTGCACGTCGATGCCGACGGGCAGGTCGCCGGGGTGCGGTTCGCCGTGTGGGCTCCGAACGCGGCGTCGGTCGCCGTGGTGGGGGACTGGAACGACTGGGCCCCCGAGGCTCTCGATCCCATCGAGACCGACGCGCCGACCGGGATCTGGTCCGGGGTCGCTCCGGCGGCGCGGAGCGCGCACCGATACAAGTTCGAGATCGTCACTGCCGATGGGCGCACGTTGCGCAAGGCCGACCCGATGGCGCGACAGACCGAACGGCCGCCCAGCGATGCCAGCATGGTGCCTGCATCGATCGACCATGACTGGGGTGACGGTGACTGGATGCGTGATCGGGGCCAGGTCATCGCGGGGACGGCACCGATGCGCATCTACGAAGTGCATCTCGGCTCGTGGCGTCGCGGTGTCGACACCTGGGACCGCCTCGCAGCCGAACTCGCCGATCATGTCGCGACGCTCGGATTCACTCACGTCGAGCTGATGCCGATCGCTGAGCACCCGTTCGGTGGTTCGTGGGGATATCAGGTCTCGGGCTACTTCGCGCCAACGGCCCGGTTCGGCGACCCTGACGGCGTGCGACGATTCGTCGACGCGCTCCACTGCCGCGGGATCGGCGTGATCGTCGACTGGGTACCCGCACACTTCCCGCGCGACGAGTGGAGCCTCGGACGGTTCGATGGCACCGCGTTGTACGAGCACCCCGACCCGCGACGCGGCGAGCACCCCGACTGGGGTACCTATGTCTTCGACTACGGCCGCAACGAGGTTCGCAACTTCCTGATCGCGAATGCGCTGTACTGGCTCGACGAGTTCCACGTCGACGGGCTGCGCGTCGACGCCGTCGCATCGATGCTCTATCTCGACTACTCGCGTGAGGCCGATCAGTGGACGCCGAACGAGTACGGCGGACGCGAGCATCTCGAGGCGCTCGCATTCGTCAGGGAACTGACGACCGTGGTCGCCGAGGAGTTCCCCGAGGCGCTGGTGATCGCCGAGGAGTCGACCGCATGGCCCGGCGTCACCCGACCGGTCGACCGAGGCGGGCTCGGCTTCAGCCACAAGTGGAACCTTGGATGGATGCACGACACGCTCGACTACCTCGGGTTCGATCCGGTGCATCGACGCCATCACCACCACGAGATGACGTTCGCCCTGCTCTACGCCTACGACGAGCGATTCGTGCTGCCGCTGAGCCATGACGAGGTGGTACATGGCAAAGGGAGCCTGTTGTCGAAGATGGGTGGCGATGAGTGGCAGCGCTTCGGCGCACTGCGTGCGTTGTTCGCCTGGCAGTGGGCGCTGCCTGGCGCGCCGTTGGTCTTCATGGGTTCGGAGCTGGCGCCGTGGGACGAGTGGGCGGATCAGTCCTGGTTGCCGTGGGACCTGCTCGGCCATCCCGCGCATCGCGGCGTGCACGACCTGCTCGGCCACCTCAATGAGGTGGCCGATGCCTGGCCGGCGCTCTGGCGGCGTGACACCGAGCCCGGCGGCTTCCAGTGGCTCGACGCCGACGACGCTGCCCACAGCATGTATGCGTTCGTTCGCTGGGACCTCGACGGTGCCGCCGCCGTCGTGTGCATCGCCAACTTCACACCGGTGCCGAGGCCCGGCTATCAGATCGGGCTCCCGTGGGGCGGCGAGTGGGATGTGGTGCTCGATACCGACGCTGCCCCATGGTGGGGAAGCGGTCACCGAGGCGGGCAGGTGGCGATCTCCGCTACCGACGAGCCATGGCAACGCTGTACGTCGTCGGGCGTGCTCGATGTCGGCCCGATGTCGGTGGTGTGGCTGGCCGCTCGCTCGCCCGGCTGATCGGTCGGCTCGTCGTCAGGGCGTCGCGACCGGCGCGACCGTGGTGGTCGTGGTCGCCGGGAGCTGCGTGGTCGCCGGTGCAGCCGTCGTCGTGGTCGCCGGAGGCTGCGTGGTCGTGGTCGGCGGCGCAGTGGTCGTCGTGGTGGTGGTCGACGTGGTCGTGGTGGTGGCGTCGGGGTCGGGTCGGTTGAACGATGGGAGCGACTCGCGCTCGCTGTACTGCTCGGGTTCCTTGCCGTCGTGGCCCCACACGTACACCTGGTCGCCACGTTCCACGAGGTCGGGGAACACGTCGGCGAGCGTGTTGGAGATCCGGATGCAGCCGTGCGATGCCGGCCGCGTCGGTACGTTCTGCGCTCCGTGGATGGCGATGCCGTAGTTGAAGTACCACGGGTTCTTCATCCCACCGAGCGGGCTGACCCGGTTGCCGTCGTAATAGCGTCGGAACGAGAACACGCCACCTGGCGACTTCGATTCGGCACAGACCTGCTTGGTGACGGGTTCGGGATACGGGTTGCCGTTCTCGTCGGTGTCGTAGGTGGCGGTCTCGCAGAACGTGGCAGGCTGACCGTCGGGGCGCAATTCGCCCGAGGAGATGTGCGAGATGAAGATCGGCTGGTCGTCGCGGAACACTGCCATCACCTGCAGGGGAAGGTACATCTCGACGTGCGTGCCAACGCCGGGCCGCCGGGGTACGAACTGCACCGACGGTTGCGACATCTGCTGCCACAGCTCGTCGGTGACCACGGTCTGGTCGTCGAGCCGAGCGAACTCTTCCCAGGTGACGTTCCCGACGAGCTTCTTGTACGCCCACACCGCTTGCTGGGTGCCGCTGCCGAACTGACCGTCGGCCGGGCCGGGCTGGAATCCGAGTTGGCTGAGTCGCTCCTGCACGCGGCGGACGTCATCGCCAGCGGACCCCATCGCCAAGGGTGATGCGAGTGGAGCAACCACTGGTGTCGCAGGCTGGTCGTCGGTGATCACCGCTGCGTTGACCGTCGTCGACTCGGTCGCCTGGTCGACGATCGAGTCCGGTGAGGCGCCGCTGGTCGCGTCGTCGGCGTCGACGTTGCGGTTGGCGCCCCCGGCGAAAACTCCGATACCGATCACCAGGGCCAGCACTAGGCTCGCGGCAATTGCGGGCAGCCACGAACGAGTCTCGCTCGGGTTCGAAGATCGCTGGTTCATCCTGGGGCGGCGGTTCGGGTTCGTCAGGCCGACGCGGCGACCGAACGCAACGAGTTGCAGGCGTGTTCAGGCGGGACGATGTTGATCATCACGCCGGTGCCGCGTTCGAATCCCGCCTGGGTGACCAGGTTCGGCCACACGTGGATGTGCCAGTGGTACTGGCCGGTGTGCTGATGCGGGGCCGTGTGGAAGCCGAGGTTGAATGCGACGTCGCCGAGAGCGGCGTTGAGGTGCCCGAGCGCGTCACGCATGGCACGGCCGACTGCTTCGAGGCTGTCGATCGGGGCGTCTTGGAGGTGCGCCTCGTGGTGCCGCGGGACGATGAGGAGTTCGTACGGCGCACCGCTCCAGTACGGGGTGATCACGGCCACGTCGTCGGTGGCGATCACGACACGTTCGCCGGCGGCCAATTCGGCCTCGACGGTGGTGCACAGCAGACAGCCACCGGCGAAGCGGGCGAAAGCACGCTCTTCGTCGAGGATTTCGCCGGGCACGAACGGCAGGCCGAGGATCTGGCCGTGCGGGTGAGCGACCGATGCGCCGGCCTCGCGGCCGTGGTTCACGATGGCCTGGGTGTATCGGACCTGCGGGGTGGCGGCGTGCTCGGCGAAGCGGTCGCGCAGCACGCGCATCATCAGTGCGGCGTGGTCGTCGTCGAGCATGTGCAGGCCCGAGTTGTGGTCGGGCGTGTAGACGAACACCTCGTGGATGCCGCTCGCCTCGGCCATCACGAACACCGGGCCGAGGTTGTGGACGGAGAAGGCCTCTTCGCCGTCGAATGCCGGGTACCGATTGGGTATCACCCGCATCGACCAGGTGCCGTCGTTCTCCACCGTCTCGATGGCGGCAGGTGTCGCCTCTTCGTGACCGGGGCAGAACGGGCAGGGGCGCGACGGGTCGTCGTCGACACTGCTTTCGCGTGGGGCGAAATCGGTCGGCCGTTCGGCTCGTTCGGCGACGATGGTCACCCACCGACCGTTGAGTGGATTCAAACGCATCTGACTCATTGTCGTCTCAACGATACGGCGATCGCCCCCCCGATGCGTGGCACTGTGACGAACCGCTCTGCTCAGGCGCTGGCGATCAGTTCGGCGTGGCGGCGATCGAGACGGTCCTGGTTCCATCGGTGGAGTCCCCAGCCGACGAGCGAGCCGCCGCCGAACGCGATGAGACCGCCGACGCCGTCGAGCCAGAAGTGGTTGCCGGTGACCACGATGCAGAACAGCGTGGCTACCGGATACAGCAGCACGAGCGCCTTGACCCACTTGCGTCGCAGGAGCGGCCAGACGGCGACGGCACACCACGTCGACCAGCCGATGTGCATGCTCGGCATGGCTGCGTACTGGTTCGAGATCGAGGCCATCGTCTGCGAGTCGAACGACCATGGCCCGCCGAAATCGGCGAGGGTGTCGACGAATCCGAATCCACCGTCGGGCCGCAGGTCGCTCTCGATGCAGGCGCCGCCGTAGCTGATCCGGGCGTCGGTCACTTCGGCGATCTCGGCGGGGATCGGGCACGGCTTGTCGAGCAGCCGCGGAGGCATCAGCGGGAACCAGGCGAACCCGATGATCGCGAGTGCGGTCATCGCAGCGAGCGAGTTGCGCCACTGGGGGAACACGTCGGCGCGTTTGACGTAGAGCAGCACGAAGACAGCGATCGTGACGATGAAGTGCGCCGTGCCGTAATAGGTGTTCCAGAACTGGATGAACCACTTGTACGGCAGGAACCATGCCTGGATCGTCTGTTCGTGGAACAGGTTGAGATTCAGCTCCCATTGGATGATGCGTTCGGCGTTGGTGAACGCCTGCTCGGGTACGCCGTCGGCGGCGATCGCGTTGGAGCCGAACAGATTGCGGGTCCACGAATAGATGCCGTAGAAGACCGCGACGATCAACGCTTCCTTCCACCAGTGCATCCGGTGTTCGCGAACCGGTGCCGGAGCTGTGTCGGCCACCTGCATCGATTGCGTACTGTAGGCGCGCGTTACGGTCTTGTGACATGGCAGAGATTTCGGGGCACGCTGGTCAACAAGCAGTCGCAGCAATCACCGCGTACGGCACCGATGTGATGTTCACGCTCAACGGTGGCCACATCTGGCCGTTGTACGACGCCGCGCGCGATCAGGGCATGCGGGTGGTCGATACCCGTCACGAACAGTCGGCCACGTTCGCTGCGGAGGCGTACGCAAAGCTCACTCGTCGGCCGGGGTTCGCTGCGTTGACCGCTGGCCCGGGGATCACCAACGGGGTGTCGGCGATCACGTCGGCGTATTTCAACGGCTCGCCGGTCGTGGTGCTCGGAGGTCGCGCCCCTCAGGGTCGCTGGGGTGCCGGCTCGCTGCAGGAACTCGACCACGTGCCGATCGTGTCGTCGATCACCAAGATGGCAGGCACTGTCACCGATCCCCAGCAGGCTGGCGCCATGGTGCACGAGGCGGTCCGGTTGGCGATCGAGCCACATCGCGGTCCGACGTTCCTCGACTTCCCGCTCGACGTGTTCGGTCCGTCCACCGGTGACGTGCCCGACGTCGGTTCGTGCGACGGGATGGGTGCCGCGCCCGACGACGAGGCTGTGGCCGTGCTCGCTGCGCTGGTGGCCGGTGCCGAGCGCCCGGCGTTCCTGGTCGGCTCCGACGTGTACTGGGACGGTGCCTGGGCGGAACTCGCCGGGGCAGCGGCGCACCTCGGGGTGCCGTGCTTCTTCAACGGTATGGGTCGGGGGCTGCTGCCTGCCGACCACGACCTCGCATTCCTGCGCACGCGGGGCCTGCTGAAGCAGCGCGCCGATGTGGTCGTGGTGCTGGGCACGCCGCTCGACTTCCGCCTCGGGTTCGGCACGTTCGGCTCCGCCACCGTCGCGCACGCTGTCGACGCCGAGTCGCAGCGTGCGGGTCACCTCGACGCGCTCACGGTGGTCGGCGACCTCCGACTCGTTCTGCGCGGTTTGGCCGACTACGCCGGCGACCGGGTCGATCACACCGGTTGGATCTCGGAGTTGCGTGGTGCCGAGTCGGCCGCGACGGCGGGCGAGGTGGCGTTGATGGAGGCCGACGACGATCCGATCAAACCGAGCCGGATCTACGGTGAGCTGCGCAAACGCCTCGAGCGTGACGCGGTCGTGATCTGCGATGGTGGCGACTTCGCGTCGTATGCCGGCAAGTTCATCGAGGTGTTCGAACCGGGTGGTTGGCTCGACACCGGGCCGTACGGCTGCTTGGGCAACGGGCTGGGGTACGCCATCGCTGCCCGTGTCGTGCGGCCGTCCTCGCAGGTGGTGTTGCTGCTCGGTGACGGCGCCGCTGGCTTCAGCCTGATGGACGTCGATTCACTCGTACGGCATGGTCTGCCGGTGGTGATGATCGTCGGCAACAATGGGATGTGGGGCTTGGAGAAGCATCCGATGCAGGCGATCTACGGCTGGGACATGGCGTGCGACCTGCAACCCGAGATGCGCTACGACGACGTCGTGAAGGCGCTCGGTGGTGGCGGCGAGACCGTGTCGTCGCCCGCCGAGATCGGCCCGGCGCTCGACCGTGCCTTCGCCAGCGGCGTGCCGTATCTGGTCAACGTCCTCACCGACCCCGGCGACGTCTACCCCCGCACCAGCAATCTCGCCTGACGCACTCTCCGAAATTCTTGGCCGAAATCCGGCAGCTATCGATCGTGTAGCGAACGTTTCCTGCCGGATTTCAGCTGCGGAGTCGTGGGCCGAGGGGAGAGCGCGGTCAGCGCGTGAGGCTCAGGTGTCGCAGCACTTGGACATGAAGCGGTCGAGGTCGACCATGACGCGGGTGATCTTGCCGGCTGCGACCAGGCCTCCTGGGTCGGAGGCAGACACGGTGAATTTCAGTCGCCGACCGTCGATCTTCTCGAGCACCGCCTCGGCGATCACCTCGGCGCCGATGGGTGTGGGCTGGAGGTGGTCGAACTGGATCCGCATGCCGACCGAGGTGGTGCCGTCACCGAGCGCGTTGCTGATCGCGTTGCAACAGGCCTCCTCGCACAGCGCGACCAGTCGCGGCGACCCGAGGACCTCGACGATGCCCGAGCCGAGCGCCAGCGCCGTGTCGGCGTCGGTGACCACGAGCTTGGCGTCGCCACGCATGCCTGTTTCGAGATTCACTTCGACCACGCTAACAAGGCGGCGACTGGGAGCGTCGTGACGCTCAGTTGGCGGTGCTGTTCGAGATGTGCCTGGGGACGGTCCCGAGCACATCTCGAACGTAGGCTCGGTCGGGTGATCGAACGAGATGTCCTGCAACGAGTACTCGCCGGCGCTGTGAGCGCAGGTGCCGAGTTTGCCGAGGTGTACGCCGAGGACAAACGGTCGACGTCCGCTGGCCTCGACGACGGACGCATCGAACAGGTGTCGAGCGGCCGCGATCGCGGCGCTGGCATCCGTGTCGTCGCCGGCGAGGCGACCGGGTTCGCCTACACCTCGGACCTGTCCGAAACGGGGCTGACTGCAGCAGCGTCAGCAGCGGCAGCAGCAGCGAAGCAGGGCGGCGGCGGGGTTCGCACGATTGCGCTCACGCCGTCGGCGCCTCACCGCCCGAACATCGTCGAACGCGACCCCGACTCGGTCGCCAAAGCCGCCAAGGTCGAACTGTTGGAGCGGATGAACGAGGCCGCCCGATCCTTCGGGCCCGAGATCGTGCAGGTGTCAGCCGGGTACGGCGACAGCCGCAAACAGGTACTGGTCGCGAACACCGACGGCGTGCTCACCGACGACGAGATCGTTCGCACGCTGCTTCGCATCAGCGCCGTCGCCGACGGTGACACCGGCATGCAGACCGGATATCAGTCGATGGGTCACACGGTCGGCTTCGAGATCTTCGACAAGGTCGACGTGGAGGAGCTCGCTCGCGAAGCCGCACGTCAAGCGATCGCCAAGCTGCGCGCCCGGCCGGCCCCGTCGGGTGCGATGCCGGTCGTGATCAAGCACGGCACCGGTGGGGTGTTGTTCCACGAGGCGTGCGGGCACGGCCTCGAAGCCGATCACATCCAGAAGGACGCGAGCGTGTACGCCGGCAAGGTCGGCCAGCAGGTGGCATCGCCGTTGGTCACGCTCGTCGACGACGGCACGATGCCGGGGGAGTGGGGCACGCTGGGCTTCGACGACGAGGGCCACATCACCCAGCGCAACGTGTTGATCGAGGACGGCATCCTCACCGACTACATGTGGGACTACCTGCGTGCGCGGAAGGAGGGTCGCCCGCAGTCGGGTAATGGCCGCCGCCAGAGCTACCAGCATCTCCCGATGGTGCGCATGACCAACACGTTCGTGCTCGACGGTCCCGACGATCCCGACGACATCATCTCCTCGACACCGAACGGCGTGTATGTCGCCAAGCTCGGTGGCGGTTCGGTCAACACCGCATCGGGCGACTTCGTGTTCGGCATGACCGAGGCGTACCTGATCGAGAACGGCGAGATCACCGAACCGCTGCGAGATGGCAACCTGATCGGCAACGGCCCGAAGGTGCTTGCCGACATCGACATGCTCGGCAACGATTTCGCCATGGGCAGCCCGGGCACCTGCGGCAAGGACGGACAAGGTGTGCCGGTCGGCGACGGTCAGCCGACCCTGCGGGTGAAGTCGCTCACCGTCGGCGGCACCGCGTGAACCGTTACTCATGGTGTCAGACACCACGAGTAACACTCGGAGGCTGCTCGTGAGCGGGTTCGAGAGCGAGCTGCAGGCGGTCGCCGACCGGGTGGTCGAGCAGGCAACGTCTGGTGAACAGATCGAGGCGTTCGTCGCCCGTGGCGGCGAGACCGAGGTGCGGATCTACCAGGGCGATGTCGAGCACTTCGTGTCGGCCCAGAGTGAAGGCATCGGGATCCGGGTGATCCGAGATGGCCGAACCGGCTTCGCGTACGCGGGCACCCTCGACGAGGACGCGATTCGCGAGGTGCTGGCCGAGGCCCGCGACAACGTGCAGTTCGGCACGGTCGACGAATGGGCGGCGCTGGCCGAGCCCGACGGGGTCGCCGTGACCGCTCAGACGCTGTGGAACGACGAGCTCGCCGAGTACCCCACCGATTCCAAGATCGATCTCGCAAAGGAACTCGAGAAGCTGGCGTCGGGTGCCGACCCACGAGTGCGGGTCGACGACTCGAACTACGCAGATGCGTCCGGCGAATCTGCGGTGGCCTCCACGACGGGCATCCGGATGTCTGGTCGCGAGAACGGGTGTTACGTGTCGGTGTCGACGTTGGCCGACGAGGGTGAGGGCGACGACGCCGAGACCCAGACCGGGTTCGGGTTCTCGGTTGGTCGCACTCCGGAGGAGTTCGATCTCGAGCGTGCGGCTCGCGAGGCCGTTGACCGCGCCACACGTCTGCTCGGCGCGACGCAGCCTCCGAGCCGACGGGTGACCGTGGTGCTCGATCCGTTCGTGACCGCCCAATTCATCGGCGTGATCTCCTCGACCCTCAATGGTGAGGCGGTGGTGAAGGGACGTTCGCTGTTCCGTGACCGCATTGGCGAGACCGTCGCAGCTCCGTCGGTCACGATGGTCGACGACCCGACGAACCCGAAGGCGTACACGGCCACGGATGTCGACGGTGAGGGCCTCGCAGCGCGTCGCAACGTGCTGATCGAAGGCGGCGTGCTCCGCCAGTTCGTTCACAACTCGTATAGCGCTCGCCGTGCGGGCACCGTGTCGACCGGCAACGCCACCCGCGGCGGCTTCGCCGGTACGCCCGGTGTCGGCTGTCTGGCGCTGTCGCTCGTGCCGGGGACGCGGACACAGGAGGAGTTGATCGCCGACGTCGACGACGGCCTGCTCGTGCAGCAGATGCAAGGTCTGCACTCCGGGGTCAATCCGATCAGCGGCGACTTCTCCACCGGCGCCGCCGGGCTCCTCATCTCGAATGGCACGGTCGGTGCGCCGGTGCGCGAGATCACGATTGCCTCCACGCTGCAGCGGATGTTGCTCGACATCGTCGAGATCGGCGGCGACCTCGAGTGGCTGCCGATGCGATCGGCGGGCATGAGCCTCGTGATCCGCGACGTCACCATGTCGGGTTCCTGAGGGACCGGTCCGGCGATGGGAGCTGCGTCACCCGAGGCGATCGTCCGGCACCCCCATCTCGCTGCGCCACAGTTGGCAGGTCGGGTCCGTGTCGACCTGCACACCCACACGATGTGGAGCGGCGACTCGACGACGACCCCCGATGAGTTCGCCGCAGCCGTCGAGGCAAGCGGGCTCGACGTGGTGTGCATCACCGACCACAACGCCATCGACGGCGCCGTCGAATTGTGCGACCGTTTGGCCTGCCGGGTGATCATCGGCGAGGAACTGCGCACCGCGGCGGGCGAGATCATCGGGTTGTTCCTCACCGAACGGATGCCGACGGGGATCACTCACCTCGATGCGGCGAAGGCCATCCGCGACCAGGGTGGTGTGGTCTACATTCCGCACCCGTTCGATCCGATGCGTCGCAACATGAGCGAAGCAGCGCTCTACGAGTTGGCCGAAGCCGATCTGATCGACGCCGTCGAGGTCCTCAATGCCAAGACATCGCTGACCAGCCTGAACCGTCGAGCTGCCGAGTTCGCCGACGAGTTCGGCATCGTCGGTGGCGCCGGCAGCGATGGGCACGTGCCCGACGCGCTGGGCGCAGCGTTCGTGGAGATGGCCGACTTCGACACCCCGATGGAGTTCCTCGCCTCGCTCGCAACCGCCGAGGTGATCGGCCACCACTGGGACGAACCTCGCCCCTGGACCGCCCGCATCGTGCCCAGCATTACAACAGGGGTCAGACCCGCGTTGTAACCATTCCTGTTGCTGCCTTCTGGTCGGCGGTGGATTACATCGCGGGTCTGACCCCTGTTGTAATCGTCGATTCGACCGGGTCGGGGTGTAGACAGGGCGGCCGTGCCGATCTATCAGGCGATCATCCTCGGGATCGTGCAGGGTCTGTCTGAGTTCCTGCCGATCTCCTCGAGCGGCCACCTCTTGCTCGTGCCGTGGTTCGCCGGGTGGCAGGAACTCGACCCGTCGATCAAGAAGTCGTTCGACGTCGCCCTGCACCTCGGCACGCTCGTCGCCGTGGTCGGCTACTTCTGGCGCGACGTGACCACGTACGTCGTCGAGGGCTCCAAGCTGGTATTCGCCCGCAAGGTGCCGCCCACCGCCGACGGCAAGCTGGCGTGGCTGTTCGTGCTGGCGACGCTGCCGGCGGCCGCGGTCGGAGCGTTGTTCGAGGACCAGATCGACTCCCGCCTCGGCACGCCGACGATCATCGCCATCTCGCTGATCGGGTTCGGCATCCTCCTTGCGATCGCAGACCGTACGCTCGGTCGACGCAAGGTCGAGGAGTTCCGTGCGAAGGACGCGTTGCTGGTCGGCGCGGCGCAGGCGTTGGCGCTCAACCCGGGGACATCTCGGTCGGGCATCACGATGACCGCCGCACGGTTTCTCGGCTTCGACCGCGAGGCGGCGGTGCGGATCAGCTTCGTGATGTCGATTCCCGTGATTTTCGGTGCCGTCGTCTTCAAGTTCGGCGGGTTGATCGCCGACGGCATCCCGGACGGGCTCGTCGTGCCGCTGATCGTCGGCATCATCACCTCGGGCCTGTCGGGCTGGCTCGCGGTGTGGGGCACACTCAAGATCGTGCGGACGCACAGCTTCATGCCGTTCGTGATCTACCGCATCGCTCTCGGCGTGGTCGTGTTGATCGTGGTCACCACCGGCATCAGGTGAAACTGTTACTCCCGGTGTCTGACACCACGAGTAACGGATTCACGGGAGATACAGCAGGCTCGCGATGCCCTGCTGCGCTGCGGCTGCCACGGTTGGCGCCTCGCCTGCGCTGACCGCCACGAAGACCACGTCGTCGACAACGCCGGTCACCCGGGCTACGTCGGCCACCACGAGGCCGTCCGCGGTCACCTGGACGCTCAGTCCGACGACGACGTTGCGAGCGAGCGGGTCGGACAGCGCGACGACGACGCTGCCCGGTTCGGCCAGCGCGGCCGGTCCGGGACGGCTGGTCACGTCGAGTCGGGTCAACACCTCGCCGGCGGCCACGCGCTGGCGCACGACGCCGTCGGAGACGTTGGTCAGCGCGTCGTCGGGGAGTGCGGCCAACGGCAGGCTGACGAGGTCAGCGGTGATCGGATCGCCCGGTTCGAGCTGGTGACGGGCCACCAGCACCGAGCGGGTGGAACCCCAGGTCTCGCGTTGGGCGGCGATCGAGGCCATCTCGCTGCGGACAGAGAAGGCGACGGCGGCGGCGAGTGCGGCCACGACGACCCAGTAGATCCAGGGACGACGGGCGAGGACGAGTCGGGCTCTGGCCGCGACGTGCATTGGTGTCTCCTCGGATCGGTGGGCGATCGGAGGGAGTCGGTCGGAATCGACGCTATCGACGCCGCGGCGCGAACGTCAGCTGTCTGATGACGACTTCGGGCTCGACGACTTCGGGCTCGACGACGAACCGCCCGAACCAGAACCACTCGAACCAGAACCGCCCGAACCAGAACCGCCCGAGCCAGAACCACTCGAACCAGAACCGCCCGAACCAGAACCCTTCGAACTCGCACTGTCCGACTTCGTCGCGGCCGACGAGCTCTCGTTCGAGGACGAGCCGCTGTCGGAGCTCGAGCTCTTCGATTCGCCCGTGGTGGACGACGCTGGGGTCGTCGAGGCTGGCTTCTTGCCCCGGTTGTCGGTCTTGAAGAAGCCGGATCCCTTGAAGGTGACGCCGACCGGGGTGAAGACCTTCTTGACCGGCAGGACCTCGCCGGAGTCGGGATGGGCGATCTCGGTGAGGTTGTCGTCGTGGAAGCCCTGCTGGACCTCGATGGTCTCACCGGTCTCGACGAACTTGTAGACGTAGGTTGGCATCGAACGCAAAAGGATATCGTCCGACCCATGCAGGTCCGCAGTGCTGTCATTCCCGCGGCTGGTCTGGGGACTCGATTCCTCCCGGCCACCAAAGCCGTCCCCAAGGAATTGTTCCCGATCGGTGACCAGCCGGCGATCCAGATCGTGATCGACGAGGCACTCGGCGCTGGCTGCGATCACATCGTGATCGTCAGTAGTCGATCCAAGCCTGCCATCGACGCGTACTTCGCCCCCGACGAGGCGTTGCTCGACGCGCTCGAGGCGAAGGGCAAGTCCGCGACCGCCGAGCGGCTGCGGTCGATCGGGCGCGACTGGCGCGTCGACATCGTGTACCAGGACGACCCGAAGGGTCTCGGTCACGCCGTTGGGTGTGCCCGCGAGGCCGTCGGCAACGAGCCGTTCGCCGTGCTGTTGCCCGACGAACTGATGTCGAGCTCGGCGGTGTTGGCCCAGATGAACGGGGTGTGCGCCGCAACCGAGGGCAGCGTCGTCGCCGTGGTGAACGTGCCCCGCGAGCAGGTCAGCTCCTATGGCGTCATCGATCCGGCGGGTGAGCTGACTCACGACGGCGTGATCCCGGTGCGCGACCTGGTCGAGAAGCCGTCGCCCGACGACGCACCGAGCAACTTCATCCTGACCGGTCGCTACGTGCTCACCGCCGATGCGTGGGACGAGATCGCGGCGCTCACTCCCGGCAGCGGCGGCGAGCTCCAGCTCACCGACGCGCTGCGTGCGCAGGCCGCCCGCGCTCCGTTCCACGCGGTGGTCGCCAACGAGAGCCGCCTCGACACCGGGACGCCACTCGGATTCCTCACTGCGTCGATCGAAATCGGGCTCCAGAACCCCGAGTTGGGACCCGACCTGCGCGAGTTCCTTCAGCGCCTCCACCTCTGAGTGGGCGATGGGACAACACGGGTCAGACCAGCGTTGTCCCATCGGGCGCTGTGGCGGGTGATGTCTCAGAGGCGGCGGAACGCGTCGGGCTCGTCGTGGACGAGGCCGTAGGTGTCGACGTCGAACTCGACGGCGTCACCGCTCTCGAGGTTCGTGCGTCGGAACCCACGAGCGGTGAGTCGTTCGTACCGTTGTCGGATGGTCACGATGCCGAGCGTCCCGACGTCGATCGCTGCGGCGGTCACCTCTGCATCGCCGCCGACCTCGAGCGCCAGCCGTCGGATCGGGATCGACTGGGTGAACGGCGTGACCGGCAGGTCGATGTCGGTGCAGCCCGCCAGGTCGTGGCGGTGGGCGCCGTTCATCTCACCCCATCGGCCGGTGCCGTCGGCGCCGAGCCACAGGTCGGGTTCATCGAGGTCGCGGAACAACAGGAACTGACGGGCCTGCCAGCTCGCGGACACGCGGATCACGTATGTGATCGCCTCGCGGCCGACTTCGCCCGTGGCCGTCCAGCCTTCGTTCTCCCAGCGCAGGGTCATCGTCTCGAGGTGTTCGTGGTCCCACGTTCGCCAGCGAGCGGTGTAGCCGTCGGAAGGGAAGGCGGTCAGAGCGTCGGACACGCCGATCCAGGCTAGGCCTGTCGGCTCGAAGCGGCGGTCCGGTACGTTGCGTTCGTGACTCCGTTGGAAGATGCGCAGGCGTTCGTGCTGGAATCGTGCCCGCCGCTCGACCCGGTCGAGGTCGAGCGGTCCGCCGCGATCGGTCTCGTGCTTGCCGAATCGGTGGTGGCTGCCGAGGTGGTGCCGCCGTTCGACAACACTGCGGTCGATGGCTACGCCGTACGCGCCTCGGACGTCTCCGACGTGCCGGTCGTCCTCGACGTCGTCGACGAGATCGCCGCCGGTGCTGCACCGTCGCGGCCGCTCGGAGCGGGTCAGGCCATCCGGATCATGACCGGAGCGCCGATGCCAGTCGGCGCTGACGCCGTCGTGATGGTCGAGGATTCCGAACGTGTCGGCGACGACCGGGTTCGGCTCGGGCGTGCTGTGCCCGTCGGCGCCTCGATTCGTCGAGCCGGCGACGACGTGCGTCTCGGCGACCAACTGTTCGATGTCGGCACCCGTATCACCGCCGCGGTCGATGCGGTGTTGGCGAGTGTCAATGCCCGGAGCGTCGTCGCCTATCGCCGGGCGCGGGTCGCTGTGCTGTCGACGGGTGATGAACTCGTCGACGACGGCTCGCCGCTGGAACTCGGTCAGATCCGCGAGAGCAACAAGACGATGCTCGCCGCCTTGCTCGCCGACGCCGGTTGCGAGGTCGTCGATCTCGGTGTGGTTCGCGACGACGAGGCCGAGTTGGAGCGGGTGTTGCGGTCGGCCGCTGTCGACTGCGATGCGATCGTGTCGAGCGGCGGGGTGTCGATGGGCGACTACGACGTCGTGAAGGCAGTGCTCGGTCGCGTCGCTGACATGACCTGGATGCAGATCGCGATCAAGCCGGCCAAGCCGTTCGCGTTCGGGCGGCTCGACGGCACACCGATCTTCGGATTGCCAGGCAACCCGGTCAGTTCGCTGGTGAGCTTCGAGCTGCTCGCTCGTCCGGCCTTGCGTCGCATGATGGGCCACCGTCGCCTCACGCGAACGAGCATTGTGGCAGTGACCGATGTGCCGCTCGACCGGCAGCCCGACGGCAAGGTTCACTTCGTGCGGGTCAACGGCGAATTCGCCGACGACGGGCGGTTCCACGTGCGTCCAGTCGGGGCGCAGGGCAGTCATCAACTCGCGGCAACCGCACTGGCGGACGCGATGGCAGTCGTGCCCGACGGCGATGGCATCCCCGCCGGCGCCGATGTCGCGGCACTCCTTCTCCACGGCGACGCCTGACTCGGGGAACCGAGAGTTCGTCAATAGGCTGGTCGAATGTCTTGGGGGAGTGATCGCACGCACGAGGAGCTGATCGATCCGTTCGGGCGCCTCATCGAGGATCTCCGGATCTCGATCACCGACCGCTGCAACTTCCGCTGTACCTACTGCATGCCAGAGGAAGGAATGAACTGGCTCCCGCGTTCGGAGGTGATGACGTTCGAGGAGATCGAGCGCCTCGCCCGCATCTTCGTGCAGCGCTACGGCGTGCGCGGCATTCGTCTCACCGGTGGCGAACCAACCGTGCGGGCGCACCTGCCGGTGCTCGTGGAGAAGCTGGCGGCGATCGAAGGTCCGGCCGGCCCGGTCGATCTGGCGATGACCACCAACGGCGCCACGATGCGCCTGGTCGCCCAGACGTTGCGCGATGCCGGGTTGCGTCGGGTGAACATCAGCCTCGACACGCTCGACCGCGCCAGGTTCCAGCAGATGACGCGACGGGACGAACTCGAGCACGTGCTCGACGGGATCGAGGCGGCGAAGGAAGCCGGTTTCGCGCCGGTCAAGATCAACGCGGTCGTCGAACGCGGCGTGAACGATGACGAGATCGTGGCGCTCGCCGAGTACGGCCGCACCCATGACGTCGAGGTGCGCTTCATCGAGTTCATGCCGCTCGACGCCGACGGCCACTGGATGAACGACAAGGTCGTGGGCCAGGACGAGATCGTTGCTGCGATCCACGCCGTGCATCCGCTCGAACAACTGCCCGCCCGCGGCGCAGCGCCGGCCGACAGGTTCCGCTATCTCGACGGGCGCGGCACGATCGGCGTGATCCCCACGGTCACCAAGCCGTTCTGCGGCGACTGCGACCGGGTCCGGCTCACCGCCGAGGGGCAGTTCCGCACGTGCTTGTTCGCCACGAAGGAGTTCGATCTGCTCGCCGCGATGCGCTCCGGTGAGACCGACGATCAGCTTGCCGTGCGGATCGAGGCTGCGGTCGCCACGAAATGGGCGGGGCACCGAATCAACCAGGTCAACTTCATCCGGCCGGGCAAGTCGATGAGCCAGATCGGCGGCTGACCAAAGCGGAGCTGGAACGAAACTGAGGGCTCAGACCCGTCAGTTTCATTTCACAGGTCGGGGAAGGCGCGGAAGCGTTCGGCTATGGCGGTGTCGCCGAGGATCTCGACCGGTCCGGCCTCTCGGCGCCACAGCCACAGCAGCAGATCGTTGGCCCGCCCCCGGACAGCCGCGTCGCCCTTCGCGTGCTCGCGTGTGAACTCGATGCCTGACTCGTCGAGACGTTTCACCAGCCATTCACCGCCCGATGCCGAGCGGTCGTCGGAACCTTCATTGACTCGGGAGTCCGTGTCGGTGCAATGCAGGTGCACGCTGCCGCCGACCGGCTCGGCATCGGGGCGGCGGTGGTCGGCGAACCACATCAGGAACTCGTCGATGCCGTCGGCGGCCACAGCGACCGGAATCTCGTAGGGAATGCCCACAGCGTTCGACGCGTCCCAGCGGTGCATGGCGGTCTCCTGCGTCATCCGCCGTTCCACCCAGATCTCGGGTTGATTCGAGCCCGTCCACGTCCACACCTCGGTGTCGTCGCTCGCTCGCGCCAACGCCGAGAACACCGAGGTGTGCGCGGCGGTCACCCAATCGATCAACAGCTCGTCCGACGGCCGCACCGGCCGCTCGATCGCCTGCACACCGTCGAGTGTGGTGATTCCCTCGGAGACGATGCGACCCCAGCGGTTCCACACGTTGCCGAGATGCCAAGCGAGGTCGCCCAGATTCCAGTCGGGACACGACGGCACGGGGTGATCGAAACCGTGCGTGGTGACGAGACCGATGAACTGGACGGCGTCGGTGCGCAGATGGGTGTGGGGGTCGTACGGGAGTTCCGTCGGCGACGATGCGGAGCTGGCGTCTGTCATGTCGGCGACCGTACCCGGGTCGGGCCGGACGCAACACGCCCGGCTCACCCGCACCGGAACAGGCGGGCTAGCGTGCGGTGCCACATGAGCGATCTGTCCTTCACCCACCTCGACCCGCTCGGCCGCGCCCGCATGGTCGACGTGACCCCCAAGGAGCCCACCCACCGGCGTGCTGTCGCTCGCTGCAAGGTCTTCATGAAGCCGGAGACCACTGCGGCGATTGCCAACCGCGAGGTGAAGAAGGGCGACGTGCTCTCGGTGGCCCGTGTCGCCGGCATCCAGGCCGCCAAGCGCACGTCCGACATGATCCCGCTGTGCCATCCCTTGCTGGTCGGGGCGGTGTCGATCAACTTCGAGATCGGCGACGACTTCGTGGCGATCGAGGTGCACGTCGACACGGTCGACCGCACCGGCGTCGAGATGGAAGCCCTCCATGCCTGCAGCACTGCGGCGCTCACGGTCTATGACATGTGCAAGTCGGCGGACCGTGGAATGGTGATCGGCGAACTGGCGCTGTGGGAAAAAACGGGCGGCCGATCGGGTGTCTATCGACGCGGTGACGGCGCGAACGACGGCTCCCCCACGTGACCGACGTCTCACCCATGATTGCGTTCGTCGTCACAATCGTCGTAGAATCGTCACACAACCGATCTGGTCAACCAGATCCATCGCTCGAACCGACTACATCATCTCCACTCTGACTTCACTCTGACTCCACTCTGACTCATGGCCCAACTCGTTCTCCTCGTCGTGGCTGCCGCTTGGGCGGCAGTCCTGATCCCGCCGATGTTGCGATCTCGCATCGACAACCGGCCCAATTCGTCGGTGACCGACTTCCGTCGCCAGCTCAGCACGTTGCAGAGCACGTCGAGCCCCCGCATGCGCACGCTCGGTCGCCCGCTGGTCCCGTCACCGCTCCAACGTCCCGCCGCAGCTGGGCGTCCCGGGCACCCGCACCATCGCCAGGCAGCACTTCATGGCTCGACCGCCACTCGCCAGCGAACCGGCGGACCCCGCGCCGCAGACACTGCGAATCGTGCGGCGCAGGCCTCGTTCCGCTCACACGGGGACCACGAGCCAGCGCATCGACAGACCCACATGGAGCGCCCGCACGGCTCGGGCGTCGCTCGCTCTGATGTTCGCCGTCGACGCAGCAACGTGCTGTTCCTGCTCGTGGTCACAACGGCATGCACGTTGTTCCTTGCTGCCACCACCTCGTCGACCGTGCTGCTGTACGTGTTCGCGCTGTCGTTCTTGGCCCTGTGTGGCTACGTGTACCTGCTCGCCCAACTCCGCCAGCGTGAGTCTGCTGGCTGGGGCGACGGCTGGCTCGAACAGCGCTGAGGGGTCGATCTCCGGTCGGGTCGGTCACCGGCGTCGTCCGCGGTGCCGGGCGCTACACTCCGGTTCGCCCTTGGGGCTATAGCTCAGTTGGTAGAGCGCGTCGTTCGCAATGACGAGGTCAAGGGTTCGATTCCCTTTAGCTCCACCAATCGGTTTCCGGACGTTCGGCGAAATCTGCGAACGTCCGGAAAACGGGCTTCTGACCAGGTGAAACGTCCGCTGAGATGCGTCGACGTGCGTCATCGTTGCTGGAGTGTTACTCCACCGGTTACTCCACCACGGGGTAGCGTTACTCCACCGGTTACTCCACCACCTTGGTTGGTGAAGTCACCCAGCAAGGTGGTGGGGGGTGACGCCGTGCCGAAACAACCTTCGCGGCAAGCGAATCGGGTCCGATGACCACGAATTTGCTGTCGTCTCCAAGAATTCGAACGGTGACGGCTCGGTGTATTTCGAGCCGGGACGTACGGAAAGGGTGGCCGAGTCCGCACGGGGATGTGGCGTGCCACGTATCGCGACGTTGCCGGCACGACCAAGCGCGTCTCGGCAGCGACACGTGTGCAGGTGGAGGCGCGGCGAAACGAGAAGCTCGCCGAGATCGAGGTGGCACCGAAGGTCGGGAGCCGGTTCTCACGCGACACCACCGTTGCGGAGCTCATCGAGTGGTGGCTGGACTCGGTTGCACGTCATCAGGTGAAGACCTCGACCTTCGACAGTTACCGACGCTTCGCCGGCTATCTGGCCGACGACATCGGTGGGCTTGCCGTTGTCGAGGTGGGCGCCGAGACGATCACCGCATGGCAGTCGAAGCTGCTCGACAGGTATGCGCCGTTCACGGTGCTCAACTGCCGAAAGGTCTGTCAGCAGTCGTTCGGCGAAGCCGTGAAGTTCGGATTGATCGCGTCGAACCCGTTCGACCCCGTCAAGGCCCCGAAGGCGAAGCGAGTCGAGGCTGGACGAGCGTTGTCTCCCGCAGAAGCCAAGGCGCTGGTCCGTGCCGCCGAACCGTTGCGACTCGGCGCTGCGGTGACCTTGTTGTTCTGCCAGGGATGGCGCGTCAGCGAAGTGCTCGGCTTGGCATGGGAGGACCTCGACCTCGACGCCGGCACCGCAACGGTCCGGCGTGGCCTCTCCTACTCGACGTCGATCGGCAACGCGCTCAGCTCAACGAAGACCTCAGGCGCCGAGGGGGTGCATTACCTTGCTCCGGTGTCGATCGAGCGACTCAGGCAACGCCGAGCAGAACAGCAGGTCGAGTGCGAGCGGATGGGTGATGCCTGGCCCGAGCATCGCTACGACGCTCAGGTCGTGTCGTTGGTGTTCACGTCAACCCACGGCGGGCTGCCGAACCGCCAGTCGGTAACCAAGGAGATCGCCCGTGCGGCGAAGTCTGCCGGCATCGACCCGATCGGGCTCGCCAGCCACAGCGGCAGACGAACCGTGGTGACGGCGCTGTATGCCGACGGTGGGATGGATCTCGCTGACGTCGCTCGCCACGTCGGCCACTCCAATCCATCGACGACCGCTGGATATGTCAGGAGCCTCGGTCACCGACCATCGGACACCGCTCGAAAGGCCGCAGAGCTGCTCGACCCGACGCTGGGCTGACCGAGGTCACCCTTCGGTCAGTGTGAACCATGCGTCGATCGCGCGCTGGCGGGTGCGGTCGTTCATCTCGAGCCACGGTGACATCGTGGGGTCCTCGGTGACTTGCACCCGGCGGAGATACTTCTTCTCTTTGGTGTCGAGGCTCTCCAGCGCGTCGATCGGGTCATCGATGATGGCTGCGAGTTGAGCAAGGTCGACGCGGTGTCGATCGCGGTCTCTCGTTGTCGAAACCGCTGCTCGAGCTTTCAAGACGAGCGCGCCAAGGAGGTCGGGCACCGGGATCGACGCTGGTCCGAACTCGGTGGTGACATCCACGGCGATTCGACGATCGAGAGCGCGTTGCCCGCCGGGCACCGCCACGGGAACCGGCTTCGTGAACTGGTTCGTGAGCCGTGTCGGCAGGTGGTCGGGAACCATCAGATCGAGCTGGCCTGCTGGCCCACTGAACCGGTGCAAGATCTGACCCGTGATCGATGGCTGCGCATCGAGGCCCATGTCTCGGGCGGCGGCTTTGCACGCATGGAACGAGGCGCGTGCGGTGAGGACGTCGGCAACGATGTCGACGTCGGTGGTCGTGCGGCCAGGCGTAGCGCCGGCGAGGTGGAGGTGGAGGGCGACCATCTGCCCGCCGATCAGGATCCAGGAATCTGGCCTGAGGCGGTCGGCGAGATCGGCGACGAGTGACCAGAGCTTCCACTCGGGCGTATCGCCTCGGAGCAGGCTGACCTGCGGGCGATCAGCGT